>DATLMN010000172.1:0-32663 GCA_035537255.1 Pyrinomonadaceae bacterium | reverse complement strand
GAAGGCGCTCGTCCTCGTCGCTTGCGCCGTGGGCGGCTTCGCGTTCTCTGGCGAGCAGCCAAAGGAATTGTTGGAGCTGGAAGAGGCCGAGAGCGCTGGTGACGTTGAGCGCGTGAACGAGCTGGAGCTGCGAATCTGGGTTGACGGGCACGCGCGCACACCCGAACAGGTCGATGGGAGTGTGCGCGAGCGAGTGCGCGAAATGAATCTCATAGCCTTAAGGACGCCAGCCGATCTGGGCACAGAGCTTCAGCTCGAACCGCCCGCCGCCCGTAAGCTCGAAGAGATTCGCGTTCCCACTCTGGTCGTCATCGGTGATCTGGATACACAGAAGACACAGGCGGCCGCAGCCCTTCTCAGTGAACAGATTTCAGGCGCGCAGAAGGTCGTCATCAAAGGCACTGCGCATCTGCCAAACATGGAGCAGCCGGAAGAGTTTAATCGTCAAGTGCTGGCGTTTCTCAAAAGGCTGGATTGAAAATTATCTTGATTGAAAATGAGCTGGATTGATTGAGGGGTTAACGTCGCCGCGACTTGCTCATCGCTTTGCGCGAGATGCGAAAGTCCAGCTTCTCGCGCTCGGCGAACTCCTGCAAGGCATGCAGTATGCGTGCGCGATCCTGCGCATTGATAACAGCCGCGGCGTCCGCCGTCTCAAGCGCGTAAGGATAACCGTTGCCGACCACACATTCGGCCCTCACCGTATCGATCACTTCTTCAAGCAGACCCGCTTCAAAGACCCAAGAGGGAATATCAAGCCGTGCGGGCATTCCGTCGCCGGTCGTTTGCAGGTAAGTAAATCCGACCAGCGGGTCTCCGTTCTCGTCCAGAAAATTATCGCCCAGACCTTCGCGCTCGCAATAAAAAAAGCTTGTCCTATCGCCCCAGGCTTTCAAGAGTGGCCCGCCTTTAAAATCCGCGCGAAGGATTTGCGCATCGTAAACCGCGTAAGAGCTTTTCCATTCTCCCAGGACTTCCATGAGATTGACCAGATCGCGCGCAAAGCTGTAATCGATGTAGCCGACCAGTGGAACTCCCGTCTCGCGTGAGAGCGCGATCAACTCGATGACGGTTTCGACATAGCTGTCCTGCACACGATTGCGCGGGCGCGCGTAAGAGATCAGCAGCGTTCCATCGAAAAGCCCCAGAGGCATGCGAGCGCCACGCTCGCGCCAGCCCGCATGACGTTTGAGAAAATTCTGTAGCGCTTTCGTCTCTTCCGTAAAGCGACGCAGGGAAACTAGAGAATCAACATCCGTCCCGCCCTGCATAATCTCTTCGGGAGTAATCAGAGAGATTTGCGCTTCTTTTGTGTACTTTCCCTCTCTGGTATGAGGATTCTCAAAGAAGGCTACCTGCACGGCGGCTATGGGTAGGGTGATCTCGCGTCCGGGCAGGTACTGGCTGCCATCGGCAGCGCCCGTCACGCGGTCGAAAAGTATATCCAGCGCCCAGCGTCGCGCCTCTTCATGTGAATGCCACTCTTTGCCGAAGGCAAGGACAGGCGAGCGCGCTTCATCCAGTTCTCTGGAAGGCACAGCGCCGGGTGAGGGCGCGACGCGTGCGCGCTGCCCTATCTCATCTGCGTTGCGCGCACCGATGCGCGATAGACGCTCAGCACAATTGCTCAAGTCATGGCGCAGCACATGATCGAAAGAGATAAACTCCTCGCGTCTTTCCTGAAGCTGCGTGATCAGATTGTGATTGAATAACATCGCTTGCGAGTTGAAGAAAACCGCCGCCAGAGAGTTGACTATAGATTGTCTCAAACGGGTCTGTCAAAAACAGCTTTAGCCGACTGCCTTAAAGCTCACGTGAGTTTAAGACGAGCAGTCGCTTTAGCGCATGATGCGACTAGAGTTTATTGATTGACCGTGGCAGCAAATTGCTCGTAAGGCGTCCACGCCGTATTGTCGCTAATACTGCAATTTGAAAGCTTATTGTTCTTGCAAACATCAATCGCGTAAACGGGATGAATCTCCCAGACCGAGATGCGCACGGGATTTTTCCCTGACGGCGTGCCGTTTTCGCATGGGCGGTGCGCGGCGTCGAACAGCAGCGTGCCGGTGATTCTGACTGGACGATTTTTGAGCGCGTTCAACGACTTTGCCGAATCGAATCCATCCCAGACGGCTGGCCTGTAGTGCGGGCTGATCTCGGCGGTGATGGCCTGGCATCGTATAGAGTTGGGAACGGGCGTCGAAGACGGCGGCGGTGTATCAAGGAGCGAAATGTGAATATCATTATTCTCCTTGCCGGGCTTGTTACAGTTAACGTCCTCGCCCGTTTCGAGATCGTCATGCTCAGCTTCCAACACGAAACCGACGAAAGAGACCTTTGTGCCTTCGCCTATGGTCAGGCTGCGCCCATTGTCTATGACCTTCAATCCCTTCAGGACTGATCTGTCCGGCGGAAGGCTCGCGGCTTCACCCCACTTCAGGTCTTTCATGTTGTTGACGATGGTTTGCAGGTGCTCGAAGGCATCAGTGGTGACGGCTTGCGGAGTCCCCGTGGCGCAGAAATTGTTCTTGGCCTCATTCTGCAAGCGGTGCGGCGCATTCCCGCTCGGGCCAGCATCGCTTCCGCCAACGGGACAGGTCTGATCAATCGGATGCGCGAGCTTGATTTTTTCAAACGGAAGAACATCACAGCCTGGCTCGAACTTCTGAGCGAGCGCGGCGGTCGAGTTATGAGGTGAAAAAATAATCGCAGACGACAAGAGACCGCAGAAGAAAGCGAGAGAGCAGCAGAGATACCTCACACGAACCACCTCCATCCTGAAAGTGGCCGAGATACTAGCAACAAACAGCGAAGTAAACAATTCTGTTTTCGCAAGGCCGATGGTTTTATTAAGGGCGAGTGTCGGCTTTGCCTGGAGGGCTACTATTGACTGATTCATAGCGTTAGTCCACAATAACGACACTCAATTCCGAGCCAAAAGAGGAAGGAGAATTCGGCATGAGAAGAGGGATGGGGCAACAATCCACAGCCGCTGCTCAGGACGATTCGGGGGGCGAGCAGCAACAGCCGTCGCACTTTCGGCACAGTGGGCCTAATCGCCAGGGCGCTTCGCGCGGCGGGTCTCTGCGGCAAGTCGGAGGAGTAGGCCACCTGCTTCGCAACTCCGAAGAGCATAACCTGACCGAAGAGCAGGAAGACCGCCTGAGCAAATTGCAGGTCGAGTATGAGCTTGAGAAGGTCGATCTTCGGGCGGCTCTGGACAAAGCCAAGATCAGATTTCGCGCGCTTGCCAGAGATCATGATTCCTCTGAGCAGGACGTGATGGCGGCCATAGACACATTGGCCGCTGCCGAAGCCGATCTGCGCAAGATGCGTTACAGGCATCTGAAGGGAGCGCACGGCGTCCTCAACGACGATCAGCGTACAGGGCTCAAGGCTTTTCACAAGCAGCGTGTGCGTGACAAGATCAAAGCTTTCCGGCTGGCAAAGCATGGGCCTCCCGCGAGCTAAACCTCGCACGCACTGTTCGGTGAAACTATTTCTTGCGAAGCCATGACGGCGAGCGGACTGAACCCTCTTAAACGCGACGCGGCTCGCTCGCACGGATTGGTTTCAGTGTAGTATCAAAGGTCTCTCTCATTCTTAACTCTTAACAAGCGGCTCGCGCGTTTGCCCCGTATGACGGGCGGCGCGCCGCTTTGTCCGGCTTGTGTCAGGACAGGCAGCAGTTTAGCTCCTTCACATTCATCATCACTCAGGTCGAATCAAGGATAGGGGAAGCCTCAGCACTCCCCGGTCCTTTAACCTTGCGTCCGATGCCGGGCGCTTAAAATGCACTTCCTTTTTTCACGGGCGCGTCAACTCCTATTGAAAAGACAAACCCTTAGCTCTTGTCTTCAACCAGGCCCGAACGCGGTCTGGCTTAAAAGCTGTTAACCAACTCTTTGCTCCCGAAGTAGCGCTTCCACGGCCAGTTTGAGCGTTGTTCTATTTTTCAAAGGAGACTCTGTGATGAAACGAAAGAACACACCCGAAATCTCTCAAGCCCAGGGGATCGAGCCAGCGGAAGAAGACGCACGTGCAGAGACGGACTCAGGCGTGAAGAAAGAAACGGATTTGAGCCGCCGTCGTTTCCTGATCTTCGGAACGGGCGCGGCAGCATCTGTCATCCTCGCCGAGCAGCTTGCGCCGGGTCAGCATCCGGGCAGCGGGCAGGGCAGCGGTCGTGGACAAGGAAGAGGACGCGGCGGAGGCGGAGGTCAGACTGGTCGCCGAACACTATTAAGAGCGCCGAGGGTGAGCGCGCTGAACGAAAGCTCCTCGGCGGCTTCTCCGCCGTTCAAAGAGCCCGAAGCAACATTCGCTCGCACCGTCGATGGTAAGAACGTGCTCAATCTCACGCTGAATGTCGAGATGACCACGTGGCGCTTTACCTGCGACGGGGAAACAAGCTATGGACAGATACCCATTTATAACGGCGCTGTTCCAGGCCCGACGATGTACGTCGATCCCGGCAGCCGTTTGAGCATCGTGATGAACAACAGGCTGCCTAAAGTTTCGCCCTGGTCCGGCGATCACTGCGGGCAGATGAAGATGGACGGGACACAGCCGACGCCTGCGGAATGTTTTATGCATACCAACCTGCATACGCACGGCCTGCTGGTGTCGCCTTCAAGCATCATGACGAACGGAAAGCTTCGTTGCGTGCCCGCGCCCGATAACTGCGGGCCGCTCGATTCCAGCCAGATCACTTTCTCGTCCGACGATGTTCTGGCAGACATTGCTCCGGGCGCAAGAAATAACTATTGCATCGTCCTGCCGGATTTTCACGAGCCGGGCACGTACTGGTATCACGCGCACACGCACGGCTCTACGGGTTATCAGGTTTCGAGCGGCATGGCCGGAACGCTCGTCATACGCGAGCCCGTCGGGCATGAGCTGGTTCAGGATGATCGTGACAAAGTATTCCTCATGCAGGAGGTGATTTTTACGCCGACCGGCACGAATAACCCGGCGATACCGCCCGTCTACACGGAACAGAGCACGACACAATTCTCTGCGGGTTTTCTTATCAACGGATTGTGCAGGCCGACGCTTCAGATGAAGACGGGGCAGACGCAGCGCTGGCGTTTCGTCAACGCGACGGGCACGCCGCGCGGGCTGATGAAGCTTCGCCTGATCAAGATGAGCAACAACCCGCAGGCCGTCATCAACGATACGGACATCTTTGATTGCGGACAGGACCCGACCGTTCCCAACCCGCCCAATCCGGCGAATAATGTCATCTGTTTGGTCAAACCCGCGCTCGTCAAACAGAACGCGCTTATGCACCTGATTGCAGTGGACGGCATCTCCTTCTACGGCTTTCCGCCGCAGCCCGTGCGTCAACACCTGATCGCGGCGGGAAATCGCGCGGACTTTCTTATCAACATCCCTGCGGCGCTGTCCTCGACGACTGGGCCTGGCAAGTACGTACTGGTCAAGGACGGTTTTCCCAAGGACGGCTTTACTTACAATCTCAACCCGTCGCTGACGGATAAGGTGCAGGTCGGGTTGACGCTCCCTCCCACTATGCGAACGACGCAGGTGCTCGCCTACATAGAGGTTTATCCAGCGAGCGCGAATGAGCCCGTCGAACAGCTACCAGCAGTCATCCCAGGCAATAGGCCGGACTATCTACAGGGGATTGCCAACGTCACCGTTCCGCAGGAGCGCGTCGTCACCTTTAAGGCCGCGAACAAAGGAGGGCCGGGAGGAGGAGTCTTCTCGATCAACGATAAGTTCTATGCCCCTCACGATCTTGGCATCGTGGCGAAGTTGAATACGGCTGAGCAGTGGCTGCTGCAAAATGAAGGGAACGACATCCCGCACCCGTTCCATATTCACGTCAATCCATTCCAGATCGGAGGAAAAAACCCTGACGGCACGCTCTCCGGTCGCACGATTGATTTCGAGGTTGACCCGGCGGATCGCAAAGTCCCGCCGCTAGACCCGGCCAATCCCTGTAACTGGATATGGCAGGACACTGTCGCTATTCCTTCGCAGTATCCGGGCAATACAGGGCCTATCGGACAGTTAAGGATTCGCACGCGCTTTCTAAACTATCCGGGCCAGTATGTCCTTCACTGCCACATCCTCATACACGAGGATTTGGGGATGATGACCAACGTCACCATTATGGACGACGGCAATGGTGTTGGCCCATGCACGACGCTTCCCACTTATCCGCCCGCGTCCGCCGCCTTGATCAAAAACACCATGCCGCTGCAAAAGTGTTAAAGAGTGAGCAGCGCAAAGACCAAACGGGTGAAGTAAGAAATAAAAATGCGGCAGGCACGATTTCAAAGGTCGTGCCTGCCGCATAAATCTTTTCGGCAACGGGACGCTAAATACTTACGCAGCGTTGCGCCGCACGGTTATGAATGCAAAGGATACTCTTCTTAAGAGCTACGCCTCTCTTTATCCGCGTAGATGATCGTGCCGACGTGCTCGCCTTCGAGTGCTGCGGCGATGCGATCCGGATGCAGGCCGTTGACGATCTGAAATGAATCTATCAATCTGGCGTTGTCCAGCAGATCGAGCAGCACGCGGTCGAACGGGAGCGTCTTGAAGCGGCGCGCTCTCAATTCGGAGCTGCTGATCTCGCGTATAAAGCTCGCGTCCATGTGATTCTTCGGATCAACGTCGTAGAGTCCGTCAACATCCTTGACGAGCGTCAGAGTTTTGCAGCCGAAGCATTCCGCGAGCAGGAACGATCCGGCGTCCGTGCGATGCGGCGGAATACGCCCGACCGCTGGCGGATGTTCCCAGAGCGAATAGGGCGGGACGCCGTTAAAGACCACGCCGGGCGCGCTCTGTATAAAAAGCGGCAGAAGATGGCCGAAGATTTCCGGCGGGATGGCGACCACTCCATAGGGCGACAGCAATGTGCCAAGGATGTGCGCGTTCGCCAGCGCATCGGCGGCCGCCAGTTGCGCGAGAACTCCGACGGGAAGCCCAAGGTCTATCCCTATGGAGAAGACATGGCGACTGCGTACGCCGCCGCCCGTCCCTATGATTAGCTTTTTATCTTCGAGGCAGGAAACGAGAGCATCGACCAGCGGATACACGACCGCTCGTCCAGCATCAAGGATTGACCGCCCGCCGATCTTTATAACGTGCGCTTCCGGCAGCATGCGATAGACAGGAGTCTCCGTAGACCTTTGCAGGTCTTTGTCGACGAGGCTCTCGCGCATCAGCATCGAATTGAGATGGTGTCGGCCATCCTCTGTTTTTGGTGCGTCAGCCAATCCGGTTTTCCTCTCGTGCGGGTATAGAGAACAAAGCTTTCTTAGTAGTTAATTACAAATTGAGCTATGTGTAAGTTTAGGTTCACCACAGAGACACAGAGGACACTGAGACAACACGGAGGCTTGAATCTCTAACTCTCTGTGTCATCTCTATGCGCTCTGTTTCTCTGTGGTGAGTCTTAATATGCTGCCTGCTCAATTTGAAATTGACTCGCTACTCTTTTCTTAAGGCTCGTCAATCAGCGTAGATGATCGTGCCGACGTGCTCGCCGTTGAGCGCGCGCGTCAGGTTGCCGCGCTCAAGGCCGTTGATGACCTGAACGGAGCGCCTGTAGGTCGCGTGCTTCAGCATCTCAAGGACACTGCGTTCGATGACCACGTCCTGAAGGTCAAGCTCTTCCAACTCTGCGACGGTGATTTTGGGGATGAAGCGGGCGTGGCGCTCCTTTTTCGGATCAGCCGTGTAGAGACCCTGCTCATCCTTGACGAAGATCATCGACCTCGCGCCGAAGACCTCGCTCACCAGGTAGCTGCCCGTGTCCGTGCGATGCGGCGGAATGCGCCCGACCGTCGGATTCGTGTGCCAGTAAATATAAGGAGGCATGCCGAAGAAGATGACAGCGCCGCGTTCTGCCAGATAATGCGGAAGCTGTGCGAACTGTGCCGGCTCTATAAAAGGAATGCCATGCTTGGCAAGCAGGTAGTTGAGCATCCGCGCGTTCTGCATACTGACGAAAGTGCCTAGCACACTCAACACGCCGACGGGCAGACCAAGATCGAGACCGACGCTGTATGAATGTCTGGCCCTTGTCCCTGCGCCCGTGCCGATGATCATCTGATGACGACCAAGATTATCTACGATCTCCTCGATCAAAGGAAAGACGGCCTGTCGTCCTCTGTCAATAAAACTCTGGCCGCCGATTTTGACCACGTTGGCTTCGGGCAGAATCTGCACCGGCGAAGGATCAGTAGTCCTCGCCATCAGCCGCTCGTCGTCGAGCGAGCCCGTCAGCAGAGACCTGCCGAGTTCCGTGAGAAGATCATTCTGCATCTGTTTTCGCTCGCCCTTCGTTTGAGAAGTTTACGGTCAACCGTCTTAATGCTCGTCTTTCGCAAGCATGATGCTAAATGGCAGCCACGCAGAGCACTGCGGAAATTAAGTCTTTAATCAAGTCGCTTGAGCGGGGTGTATGCGAAGAGGACTCAGCACGTAGGTCTCTTCGGATTCAATCTGTTGATCCAATCCGCCGAACACGCCCCTGGCCCAGTCTTCAAGCTCACTCAAAATCTGATCGCGCACATCATCTGCGACAGGCATGCCTCCCAGACTCGCAAGGCTGCGCCATGAATTTATAGATTGACGCGGGCAGGCAAACACTTTCCAACGGGCGACGACCACAGGCTCTAACATCTCCGCGCCGCGTCTTTGAAGCGCATCGAACAGTTTTCGTTTCTGTCCTGCGCCGCCGCGCCCTTCGATTCCATGACGGCGCAAGCGCTCGTTCATCTCGCGCGCCATGAGTGCTCTGGTGCTCTCTTGATCTCGCTCGACGCGCCCGATAATGAGCGTTGCTCCGCCTAATCCGTCAGCGACGCGCGTGACTTCCGAAGCGACATGCTCATGATCGAGCAGATGAATGGCGCGCGAGCTAAAGATGGCGCGCGCCGCTCCACTCATGACGGGCCAGCCCTGGTTAGCGTCCGCGCGGATAATCGCACACAGACCTGCTTCATTGCTGAGCCGCCTGTGGAACTCATTCAACATACCCGCAGAGAGATCTAGGCCGACGTAGCGTACATCTTCACGCGCGAGCCACTGGCCTATCTGCCCCGTGCCTGGGCCAACTTCGATGATCGTGTCGCCGGGGCGCATCTCTGCAATCTCAAGTACGGCGCTGGCGATTGATTCGCAGTAATGAGTGGGCAAGCCTGCGCGCTGCTCGAAGGCGGCTGCCTGCCCGTCGAATAGTTCCGGCGCGCGCGTGGGGTGGCGGCTCGCAGGTGAACGCTCCCGCTCTTGAGGACTATTGGTCGATTCCATCTGGTCTAGACTGCGGCTCTCTCTACGTTTTCTAATTTATGAGGTGGTACTGAATGGCCCGGAACAATCGTTCACTAACTGTTTAAGCGAAGGATTGAGAATGTAGCATGAGGTGATTGATCCGGGCAATGATTAAGAGGATTGATTTATCAAGTTACTCCTGACCGCGCGCCGGGAGTTGTGCTATCTTCCTGAAGCTATGAAGAACATTGACTGGTTTCCGCTGGCGCTCTCTTTCAGAGTTGCTCTGATTGCGACCGTGCTGGCCCTCATCGTCGGTGTTGCTCTGGCGTGGCTGCTGGCGCGGCGGCGTTTCCCCGGCAGAGAATTGCTGGACGCAGTGGTCACGCTCCCGCTCGTCCTGCCTCCCACAGTGCTAGGTTATTACCTGCTGATGTTGCTCAGCCGCAATAGCCCCGTGGGGCGTGCAATCTATACCGCGACGGGTTTACAGCTTGTCTTTACCTGGCAGGGAGCCGTGATAGCGGCGATGATCGGTGCGCTTCCGCTGGTCGTGAAAACGTCGCGAGCGGCCGTCGAGAGCGTCAACGAACAACTGGAAGACGCGGCGCGTACCTTCGGCAAAAGCGAGTGGCAGATTTTCTGGCGCATTACATTGCCGCTCTCGTCGCGAGGCATTATCGCGGCGGCGATGCTGGCGTTCGCGCGCGCGCTCGGAGACTTCGGAGCGACGCTGATGATCGCGGGCAATATTCCTGGACGCACGCAAACCGCTGCGATTGCGATTTACGATGCGACGCAGTCCGGCCAAGACGATTACGCGCTCACGCTGGTCATCATCCTTTCCGTCCTTGTGCTCACGCTGCTCTATGCGACCAACAAGCTTGTCGGGCGTACTTCTCTTCAATAGAGTGTTGCTGCAAACGGGCTGCGCGCTATGATCTCTGTCCGCATCAAGAAGGATTTCAAGAGACGCGCCGACGGCCGTTCGCTCGCCGTCGGCGACGCGACCCGCAATGCGCCTCTTGACGGGTTCGCGCTCCAAGCAGAGTTCGACGCGCCGCCCGGTATTACTATCCTGTTCGGGCCTTCGGGCTCCGGCAAAACCACTACGATCAAAGCAATCGCGGGAATCATTCGCCCGGACGAGGGCCATATCAGTATCAACGGCCACACGCTGTTCGATTCCGCGCAGGGCATCAACGTTCCCATACGCGAGCGCTGCACTGGTCTGGTCTTTCAAAACCTCGCGCTCTTTCCGCACATGTCCGCCCTTGGTAATGTGGAGTTCGCCACAAACGGTCTCTCAAGACCGGAGCGTCGCCGTCACGCGCTTGAGTTGATGGAGCGATTGAGAATCAAGCACACGGCCGAGCGACGCCCGAGCGAAGTGTCCGGCGGCGAAGCGCAGCGCGTGGCACTGGCGCGAGCGTTGGCGAGCAAGCCGCGTGTGCTGCTGCTGGACGAGCCGCTCTCGGCCATAGACGAAGCGACCAAGCAGGACATCATCGGCGATCTTAAGATGATCAATAGAGACCTGCGCCTGCCCGTCATCTATGTGACGCATAGCCGCGACGAAGCAATCATGCTGGGCGATTACCTGATCGTGTACGAACAGGGTCAGGTCGTCGCCGCTGGCGAGCCTCTTGAAATCTTTGGCGCGCCCGTCGTCGGCAGCGTCGCACGCCTGACGGGCGTCGAAAATCTCTTCGAGGGAGTCGTCCTGCAAAGAGACGCTGGCGCAGGGACTATGACGGTGCGAATCAAGGACGCGGGCGGCGCTTGCGAGTTGGACGTTCCTCTGGGCAAAGAGGCGCAGGGTGCAGGCGTGATGGTCGCCGTACGCTCCGGCGATATACTGCTCGCGACGGAAGAGCTGCGCCGCACTTCAGCGCGCAACATCCTGAAGGGCGAGATCACTGCGATTGAAGAAAGGGGCGCGCGCTCCATCGTGCGCGTCAAAAGCGGCGTCGGCTGGGTCGTCAGCGTCACATGGCAGGCCGTCAGCGAACTGAAACTCACACAAGGCCAGCAAATCTGGCTGGCGATCAAGACCAACTCCTGTTATCTGATCGCGGACTAACGCCGAAATTGTGTAGCACAGTTTCGGCTGCGCTCAGCTATCGCCACGCGGAAGATCAACGTTATCCTTCAACCGAGTTCAAGCCACATCGCGTCGCACAAACTCCAGACAACCGAGCAGCGCCGCAATTGCTCCACCGACCGCGCCGAGCAAGAGCGCCGCCGTGAATCTCTCGCCCGTAAAAACGTTCATCGGCAACAACCATGGATAGTATTTGCCCAGCGACGCGCTGGCGGCGAAGAGCGCGAAGAACGTCCCGCCGATGCCCGTGCCGAGCGCCACCGCGAAGCCAGACCAACGCGTGCTGACCCAAGTATGAATCGCGATGATCAGCCATGAGGCCAGCCAGACAAAGGCCGCGTATTTGGCCAGCCAGCCGTAAGCAACAGGGCCAGAGTGTGCCAGTTCCGGTCGCAGGCGCATGACTGCCAGTCCGATGAGCACGGTCAACACACATAGAAAGAGTGTGCTGACGGCGATCAGGGCCTGGGCCACGACGAACTTGGCTAGATAGACAGTGTGGCGCGGGATCGGCAACGCGAAAATATGTTTCCACTGTTTATCACTATGCTCTATGCCGTTGAGCAGCGCCGTTACCAATGTGATCAGCAGCGGCATCATAAAGACCGCCCAGATGCCCAGCATATTTTTTGGCAGCGTCTCCCACAGATGAAAGTCCGCGCCGAATTTCTTTGTTCTCCAAAAGACGAAAAATTGCAGCAGCGCCACCAGCAGCGGCAGGACAAAGATCACGCGAAATGCCAGCGTGCGTTTCAACTTCAGTAGCTCAGCGTATAGCACACGGAAGATGGACATCAGGCCTCGCTCCTTGCAAAGGTTTTGCCGCCCGTCAGTGTCAGGAAAATGTCTTCAAGCGAAGCTTGTTCCTGCGCCAGATGGAAGACTTCCAGGCGCTGGCTAATGAGCAGGTTGTTGATTCGGATAATATCTTCACGCGTCGCGGCGTTGACGCCGAGCAACCCGTCAGCGCGTATTTGCACGCCCCACCCGGCAGCAGTCAGGCAATGCATCGCCTGTTCGGGCTGCGTCACGCCAAGCGTCAGTTGCGCCCGATGCTTGTCCTGCAATTCGGACAACGTGCCTTGAAACAACAATCGGCCCTGGTGAATGATGCCGATGTGGCTGGCAATCTGTTCGACTTCGCTGAGCAGGTGACTGGAAAGAAATACAGTGACGCCGAACTCTGCGGGCAAGCGGCGCAAGAGATCACGCATCTCGTGAATGCCCGCCGGGTCTAGGCCGTTGGTCGGTTCGTCCAGAATTAGCAGTTCGGGTTTGTTCAAGAGCGCCAGGGCCAAACCCAGACGCTGGCGCATCCCCAGCGAATACTCGCGTACGCGGCGGTGTGCGTCCTCTGTTAGTTTTACGATGTCTAAAGCGCGGTCAATCAGGGCGCGCGGCGCGCCTAGCATACGGCGTGTAACCTCCAGATTTTCGCGCCCGGTCAGGTGCGGATAGAGAGAAGGGGCTTCGACAAGTGCGCCCACGCGCCGCATCAGCCGTTGACGATTGGCGGCGAGCGGCGCGCCGAACAAATGCACTTCGCCTGCGTCCGCTCGGATCAGACCGAGCAGCATGCGAATGGCTGTGGTCTTGCCCGCGCCGTTCGGCCCCAGAAATCCATAGACACCGGCTTCCGGGGCCTGCAAGTTCAGCTCATCTACGGCGAGCTGCGCCCCAAAGCGGCGCGTCAACTGACGTGTTTCAATCATGTATCTTTGCATCGATTGCCTCTAGATATAATAAACGTCTCAAAAGGCAATCCATTAACACACGATTGAGAAAGGCTCGATTTAAGTCGAGTCAACGGGCTCTTTATTTTCATGTAGAGAGAAAAGAACGCGTCGCGGAACATTCGTGTCAAAGATCAATCGCAGCCTCCGGCACTAATTTTTTTGAGTTCGCTTATCCCGAACTCACATTTTAGTTGGCCCATGACGGATGACCGTTGCGTAGATAGCTGAATCAATGCTCTTCGCTTAACTCTTCGACAAGCAGTTCCAGCAAATCTTCACGCACACTGAAGCCGTGGCGCAGGTACAGGGGGCGGCTGCGCTGTGTGGGCCAGAGGATGACGGCGTGTACTTGACGAGCACGACACCAATCGAGCGCGGTCGACAGTAGCCTGAAACCGACGCCACGGCCACGCGCATCCTCTCTCACATAAAAGTTAGTGATGTAGGCATGGTATTCGCGCTCTGGCGACGGGTTCGGTATTTTTTCGATAAGCTGCGCCCAGAGATGGCCCAACAACACTTGATTCTGCTCGGCCATCCAACAACGCCACGGGCCATCTTCACCACGCAGCCGCTCCTGCATCCAGAGACTGCAACGATCAATAAACTCGCTTTCATCCTCGCTCACCGGTCCCGTGCCAGAGCGAAACGCGTAGCGAAATTTTGCCAGCACAGGCGCATCCATTGCCGTTGCGAGTCGAATGTTGATCTCCGCTTCGCTCAGATTCCCGTCCCTTTCAAGTACGTCCATATTGGAGATGTCCATCTGCTAGGGCTGTTGAGGCATGCGTTCCGCAATATGATCTTCGCCGCCGTAACGCATGTTGACTTTGGTCGCTTGACCCTTCGCGTCCAGCGTAAAGATAGCTCTGCCGTCGCCCAGAGGAAAGTAGAACTCCGTCGGAGAGAGTGGAATCAGTCCGGCCGTATAGCGGCCTTTCAACTCCGCCGTCAGAAAGTCAGGCGCATTGCTGATGGTCAACAATTTTCCGTCAGCCATTTTATAGACACCTTCAAGACGTGACAGTTGCTCCAATGAAAGCTTCACGACCTGTCCGCGCACGGGCATGTCAAAAGGCGCGCCCATCACGATTGCCGTCACGTCGCGAGAGATGCTGCCCGTTCGCGCGCGATCTAAGTTCGAGAAGATGATGATCGTGATCTTATCGTCCGGAAACTTGATAAAGTTAGAAACGTAGCCAGGCAGCGCGCCCGTATGATTCATGCGTTTGCGGTTAAATGCGTTGCCTATAAACCAGCCGTAGCCGTAGTTGTCCAGCCCCGGAGTAAAGACTTCCGCCACTTCCGCCGTCGCAACGAAGCCGCTGCCGTCCATAAGCTGACTCCAACGATAAAGATCGTCCACAGTGCTATAGAGCCAGGCGTCGCCCTCGGGCGGTGTGAGCGGAAGGCGGGGCACTCTTTTTAGATGACCATTGATGAGCGGCACACCTGCAAGACTCTTTTCCCAACCTAAGTCGCCGTGCGTGTACCCGTTCGCGAGCCTCTTTGGCGATGAGCGCCAGCCAAGCACGCCGGAGTGTGTCATGCCTACGGGCTTTAGAATATTGTTTGTGACGAACTCCGCGAAGGGCTGTCCGGCTGCCCGTTGTATGACGTGGCCGAGGACTATGTAGCCCGTGTTGCTGTAATGAAATTTCTCGCCGGGTTTGAAATCGAGCGGCAGCTTCTTCGCGTTCTCAAAAATTTTGGCGGAGGCGTCCGACTGCGTCATGAACTGCATGTATTTTTCAGAGCCCAAATCAAGCGCCTCTTCATAATCCGCGATGCCTGAAGTATGACGCATCAGTTGCTGGACGGTGATGGGTTTCCAGATGTCCGGGCAATCGCTTAGATATTTGCAGACGGAGTCTTCTAGGCGCAGCTTTCCCTGATGGCGCAGCCGCAGCGCGGCCATCGCCGTGAACATCTTCGAGATGGAAGCAACCTCGTGCTGCGTCTCAGGCGTGAAGGGAATCCGCTTTTCGACATCGGCGTATCCGTAGCCTTTACGCAAGATGATCTTGCCATCCTTTGCCACGAGCACAGTGCCGCTAAAACCGCCCATCTCAGTACGAGCGGACAGGTATTGATCTATGACGCGGGATGTGTTTTCCGTCTGGCCTTTGGCCGCAGGTGTTGAGAAGAAGAGGATGAAAAAAAGTAAGGCAGTAGGCAGATGCCGGAGTCGCATGCGGGGCATACCCTTTCCATCAGATGTTTTGAGCACTCGATGATAAAACGCCACGGGCGGGAATTTTGTGGCAAATAAATTTCGGCGTCGCTCTTGGTTTTGCGTCGTGAGATAGTACCTTTAAGGGAACAGGAATATCACCTTTAATCTTTCCGTTGCGCTTTCAGGTTCATCTCTTTCTTGTGTAGATAGCGATCATAACTGCGGCGGCTGTCGAACGCTTCAAAGGCCGCGACTCTCGCGTATTCTGCTCCGGGCGGCCAGGGGATGCTGCGCTTGCCTTCGTACACGTCTGCGAAAGAGTAGATGTTCTCTAAAATGGCGCGACACTCCAACTCCTCACGCGAGAAGTAGAATGCGCTCCAGGGGTGGCGCGTAGTTTTGACGTAGATGCTGTGCTTCTCATCGAACATGTCCGGCAGCCTGTGAAAGGGAAGACTTGACAGAGCGAGTTGGTACTCCTGATAGAGAGCCTTTTCCTTTGGCGTGTTGGGCATAAAATCTCCCTTCCCGGCGAAACTCCGCATCGCGTCTTCCCTGGCCTCAAGCTCCTTTTCCGTCTTCAGGTTTACGGCCTTCAGCTCTTCATACCTTGCATCGGATAATTTTTCGACAATATCAAGTGTGATCTGATATTTCTCTTGATGTCTGGATCGCTCGATCATCTCCGCCCTTAATTTTCCCGGCGGAGGCAGCGCAATCGGATTGTAGTAAGTCACAGGCTCTTTTCTAGTGATCACTATCGAAGTGTCTGTCTGCGTAACTTCCCATCCCGGCTGAAGAATAGCCGCGACACGGTCACGCCAGGACAGCGTTGTCGCTTCCATTTTCTCTCTATCCTGCGCGAAGGGGGCGGCACATCCGACGAGCAGAATTAATGCCGCGCAGCAAAAGGTCGCTCGGACACGTTTGAGTTGTAACATTACGTAATCCACTTTCAGCAGAAACGATCCCTCGCCCGGCTCAACATTTACCCACGTAGCTCATCACACGTCGTTAAACTCCGGACGATACTTGACCACACCCCGACGGCCTGCCAGCGCGCCCTCTTTTAACTCCGCGACCATAAACGCCTCGTCGGGCACATTGTATTCGCACGTCAGCCCCTTCTGTTTAGCCGTCACGAACCCGAAGCGCGGGTAATAACTGGGATGGCCGAGCACAACGACCACGTCATGCCCAATGCTACGGCACGCCTCCAATCCTCGCCGCACCAACTCTGAGCCAATCGACTGATTCTGAAACTCAGGGAGCACAGCCATCGGAGCAAGGCCGAGAGCCGTAAACTTGGAAGCCTCCGATTCTATTAAGACGGGGCTAAAGAAAATGTGGCCGACCACGCGCCCGTCAACTTCAGCCACCAGCGAAATCTGCGGCTGAGCCTTCCTCCGCAAAGCATCGACCAGATCGGCTTCGCCTGCGCGACCGAAAGCGCGCTCGTTTACTTGGCGAACCGCCTGATGATCTGCTTCTGTTTCCGCGCGGGTGATTAACATTTCTTTCATTCCAGGCTCAATCTCTCCCTCAACAGATCAAAGACAATGCGGTGACCTTTCTTTGATAAGTGTCCGAAATCTGCATACAGGAAATTTTCTTTCTCATCGCCCCCGCTGCTCTCGAAATATCCGTAAGCATCAATGTAAGAGATGCCCGTCTCTTTAAAATGAGCAGCAAGGAGTTTTTGCGGGGCCAGGTATTGCGCCTCCTTTGTTCTCAACTGATATTCATAAGGGAGGATCACGACCGTGAGAGCGATGTTTCTGTCACGTAAGAAAGTATTCATCTCGTCGAGAATTTTCATGGACTGGGTGAGACTGTCATTACCCTCTTGATAGAGCTGGTAATCATTTAAGAAATAGAATGCGCTACGATCCGTGAGCGCTGCCTTCAGACGCATGTACAATCTGGAATGGCGTCTCATGAAAGACAACACGTTCTGAACGTAGCGATAATTTAGAGCTTTCTTGCTCGGAGCCTGTTCGATACGATCATTGAGGTCAATGTCGTTGAGGCAGAGGAACAATAATACTTTTTTAAGATTCGGGGCTGGCTGCCGTTCAGACGTGAGATGGTGAAGCACGTCCCTGTAATTCTTGATGTTATATCCTATCACTGCCGTGTTCCATAATTTAGTTTGCGGCAGAGTATTTTGAAGCAACTGCACAAAAGTCTCTTCAGTCTCAACTCCGACGCCGAACGTGACAGAGTCTCCGAGGATTATCCAGGAATCTGTGTAGTGCTCCGGGGAACTGATTTTTCTAAATCCGAACTCGTCTATGAAGACCGTCTTACCGAAGCTAACGCCTGACGCCTGCGGTTGCCAACCGTAAGAATCGCCGAAGGCTTTCGGACGCAACAGGGACTGTTCGGTATCCTGTGCATTAATTTCCGGCCACAGGATTCTCGTACCCACTTCGAGCAACAGGATAATAAAGGCACAGAAAACCAGTGAGGCCAGCAGCAGGATTAGCTTTTTGACCCAAGCCTTTTTCAATTCCGCTCCCTAAAAGTTTCAGCCGAACGCTCGAATTAAGACGCTGCCCGAAGATAACACACAAGAAAGCTGAAGCCACACGAGCATGATGAAAGGCAAGCTGAGGGCGGTCGTGTTCAATGAGTTGTTGGGCGGCTCGTCATAACTGAGCAAGCAGGTTGTCATAATCTGCATGAGAGCCAATCCAGAACCAGACTACAGTATCCCCACTTTTTATTCCCACTGCTCGCCACCCGATACCGATGCGGACAGAGTAGATTGGCTTCCTCGAATGAACCTGCTTAAATTGTAGGCTTGAATGAAATTGGTCTTGCTTCCATAGACGATATGCTGCCCTAGCCTGACGTTGGACGTGAAGCGGCAATCTCTCCAAAGCCTTACGAAAACGCTCAGTGGTATGTGAGTTCACAAACTCTCTTCCAAAGGCTTAGTCTCGCCACGCTGATATTCAGCAAGGGCCTCATCAGCCAACTGGGCCAACTTGTCTTGTGATTTAGCGAAAGATTGTTCCCATAGCTCTTCAGAAGAAAGATCATCTAGCAGGATTTGAGCAAGGAAGTCTTGCTCTTCGGGCGAAAGTTTGGAAGCTTCTGCGAATGCTTTTTCAAGAAGTTCTGTCATAACAATGTCAATTTACATTGATTGTGCCTGCCATTACAAGCAAGAGCGCCCAACGCCCGAATTGACCGAGCGCGTACACAGCGCCGATATAGACAAGCTGACCATGAGAGGCAAGCTAACTCGCGCTCCGGTTGAATGAGTTGTTAGACAGCAATGCTACTGAGCAAGCTTGGTGACCTTCACTGTAACACTCACCTTAGCGCCTAGACCCAACACGGTGGGATTGGTAACAACTAGCTGCCCAGTGCGAGGCACCTCGCATGTCATAGTGAGATCACGCATCGGTTGTGTCTTTGGGCAACTTGCGCCAACCCATTCTGCTGTAGCCCCGTCATTGTTAGCGGTCAATTCTAACCGATAAGTTCCGGGTTCCAGTTTCCAAGAAACGGAAACACCGTCCGCCAACCAGTCTGAATATTCTATGACAACCTGATCGGTGGGGAATATGCTTGGGCTGCCGCCAGAGCTACTTGATGATGGCCGGTAGCAACCAGCGAATAAGAAAAGGGAGAGCATCACAAATATTTGTGCTCTATGCTGGCGTTGGAGCATTTTATACATGAGTGTTGTTCCTTTCTTGTGGTGGCCGCTTCTACTTGGGAACTTTGCGGCCTAACGATCATTAGACCGCTAATGGCGGTAATTTACTTCTATTATAGCTGATGCAGCGGCAGTTGCTTTACTGGAGAACTATTCCATGTGCCGTCTAATGTTTGAATTGGCCCAGGACGTAGGAGTAGAAATTCGAGCCGTCGTCGGCAAAGTCGAAGACGACATCGACGGCGCGACCACCCTTCTGCGCTTTGATGCAGCCTTGTGTGTCGTCGAGCGCTGTGTCTATGCCGAGGAGCATGGTCTTGGCGGGTTTGAATAAATCTTTGCGGGTGAGATAGCAGGTCGTGACGACATCCCACATGTCGTAGAAGACTTCGCTACCGACGAGCAGGTAACTCTCGAATGCCAGCTTGGAGAGAGGGTAAGCGCCGGATTGATCTGCGAGCGAGATCAGGAAGCTCGTCGTGATCGCAGCTTTGTTCGTCATGTCGAGCGGAAACATGGTGATGGGAAAGCTGGTGTTCTTAAATATCCAGTCGACCGCGTAAGGATCGCAGAAGGCGTTCCACTCGGCGCACGGATTGCAGGGCGGCGTCGGGACAGTAGATGGGTCCAGATTGCCCTTGACCTTGATCGCGCCTCCCATCCAGACCATGTGCTCGATCTTTTTGGCGAGCTTCGGATTGCTCTTGAGCGCATCTGCAAGCGTCGTCATAGGAGAAGTGACCAGCAACGTCAAGGGCTCTTCTGCTTTTTCCAAAAGCTTCAAGAGCAACGCATCGCCGTCGGGAAACGGCGGCCACTTCGGATTCGGCTTGATTGAGGAGAGGACGCCGATCTTGCCTTCTGCGACGCAATCACTGCGATATTGCCAGGGGAACGGATTGAAGCTGCGCGCACTGCTCAGGCCCAAGGGAATGGATGTCGCCTTGATGTATTGTTGAATCTTCCAGGCAGTCTGCATGGCAGGGGCGGCGATGCAATCGGCGTTGACGACGACGATTCCCAGAAGATTTACTTCCTTCATCGTGGTCAAAAGCACCGTGGACATATACTCGTCAATCGCAGCATCGTGGATCAGAATAACGTTCATGGTCTTCGCTCCTGAAACGGTGAGATACCAGAGACTTTGCAGGGAAAGGCTTGCGAGGGTCACAAGGTTATGCCCACAGTTGGCAACTGTCAATAGTTATCCGGCGCGACTGTGCGGTTGGGCCAACTTCCTGTTTGAAGGTCTCACGCTCAAACTGACTCTGGCCGGAAAATCTTGACACAATCAGGCTGATGATATATTTCAATATCACCGAGCACGGGTCAGTCAGTCAGGCGCACCTCCTTGTTCTCTTTGGCAATCTATAACCATAACTTTCAAACGCTCTCTTGCCGCGTGAGGCCCTCATGTCAACCGCACCAAAGGAAGAAGACCATTCGGGCCATCTCCTCATCAGTCCTGAAGAAAGTCTGCAAAGGCCGCGAGAGACGAAAGCGCCTGGAAAATCGCCGCGAAAAAGTTTCTACACCAAGACCCTCAAACCTGTTCCTTAAAGCATGAGTCTGAGCCAGCAGTCTCCGCAGGAGAAGAAAACTATGAGCGACATCTTACAGATCAATCAAGCGGAAGTTGATACCAACGTCGGGACAATCCTCCCGGAGGCTTCCACGACCCTGACCTTTTATGTTAACGACGAGCAGGTCGTGCTAGACAATCCAGACCCGACCATGCTGCTCGTAGATTTCTTGCGCTACGGCGCGCTCGGGCTGACCGGCACGAAGCTGAGCTGCGGCGAGGGGGGCTGCGGCGCATGCACCGTGATGCTCTCGCGCTATGAGGAGTCGCAGGATGAGGTCGTCGATATGGCGGTCAACGCCTGCCTCAGACCTCTCTGCTCGCTCGACGGGATGATGGTGACGACGACAGAGGGCATCGGCAGCACGCGAGAGAAGCTTGACCCTGTGCAGCACGCCATCGCAGCCTTTAACGGCTCGCAGTGCGGCTATTGCACTCCAGGCTTCGTGATGAATATGTACACGATGCTGCGCAACCGTCCGCGCCCGACGCAGCAGGAGGTCGAGGACAACTTCGACGGCCACATCTGCCGCTGCACGGGCTTTAGACCAATCCTACAGGGCATGAAGAGCTTCGCCGTCGATTACAAAAAGCATAATACCTATTATACGAATCACCCTTGCGTCGCCGCCGCAGATTACACACACGGCGAGTCGAAAGAGGGAGCGAAGGTCAAATTCCCCGAAGCGTTGCTGGATTATGCGAAGCACCCGCAGCCGCTCTTTTTTCATGGACGGGGTTATCAATGGTTTCGCCCGCTCACACTCGCGCAGGTGCTCAAGCTCAAGGAGCGCTTCGACGATCAGACCAACAATTTCAAGCTCGTCGTCGGCAATACTTCGATAGGGATTTACAAAATTGATGTCAACGACCCGCATGTGCTGGTGGATGTCTCTGGCATTCCGGAGATGCTGGGCTTTCATGAAGAGCAGGATGGCTTTAGCGTAGGCGCGGCCAATACGCTGCAACAACTGATAGATTATCTGGACAAGGCGCTTGCAAAACTTGATGCGGCTAAGTCCGCCGGCCTCGTCGCACTCAGGCGACATCTACTGGACATCGCGAACCTACAGGTACGCAACGTCGGTAGTCTGGCCGGTAATATTATGATGACGCGCCAGCAGGCCGAGACGGATTCGCCTTTCCCCTCCGACCTCTATCTGGTGTTTACGACGCTCGGAGCAAAGATCACGCTCGCCTCAGAGAGTTTTAAGGGAGGATTCAAAACCTACGAGATGCTTGAGCTGCCCGGCCCTGCCGAGCTTCCCAAAGATGCCGTCGCGGTCTCTTTCCATATTCCATACACGAGCGCGGGCGAGTACGTCGAGACCTTCAAGATAGCTTCGCGCGATCAGAACGCGCACGCTCTGGTCAACGCAGGCTTCCGTGTCAGCCTGGACAAGAAAGGTGTGATTCAAGAGGCGACGATAGCTTACGGCGGGCTCGCGCCGATGACCGTCCGGCTCTCAAAGGTAGAGAAGTACCTGTCCGGCAAATCATGGACGGAAGAAACTCTGAGCGGTGCGTTGAAGTTGATCGCGTCCGAGGTCGCAAGTCTTATCAAGCCCATGCCCGGCGTGCAGTTTCTGCCTGAAGGGTATAGAGAGTCTTTGACAGAGACGCTCTTTTACAAATTTTTCCTGCACATTGCCTACGAGCTTTTCCCCAAAGAGGTGCAGGCCGAGAATCGTTCCGCTGCCAATCCTTATGTGCGTCCGCTCTCGGGCGGGCAACAGCACGTAGAGCTTTATCCTGGCGAAGCTCCCGTCGGCGAGCCGATCCTCAAGACGACGGTCTTCGAGCAGGCTTCAGGCGAATTAAAATACACGCAAGACCTGCCGCTTCCCCCGCACGGCCTCGAAGCCTTTTATGTCAAAAGCAAAAGAGCGCTGGCCTCCTTCGGCTACAGCAACCGTGGCGGCGCAGCCGCACTCACAGACCATCTCATAGAAAAATTTCCGGGCGTCAAGGCTTACATCAGCATCACGGATGTGCCGGGCGGTTCAAAGGGGAATCTGGTCGGCCTCGGCGGCGATGATCCGATCTTCGCAGACAAGCAGGTGATCTGTTACGGGCAACCCATCGGCCTCGTCGTCGCGCAGGACGCATGGGTGGCTCAGCAGGCCGCGCGCTATGTCGAGAACGAGCTGATTACCTACAAAAATTTGCCCGGCCATAAGCCCGTCTTTACCATCGAAGAGGCGCTGGCCCTGCCCGGAAAGAGCGGCATCTTCAAAGACCAAGTGCCCACCAATGTTCATATTCCAAACATACTGCGCAAAGGCAGCGACGATAAGTGGCTGAAGAATCCTGACAAGCCCATGAGGGGATGCCTTGTCTTGAAGGGTCATCACGGCAACATCGGACAGGCCCATTTCTACATGGAGACGCAGGGGTGTCTGGCTATTCCCGGCGAGCAGGACACTATGATCGTCTATTCCTCTACGCAGCAGCCTTCGTCCGTTCAGTCAAACGTCGCACAGGTGCTCAATATCTCAGTGAGTAGTGTGCAGGTCTACGCGCGCCCAATCGGTGGCGGCTTCGGCGGCAAACAGTTTCGTCCCGGTGTCGTAGCTCCTGCTGCTGCGGTTGCCGCATGGGTCTTGAACCGTCCAGTGCGCCTGGCGCTTGATCGCAATACGGACATGGAGGTCATAGGGAAGCGCCATCCTTACAAGGGCTGGTTTCATGTCACGTACACCGAAGATGGAATGCTTCGCGGTATGAAGATGCGTCTGATCTCCGACGGCGGCAGCACTTACGATTGCTCATTCCCTGTGCTAGACCTGTCGCAGCAACACGTCGACGGCGCTTACTTTTGCCCGACCTTTGAATCGTTCGCCGACGTGGCGCGCACCAACAACGCCAGCAACACGGCGTTTCGCAGCTTCGGCGTCGTGCAATCGACGATGATCGTCGAAGAAATGATCGAGCGCGTCGCGCATAGTCTAGGCGTCACGCCCGAATCAATCCGCTACAAGAATCTTTACAAGAGTAGCTCTGCGCAGACGCGCGACTTTCAGCGCACGCCATTCGGTCAGGCGCTGAGGCCATGCTACATACGAGAGATTTGGAACAAGCTGGAAAAGACCGCCGACTTTAAGCGACGGCAAAAAGCGGTCGAAGATTTCAATCGCAAAAATCGCTGGCGCAAACGCGGCATCTCTATGATTCCGCTCAAATACGGAGTCGGCTACCAGCCCAGATTTTTAGATCAGGGCATCGCAGTGGTTGTGGCTTATGCGACGGACGGCTCTGTCATGTTACAGCACGGCGGAGCGGAGTCGGGCCAGGGCATCAATACCAAGATGCTACAGATCGCTGCGGAGACCTTAGGGATTCCAATGGAATGGATACGCATCGGCGAGACCTCTACGGAGACTTGCCCGAACGCGACGGCGACCGCCGCCTCTTCCGGCTCAGACCTTTTCGGCGGCGCGGTTCAGCTCGCCTGCCAGCAACTACGCAAGCGTCTTGAAAAATACTGCGTAGAGAATAAGGTCAAGGGCTGGAAACGCAACTGGGCCGCGAAGTGGAAAGATATTGTCAGCGGCGCTTACTTTGCGCGCGTCGATTTGACCAGCGAGGCACTGTTCCGCACGCCTCGCCTACAGGACATAGAGGGCACGCACCAGTACGGCCGCGCCTTCTACTATTTCACCTATTCGGCGGCCGCCACGGAAGTCGAGATAGACGTGTTGACGGGCGAGACGACCATCCTGCGCGCGGACATCATCTACGACGCGGGCAAGAGCTTGAATCCGTGTCTGGACGTGGGCCAACTCGAAGGAGCATATGTGCAGGGCCTTGGCCTGATGACGACGGAGCAGTTGATGTACGAGGAGGACGGACGGCTCTATTCAAACGGCACTTGGGATTACAAGCCGCCGTGTAGCAAGTCGATCCCCGTAGACTTTCGCGTTATGCTGCACCGCACGGAGCGACGACGCGCGGACGGAAAACCTGCGGACGATACAGCGGTGCTTTCATCAAGGGCCATCGGCGAGCCGCCGCTCGTCCTTTCCACCACGGCCTTCTTCGCCATCAAGCATGCGATCATGGCCGCGCGCCGCGATCAGGGAGACAACACCTGGGTCGAGCTGGACGCGCCCGCCACCGTTGCACGTGTACAGAGCGCCTGTCGTGTCAAACGCGATCAGCTAAAACTTTGAACGAAAGATTTAATCCACAGGGCGAGCACTTTAAATGCACAGAGAGTTCCATGAAAAATTCGCAGAGCTGCTGCAAGCGGAGACTGCTTTCGTCGTCGCCACGGTGCTGGCCGTGCGCGGCTCTGCGGCGGCCAAACCGGGCGCGAAAGCGATCATCAACGCAGAGGGGCGTCCCGTCTTCGGCTGGGTCGGAGGCGGCTGCGTAGAGTCTTTCGTCTGCACTGAGGCCGCAGAGGCTTTGCGCGAAGGCTCGCCGCGCGTCGTGACGGCGGACTTGGAGGACGAGCTGTCCGGAGTCGGTCTGCCCTGCGGCGGGATGATGGATATTTTCATAGAGCCCATCATGCCGCGTCGCCGCCTGCTGGTCGCCGGCAGCAGCGGCGCGCTCGCACTCGAAGTAGCGCACCTTGCACAGCGCGTCGGTTTCGCCGTCACGCTCCACGCGCCTCTGACAGAGCAGACGAAAGTGTCGCCCGGCGTAGATCGTTTGATACGTGCTCCGCTTGAGAACATAGAGATCGACGACGAATCGCTCGTCATCATCATCGCTGACGAAACAGTAGACTTAAACGTTCTGCAAAGCGTTCTTGCAAACGCCAAGCCTGCGTATCTGGCGCTCGCGGTGAGCCCTGTTGAGGGCAATCACGAACGTTTGTTGAAAGACGGTCTTGAAAAAAATGCGTTTGAGAATACTGTGCTGCACGCGGGGCTCGATCTTGGAGGGCAAACGGATCAGGAGTTGGCGCTCAGCCTGATCGCAGAGTTGCTCGCCGTCAGGCGTGGTGCAAGCTGCCGTCCTCTACAGGAAGTCAAACGGGCAGGCCCGCCCGTCTCTCTCTCAACCGCCGAATCGTCGTCGCCATCGCAACCTAACCTTGTGATCGTCGGCCACAGTAGTATTACGGAGGAACTGGCATGGCTGGCTATACGTTTGGGCTGGCCCATCAGCGTGGACAGCGCGAGCGCCCTGAGCGCCAGCTATCCAGAGCAGGCCAGAGTTGTTACTTTTGATACTGACTTCAGCAAGCTTCCCGTAGATTCGCAGAGCAGTGTGGTGGTCGCCTCGCATCATAAGGGAGACCATCTGGCAATCGCGCAGGCTCTGCGCGGGGGCGCAAAGTATGTGGGCCTTGTTGCCAGCGCTCATCGTTCCGCGCTGGTTCGCGGGATGCTGCCGGACTCGCTCGCCGCTGGCGACGCTGCTGCTCTCTCCTGTTTACGCACGCCCGCCGGGCTCGATCTGGGCGCAACCTCGCCAGCGGAGATTGCCTTGAGCGTGATGAGCGAAGTCCTCGCCGTACACTATGGCCGCGTGGGCCAACCGCGATGTGTTCCCGGGAAGATGAAAACGGTCGAAGAAAATCTTGCGGGGACTACGAGTATTTCTTGACCAGGGGAGTTATCCGGTCTTGCCACGACCAGAGAGCCAGCTTTATCGCGACATCGTGCTCGATCACGCGCGCAGGCCACGCAATGCCGGTCGCCTGCCGCAACCTGACCGCCACGCCACCGTAGTAAATCCTTTATGCGGAGACGAGCTGTGCGTCGATCTGAAGTTAGAGAATGATTTGATTCGAGATGTCCGCTTTCTGGTGCGCGGCTGCGCCATCTCTTGCGCCGCAGCCTCTATGCTGAGCGAGCAGATCATCGGACTGACGCTAAGTCGAGTGGCAGAGCTTGAGCAGCACTGGCTCAACGCAATAAAGGGAACTGAAAGCGATCTTCCCGAAGAGCTTGAGGCCCTGACGCCGCTGCTCTCCGTGCGCAATCATCCTCATCGTCAAAGCTGCGCGCGGCTTCCCTGGGACGGCCTGCGAGCACTGATGGCGTCGTCAACTACCTAAAACAAGAGCGGCGGGCGCGATAGATTCGGAAAAATAAGCTTTCCGCTATTGCGCCCGCCGCTCTTACTTCAAAAAGGATGCCGAGGGCGGGACTCGAACCCGCACGGCCTCTCGGCCAACGGATTTTCTTACCACTACGGCTTTCGCCGCCTAATGAAAAATTCTTAGTTCGTGGTCTGGACGATGCCTTCTCCATGCCTCCCGAAGGATGTTTAGGAGGGAGCCGTCTCGTCTCTACACTTTGCCCGCCTTGATTTACAGGCGAGCCTTAGCTCGGCGTTGCCATCAGCTCGTTGACTGTTAAGGTTTCACCGACTTTGACTCCATTCACACAGGCGTTTCCGCTCCCGTGTGCTCAAAGATTATAAGTCCGCCGCGTCTGCCATTCCGCCACCCCGGCATAAGTGGAAGATAACATGCGTCGGCAGAGCTTTCCAACCTTCTTCACACACGCGTTCGTGCAGTGTTAGAATAGGCGCGTACAACTTTGGAGCAAGACCCGCGAAGATCATTATGACTGAAGAGCAGGAAGTATTTCTCAAGCACCTACAGAAGGCCGGCCTCAAGCGCACAGGGCAGCGAGACCTGATTCTGGAGGTCTTTCTACGCACGGAAAAGCATCTTTCCAGCGAAGACCTTTACAGGCTGGTGCAGGCGGAAGACCCTACCATCGGCCAGACCACTGTCTATCGCACGCTAAAACTTTTGACCGAAGCGGGGCTCGCGCGCGAAGTGCGCTTCGGCGACGGACGCACACATTACGAGCACAACTACAAGCACCAGCATCACGACCACATGATCTGTACCGAATGCGGAAAGATCATAGAGTTTTATTCCGCAGAGCTGGAAGCGCTGCAAGATCAGATGGCCGCCAAATATCGTTTCGAGCCGACACATCATCTGCTGCGAATACTTGGCATTTGCGCCGATTGCCGCAGAGAGGCGCGTGGGCGCACCAAACAGGAACAGAGCGCGCAACCGCACGTTCATATTGCCGTCGCGCACGGCGCTGAGTAGCTCTCGCGCTCTGCTAAAAATTTGAAGGCAAAAGCGAAAGTGGCTCACACCTGTTTCGCTTTTGCCTTTTTACTTTTGCCTTTTGCCTCTCAACGGGTGTAATTTCGTTGATGGTCTTCCCCTGCAAATCACAACTGTTTTGAAGGAACGCGCGCGCCAGAGATTACAAAAATGAGTGTAGATATAAAATTTCAACCCGACGGCCACAACGGCATCATCGCCGAGGGCACATATTTGTGGGACGCAGCCAAACGTTTGGGCGTGAGGCTGCCCGCACAGTGCGAGGGACGCGGCGAGTGTGATACTTGCGCCGTCGTCATCGAAAAGGGTGCGACCCTTTTGTCATCCTTAACGGAGGCCGAGCGCAAATACTTGAGCCCGGAGCGGCTGGCTTCCGGCGAGCGCTTAGCCTGCCAGGTCAAAGTCGAGCGCGGAGGCGAGCTTGTGCTGCGGCCTGTGCCCGTCACGGAGCGCGCAGAGACGGCCGATGAAACGGTCAAAGACCTGCGCAAAGAGTTTCGCGATCTGCCGCTTGATCGCAAGCTCGCCACCCTCGTCGAGCTTGAAGCCGTGACGATGATGCAAACCCTTAACACCATCGCCAACTCTCCCTTCTCGCTGGTCGAGAAGGTGATGGGTTTTATGGCCGGAAGGGGACGCCTGCTCGACCGTCGAGAACGCGAAGCGCGCCGCCCCGCCGAACACCGGAACGAAGGGACGAAGGATGAGGGATGAACGAAGGGATGAGGGCGGAGGGATGAGGGATGAAAGGAATGCTGATTCAAGCAGAATGCTTTCTTATTCATCCCTCCGCCCTCATCCCTCATCCCTTCGTTCATCCCTGCTTTTGGAGTCTTGTGTGTGATTGATGATTCTTCGCTCATCGGCGACAGCTCGCATCATAGTGCGGAGGAGCCCGCGCCGGGCGGTGGATTCTTTCGCCACCGTTTGACGATCCGCTTTACGAGCGGCGAGACCTTCGTCTATATCGTGCGCGAGGCGCTGCATGCGGAGGACATTCCGGCCAGCGCTCGCTTTGCCGTGATCCATTCATATCAATGCGAGAACGAAGAGAATTGTACTGAGATCGTGCTGCTCAATCTCAACGATGTCTCTTATATCAGGACTGAGCACATCACTGATGAGCAGTTGCGTAGCGAAGAGGAGACGCATCGCCAGACACAGGAACAGCACCACGCCGTCGGCCTACACCATCCTCTGTCGCACATCGGATTTATTTAAGGACGAAGACTGCTCTTGCTCTTTCGCCTCAGGCTCGCTCGAACGATTTTGATTTCAGTGTCGATGAAAAAATTGCTCATGAAAAAAGGCCGCTCCGGGCCGCGTACGACATTGACGCTTATGCTCTCCGTTTTTCTTCCCTTAACTTTTATCGCCTGCCCCGGCGGGTCGAAACAGAACAGGGACACAGGGGGCACGCAGCCTGCGGCGACGCCGTCCGCTTCGCCAACGCCGCAGACACCAGCGGTCGCTTTCGATGGCGAGCGCGCCTTTGAGCATGTGCGCAGACAGGTCGAGATCGGCCCGCGCCCCGCAGGGTCAGCAGAACTTGGCCGTGCGCGCGAATACATTACGAGCGAGCTGAAATCTTACGGCCTCAATATCACAGAGGACGAGTTTCAACCCGCGACGCCTGTGGGCCGCAGGAAGATGGTCAATATCACTGCGGAGCTGCCAGGCGAATCCGGCGAGGTCATCATGCTTTCGAGCCATTACGATACGAAGCTTTTTAAAGAGTTTCGTTTCGTCGGAGCAAACGACGGCGGCTCTTCGACGGGCGCGCTGCTTGAGCTGGCACGCGCCGTTGCCGATCGCGGCAAACCGCGCTTCACCTACTGGTTCGCCTTCTTCGACGGCGAAGAGGCTTTCTGTAGAGAGTGGGAGGAATGCACCAACTCCGGCTCACCCGATAATACTTACGGCAGCCGCCGCTACGTCGAAGAGCTTAAGAGAAAGAATGAGCTTGGTCGTATTCGCGCGATGATTCTGATGGACATGATCGGTTATAAAAATCTTGAGATACCGCGCGACGATATAAGCACGACCTGGATCAACGATATTATCTGGCAGACCGCGCGCGAGATGGGCCACGGCGCGGCGTTCGTCGAGCGCGCGGACATGGTCGAGGACGATCATGTCCCCTTTATGCAGGCGGGCGTCGAATGCGTTGACCTGATACAGCTCGGCGGCTATCCGCACTGGCACACGGCGGAAGACACGCTCGACAAAGTATCCGCCAAAAGTTTGCAGACGGTCGGCGAGGTTGTCTTAAGCAGTCTCCCGCGCATCGAGCAGAGACTCGCGGCCAGACGCAGCCCATAAGCTTAGAGCATCCATTCGCGCATCCGCACATCTACGAAGAAGGGAGGCGATCTTTTTGTTTAAAGCGACAGACATACTGGTTCCTGTGGATTTCTCGGAGTGCTCGATCAACGCCGTGCGCGCCGCCGCAGGAATGGCCGCGCCCGACGGCGACCTGACCTTGCTTCACGTCATAGACGAGAATTTCGTTAAGGATGCCGTGGCGGCAAGCCTCGGCAGCTCCGAAGAGATACAGGGACGGCTGCGCGAGCGCGCAGAGATTGATTTCACCACCATGCTCGAAGATATTGACTTCGGCACGGTGGATGTCGAGCGCATGATCGTCATCGGCACTCCCTTTGTGGAGATTCTGAAAATAACTCGTGATCTGGATTTGCCCCTGATCGTGATGGGCGTGCGCGGGCGCACGACTCCGCCCGAAGAACTGCTCTTTGGCTCGACCGCCGAGAAAGTCTTACGCGGCACGCGTGTGCCCGTCTTTTATGTGCCGTTTTAGAAAAATCATTGAAGTCTGAAGCCGAAGAGTTAACGAAGACGCAAAGCCCTGTCGCATAGGCCGTCTACGAATGGAGATGATGTCGCAAGTGAAGAAGAGAATCGCCGTCATACCGGGCGACGGCATCGGCCCTGAAGTTATACGCGAGGCCGTTCAAGTGCTTGAACTCCTGCGCGACACGCACGGCGTGCGGCTTGAGCTGACGCATTTCGACTGGGGCGCGGATAAATATCTCAAAGAGGGCGTGACCTTGCCTGAAGGCGCGCTCGCGATGCTCTCTACAGAGTTCGATGCGATTCTCGCTGGGGCGTTCGGCGACCCGCGCGTCAAATCCAACCAGCACGCCGAAGACATTCTGCTCGGGATGCGACGCGGACTCGATCTCTACATCAATCTTCGCCCGGTCAGGCTGCTCGGCGCGCATCTCACGCCGCTGCGTGAGCGCCGTCCCGAAGATATTGATTTCGTCGTCTTTCGCGAGAACACGGAAGGCGCTTATTGCGGCGCAGGAGGTTTCCTGAAAAAAGGAACGATGGATGAGATCGCCACGCAGGAGGAACTAAACACTCGTCGCGGTGTCGAAAGAATCATCACGGCGGCTTTCGAGTACGCTCGCGCTCACCATAGGCGCAAAGTGACGATGGCCGACAAATCTAATGTTCAGCGCTTTGGCGGCGATCTCTGGCAGCGAGTCTTTAAGGAAGTTGCCGCCCGGTACTCTGAGATCGAAGCCAATCATCAGTACGTCGACGCAATGGCGATGTTTATGGTCTTAGACCCCGCGCAGTACGACGTGATCGTCAGCAATAATCTATTCGGTGATATTCTGACAGACCTCGGCGCGGCTTTGCAGGGCGGGCTCGGGCTCGCCGCTTCCGGCAATATTCATCCGGGAAAGGTCTCCCTGTTCGAGCCCGTGCATGGCAGCGCCCCGCCGCTTGCCGGAAAAGGTGTCGCCAATCCGATTGGCTCTATTCTCACTGCGGCGATGATGTTAGAATACCTGGGGTACGAAGCAGCCAGCGACGCGATTGAACGGGCTGTCGCTGAAACGATTGCCGCCGGGGCGACGACGCGCGACCTCGGCGGGACGCTTTCGACAGCAGAAGCGGGCGAGGCCGTCCGCCAGCGGATTCAAGTTACGTAAGGATTTTTTTTGAGCCTTTGAATTTCAGATTTAGAGATTTGCCATTCCAAACACGCAGGTCCTTAGATTTGAAATCCCTGAGCTGAAATCTAAAAACGAATGGGCGCTAAAGGGAAAGAAGCGACTCAGAGATTACTAGCCATCATCGTCATCGTCGCGATGCTGGCGGTGATGGGAATACCTCCGTCCGTGATTATCTTCTTCGCCATCGTCACATATTTTATCTGGCGCGCCGTGCAGCGCTCGGAACATCAAGAGACCGGCCGCATCTTCGAGTTCTACATCTCGGCCAATGACATCCTGCGCGACGAGGAGAGACGCTGGTACGGCTTCGAAGTGCAGGAAGTCCTAAACCGTGGCGAGCGCCTGCTGCAATCGATGATCGACCCGCCGCCTTTGATCTATTTCGCGATGGGCGCGCTCTACAACTACATGGGCGACCACGAGGCCGCCGCTGAGCATCTCTCATACGTGGTCGAGAATGATCTGTCCGACGAGCGGCATCGCTTTGAGCCATCGCCGGAGCTGCGCCGCTACGTTCATATTCTGCGCAAGCTGGAACGCGAGCCGACGGAAGCGCCGCAGACGATGGCCGCCATACGCAGTCTTGATCGCGTGCGCCGCAATCGCGCCGCTTCGCTTCTGGCCGAGAGCCGCGAACGACTTCGTAGCATTCCGTCGCTTAGCGCAGCGGCGTCTGCGACGACCATGACGCCCCCCGCCGCCTCCCACGAGAAGCCCGCCTCGCACGGCGAAAGTATCGCGCGCGCTGCACAGGCGACGCCATCCCAGCGTCGACAAAGCGCGCAACATGCTCCGCCTCCGATTGCCGAAGTGCTGCGAGACGTTTACGAGGAAGAGAAGAAAACGGCCTGAAGCAGAAGCGCGCACGGCGAGCGACGGCCTGATTGTGTCGTTCGCCGTTCAAGCGTCGCAAGCGCCGTCTCTCTTTGTGTCAGGAGTTGTCGCCTCATCCGTCAACTACAACGCGTGCCGCCCGGATTAACCTCATAGTGGGAGCTTGGGAAACGTGGCGAGCGAAAAAACAATCGGCAGCTACAGGATTACGGGGCTCATCGGGCGCGGAGGGATGGGCGTGGTCTATCGCGGCCATCACCTGC
>DATLMN010000171.1:0-8451 GCA_035537255.1 Pyrinomonadaceae bacterium | reverse complement strand
CCATGAGACTACTCGCCCCCAACAACTCCCTGAGGGTGGACGCAGGTTGGTGATGGCAGCATCTTTTGGAGAACAGTTGCGGCTCGCCCGCGAGGCGCGCGGTATCTCTCTGCGCGAAATCTCCGAACAGACACGCATCTCAATGCGCTATCTGGAAGCAATAGAGGCCAACGATTTCAAGCGCCTGCCGGGCGGCATCTTCAACAGAAGCTTCGTCAGAGCATACGCCAAATATATCGGCTTCGACGAAAAAGAGGCCGTCGAAGCTTACGCGCGCGAGATGCGCGAACAGGGCGAAGCGCCGGACGAACAACCGAACATATCTCACAGACCGCAGGTCTATACGGACGGCGGCTCGACACGTTCACCACTGGTTACGCTGCTGCTCACAATCCTAATCTTATCGATTCTCTCGCTCGGTGTGTACGCGTTGCTGCACTGGTTACAACGTCCTCAGGTTGCGCCCGCCGGAGGCTCGAACACAACACCGACGACGGAAGCGCCGCGCACAGCGCCATCACAGTCTGGCACGAGCCCAGCATCCTCGACGGCTGGTATAGCCACGACTTCATCGTCGCCGCAGACAAACACTGCGGGATTCAACGTGCAGATCAAGGCCGTGGGCGAGCTGGTCTGGATGCGTGTGTATAAGGACGATGAGAAGAAATCAGAGTTCGCGGGCAATCTGCAAGCGGACGAGACGAAAGAGTTCACTCCTGAGCGAAGTATCAGAGTGCAATGCGCGAAGGATAAACCCGGCTCGCTACAGATCACTATCAACGGTCGGCAGGCGAAAGTTCCTTTCAACATGAAGGGCTCGCTTGCAGAGATGTCAGTCAACAGAGAAGATTACGAACAGTATTTGCAATAGCAGCTTGAGCCTTAAAAGTGTGCGGCGAGAGAGAGCGCGCGCACGCCGAGCGCGAACGTGTGCTTGTCACCAATGTTCGCGCGCGCAGAGCAGAACAAGTCGTGACATACTTGAAGCCCGCTTTAATTGCGGGCATTTTCATTTTATACTTGGCGTATTAACCACATACGAAATCTTTCAGAGGAATAACGGATGATGAATAAAAGATATAAGCTTTTACTTCATCATTCAGCGCTGATTATTTCTCACAGCAGTTAAGGAGCAAGATGATGACGGACAATCTGCCGGAAGGTCTCACCTTCGATGATGTGCTTTTAGTTCCCGCGCGCAGCGATGTTCTGCCCGCAGAGACGGACGCTTCGACGCAATTCACGCGCGAGATACGCTTGCAGATTCCGCTCTGCTCCTCCGCGATGGATACTGTGACGGAAGCGGCGCTCGCCATCGCCCTGGCACAGCAGGGCGGCATCGGCGTCATTCACAAAAACCTCTCCCTCGAGCGACAGGCCGAAGAAGTCGACAAGGTCAAGCGCTCGGAATCCGGCATGATCGTCGACCCTGTGACGATCCGCCCTGATCGTCCCGTGCGCGAAGCCCTCGCAGTGATGGAGCGTTACAAGATCAGCGGCGTCCCCGTCGTCGACGAAGACGGCCATCTCGTCGGCATCATCACCAATCGCGACCTGCGCTTTGAGACGCGCTTCGAGATTCCCGTCTCGGACGTGATGACCAAGCAGCCCCTGGTTACAGTCCCCGTCGGCACGACTCTCGAACAGGCCAAGGCCGTACTGCAAAAGCATCGCATCGAAAAACTCCTGGTCGTCGACGGCGACAAACATATCAAGGGCTTGATCACGGTCAAAGATATTCAGAAGGCTATCAAGTATCCGACCGCCGCGAAAGACGACCTGGGCAGACTTCGCGTCGCGGCGGCCATCGGCGCGACCGGCGACTTTCGCGAGCGCGCAGACGAACTGGTTCGCGCTCGCGCCGATTGCCTGGTCGTTGATACGGCGCACGGTCACTCCACGCGCGTCATAGAGGCCGTGCGCGAAATCAAGCGCCGCCACGCCAACGTGCAGCTGATCGCCGGAAACGTCGCCACCTTTGACGGCACACGCGAGTTGATCGACGCTGGCGTCGATGCGGTCAAGGTAGGAATTGGGCCGGGAAGTATTTGTCTGGATGAGAACGCGCTTATCCTGATGGGTGATAACAGCGTCAAGCGCATCGCTGAGGTACGTGTAGGCGAAGAGGTAGCCACTCACAAAGGCCGTGTGCGGCCTGTGACCAAAACCTATCGGCGCAGCTATCAAGGCCGGATGGTCAAGCTCAACGTCGGCGGATGTCCGGGCTTCCTGCGCGTCACTCCGAACCACGAGTTTCTGGCCGTCACATTCGACGCTCCGCAAAGCATGCGGGCTAAACAAGGTGCGAAATATTTTTTCAGCAAAGGCAAGTACGATACAGGGCTGCACTGGGTGCGTGCCGATCAGCTCAAAGCTCAGGATGTATTGGTAATCCCCAAACAACAGTACGAAGCTGAAGATTATATCTTCGACCTTGTTGATGCCGTGCCTCACTATCGCGCGGATCATGATTCAGTATGGGCCAACAAGCCGAGTCGCAATTTTAACGAAGAGACTTACGGTGATCTGGCAAGGCGGTTTGCCACCACAGAGCGCGTCATCGGTTCAATTGTGACTGGACACAGAAGTCTGGTTGATTCTCTGAGCCTGAAAATCAATCGGCACCTGGATGAAACCGATTATCAGCGATGCATGCAGCCGCTCAAACTGAATCGTTACATCCCGCTCGACGAGCGTTTGATGAGACTCTTCGGATACTACGCCGCCGAAGGATACACCGTCGGCAACGGGAATAATCGTCAACTGCGCTTCGCCTTCGGCGCGCATGAGCAGGCTTTTGCCGAGGACGTGCGTAGGTTAATTGCGGAAGTCTTCGGCTATGAAGGCGCGACGCTTAGACCAACGCCGCGCCATGCGTTGGAAGTCATGGTCTATAACCACGCCATCGCATGCTTCTTCGAGTGGCTTATCCCACACGGCGCAAATAAAAAACGTCTCCCCGGCCTGGTGCTAAATCAAGGGCAAGAGCGGCTGCGCCAGCTTTTGATCGGCGCTCTACGCGGCGACGGCTGTTTGAAAGACGCGCGCCGGATTGCTTATAAGACCACCTCGCCGCATCTCGCTCATCAAATAGCCGAAATCTTCGCGCGACTTGGTTACATGGCTTCGATACAAAGTTACGAGAACGAGAAAGAGTCATGGTCTACGACCTATCATGTCCGCATCGGCGGCGCACAAGCCGCGCGTTTTGCAAGTGAATTTCCAGAATTGGGGCTAACCTATCCATCTAAGATCACGCCCCGGCAGGACGTTTTCGCTGATGAGCAATTTCAATATGTCTCTGTTCGTTCAGTAGAGTTAGAGCCGGAGGCTGAACTCGAAGTTTATAATCTTGAGGTCGCAGAAGATCACACGTACATAGCTAATCGTGTCGCTGTGCATAACTGCACCACAAGAGTCGTGACGGGCGCGGGCGTGCCGCAGATCACGGCCATACGTGAATGTGTGCAGGCGGCCAGGGAGGCCAATGTTCCGCTGATCTCGGATGGCGGCGTCAAATTCTCAGGCGATGTTGCCAAGGCGATTGCGTCCGGCGCGGATGTCGTCATGATCGGCTCGCTGTTTGCCGGAACTGAGGAAGCGCCGGGCGAGGTCATTCTGTTTCAGGGCCGATCCTTTAAGACCTATCGCGGAATGGGCTCAATCGGCGCGATGCGTGAAGGCTCGCGTGACCGCTACAGCCAGGAACAGACGGACATCGAATCGAAGCTCGTCCCGGAAGGCATAGAGGGGCGCGTCCCTTACAAGGGCACGCTGGCCGACATGGTCACGCAACTGATCGGCGGCCTGCGCGCAGGGATGGGCTACACGGGTTGCCGCACCATCAAAGAGTTTCAGGAGAAGACGCGCTTTATACGCATCACCTCGGCGGGCCTTCGCGAATCGCACGTCCACGACGTAATCATCACGAAAGAAGCGCCGAACTACCGGCTGGAATAATCTGCGGAGCGTCAAGCCTATCGGAAACGTCGCGCGGGTGTGGATGAATATAGAGTTAAGAAAAATTGACGAGCATAACTGGCGCGAGGTGATCGCGCTCGAAGTTCACAAGCATCAGGAGAATTTCGTCGCCTCTAATCTACAATCTCTCGCGGAATGCTACGTCAATCCCGGCGGGTGCGAGCATCATCCGCTGGCGATCTATGACGATGGTAAAGCGGTCGGCTTCGCTCTCTACGTTCGTGATGATGAAGACAGCCGTGTCCAGTGGATCAAGCGATTTATGATTGATAAAAATCATCAACGTCATGGCCTCGGTCGAGCCGCGCTGGTCAAGCTTATCAATCTCATCAGAGAGCTGGAAGGTTGCCGGGAGATCAATCTGATGGTCGTACCGGAGAACAAGGCGGCGCAGAATTTTTATCAGGGTCTGGGCTTCATCGATACAGAGCAGATGCACGAAGGCGAAATGATCTTTTCTCTCGCGCTCAGGTAATCTTTTGCAGTCATACCAACTCTGACGACTTAAACATAATGTTCAAAAAAGTACTGGTGCTGTCGGCCTCGGCCGGCGCGGGCCATATCCGTGCGGCGGAGGCGGTCGAGGGCGCAATCCTTGAGATGGGCGCGGCCGAAGAGGTGCGCCACATAGATACGCTCGCCTACACGAACAAGCTGTTTCGGCATCTCTACTCGAAGGCTTATATAGAGATGGTCAATAAGACGCCGGAGGTTTTGGGCTGGCTCTACGATCATCTGGACAAGCCCTGGAAGAATGAGCGGCGACGGCTGGCGCTAGACAAGCTCAACACGCGCCCCTTCGTCAAGATGCTCAAAGCTTATCAGCCGGAGATCACCATCTGCACACACTTTCTACCGGCAGAGATCATCTCCTGGCTCAAGGCCAAGCAGCGCATCACGACTCGTCAAGCAGTAGTTGTCACGGATTTCGATGTTCACGCGATGTGGTTGTGCCATCACTATGAGCAGTACTTCGTCGCGCTCGAAGAGACGCGCGTGCATCTGGAAAGACTTGGCATCCCGCCGGAAAAGATCACCGTCTCTGGCATCCCCATCGATACGGTCTTCGCCTTGGAGAAAGAGAAGCGCGCGATGCGCGACAAGCATGGTCTTCAACAAGACAGGCGAGTGATTCTGCTTTCCGCCGGTGGCTTCGGCGTTGGCCCAATGGAGCATATCGTCAGCTCTCTCGGAGAATTGAAGCATCCGGCGCAGGTCGTCGCGCTGTGCGGTCGTAATGATGAGTTGCGTCGTCGTATAGAGCGTGTGGCCCAAGGCTTTGGGAAGAGCGCGAAGGTCTCCGTCAAGGCCATCGGTTATACGAAGGAGATGGACGAATACATGACGGCCTCGGACATTCTGTTGGGAAAGCCTGGTGGCCTGACGACAGCCGAAGCTTTAGCCAAGGGATTGGTCTTCGTCATCGTCAATCCGATTCCGGGTCAGGAAGAGCGCAATTCCGATCACCTGCTCGAAATGGGCGTCGCGATTCGCTGTAACAATCTGCCCGCGCTGGCCTTTAAGATAGAGCGGCTGCTAGAAGACAAAGAGCGCTTCACCTTGATGCAAGAAAACGCGTGTCGCATCGCGCGTCCACACGCGGCGCGCGAGATCGTTTCCAAGCTGCTCACAATGCAGGCTGGCTGGAACTGAAATGATAAAAAACAGGATGGCTTGCGCGTTGCTTATTGACAGGCGAAAACAGATAATGTGAGCAAAGGTTCACTGCATGCTTCCACTCATCATCATCTCGATCATCGCCGCCCTGTTCGCCATAGGCGTCTATCAGTACATCATACATAAGTATTACTGGGGGCCTAAAGGGCCGCCGAAAGATCACGGCGACAAGAAAGATAAAGATGCGGGTAAAAGATAGAGGCCGCCGCACCCGTGTCTGGAAAGGGCTTCGATTAAAAGCGGCTGCGCCCCCTCGCGTCTCTTTCTCTCTTACTTGTTGCTCCTTACTTTAACGAGGCGTCCTGGTGGTTCGCAGGTAAGTTCCTAGCTGCCGGTCGTGCAGCTTTGAGAAGAGGGCAAGAGCCAGGATTGCTCCGACGAGGGCCAGGAACATGTCCCAGTGCGAATCCCAGATGTCGCCCTGCGTGCCGAGGAATTTGTCGCCCAGTTCCGGCGTCACCAGCACAGCCACCCACCACTCTATAAACTCATAGAAAGCACCTATGGCCAGCAGAATCGCCGCCGTCAGAAAAGCCATCCAGCGGCGCGACGCCTGTATGTAGCGCAGCAGAATCTCGCGCACAGGAATCGCCATCAAAAATCCGAGCATGAAATGGGCCACGCGATCATAATGGTTGCGCGAGAGGCCATACGTGTCGCGCAGCCAAGTAAAGGGCGGCGTCAGCGCGTAAGTGTAATGCCCGCCGTAAGACTGCACGAACAGGTAAAAGAAGAGCAGGTAGTAAGAGAGCCGCGTGAACTTAAAATATTTGTAAGTCCCAAGAAGAACTATCAGCATCGAGACGGGAAAGAAATTCTCCAGGGCCCAGTCCGCGCGATCATAGGGACGAATCGCCAGCAACGCGAATCCGACCAGATAGATAATGAGTAGAACCAGCAGCTCGCGCCTGGAGGGAATTTGCGGCTCGTGCTTCGTCATAGTAACGTCCTTCCTGCGGGCAGTATTTATCCGACACCTGTCTGAAGGCGCACGCTCCTTTAAGGGGAAGCGCGAGCGCGCTTGGTCAACTCATTATAGAGTAAATACGGGACGGCAACCGAAGAGGCATCCGGTTTGCTATCCCAAACCGTATTCTTATGACTGAACGTAAAGCCGTATTGATCTCGAATCCGAACGCAGGGCGCGGCGGACGAAAGCGCGCAGAGGAAGTGGCGCGCTTTCGCGAGCTGCTGAAGTTGCGCGGCGTCTCGGTCGAAGTCCTCAATACGAATGGGCCAAACGATGCGGCGCGCCTTGCCGAGCGCGCGGCAAAGAGCGGCGTGCGCGAAGTGATCGTCTCAGGCGGCGATGGAACGATCAACGAGGCGCTGCAAGGATTGGTCGGGACGGATGCTCGCCTGGCCATCTGGCCGCGCGGCACGGCCAACGTGCTGGCGCGCGAGTTGAAGATTCCCTTCGCTGTGAAAGAGGCGGCAGAAGTAATCGCGCGCGCTCACACCGAGCGTATATACATTGGCCGCGCAACTGCGGAAGAGAGCGGCGCGCAACGCTATTTCTTTCTGATGGCGGGTGTCGGTCTGGACGCTTCCATCGTAGAGGGTGTGCGCCCGCGACTGAAACGGCGCGTAGGCGAAGCCGCCTTCTGGTATTCAGGCATAGGCCATCTGTTGAACTGGCAGCCCGTCCCCTTTCAGATAGAGGTCGGCGAAGAGACTTACACGGCGACGTTTGCGGCCATAGGCAATGCGCCGCACTACGGCGGCGATCTTTCGATCACGCCGCGCGCGCGCCTGGATGAGCCGGAGTTCGAGGTCTGCCTGATTAACTCGCATAGTCGCCTGCGTTATCTGCGGCTGCTTTCGCGCGCGATGCTCGGAGGCTTGCCCCCCAATACCAGAGGCGTGCGTTACCTTCGCGCCTCGCATGCGCGCGCCACAGGCCCTGTGCTGGTGCAGGTCGATGGTGAAATCATCGGACGCCCACCCATGACCTTCGAGATCGCGCCTCATTCAATAGAAGTCATCACGCCGAAGCTTTAGAAGGCTTATCATCAGACGGCTTAGTTGCTCATCGCTTTTAAAAGCGGCATCAGTTTTGGAAAGCTGATCCTCTCTCCGCGCCAGCGGTACTCGCGCAATCCGTCTATGGCCGTCCAGGTGGGATGATAGCGCTGGTATATATCTTCCGCCTCAAGGTCTCCCCAACTGCCGTCTTCGTTCTGCTCCGTCAATAGATAGTCCACGCCTGTGCGGATCAAAGGATGGCGGCTGGTGAGGCCAAACGCTCTCAGCGAATCCATGATCTCGCCCGTCGTCTCTGCGTCATTCATCAGTATCATCTCCGCCAGAGCTGTTTTCAGGAACTCGTATTCCTGCGGCAGCCATTTTGGAGAAAGCCTGTAGACGCTGTAATCGTTCAGGGTGTAAACGACATGTGTGACGGCATAAATCTGTTCGTAGAATTCACGGTTGCGCCCGCCCTCGTAATCACGATAGGGGCGCATCAGTGGCAGCCACTTAATCACGCTGGCGTACGATGCGCCCAGGGGGACGCCATAGCGCTCGCCCGTATAGGAACGGACCAGCGCATCCATGAAGACCCAGTAGCGGCTCATCATCGGCAAATCCTGACGGCACTTGCGGCATATCTTTCGCCCACGCTGATGAGAAGCGCCGCACTCGCAATCCTCCGGTATATCACTCGGAGGCGGCTCTACGTCCGCGTCGAACCAGAGATAATCGCGGGCCTTGAAGCGCGTGGCGGCGCGTCTGAGTCCGGCTTTGAGATTCGCGCAGTCGACGCCAAAGCGCGTGGCCGCGTAAGCGCCGTGC
>DATLMN010000170.1:0-17943 GCA_035537255.1 Pyrinomonadaceae bacterium | reverse complement strand
CAACGGTGGGCAAGCACGGGAACGAAGATGTGATTAAGAAATACATAAAGAATCAAGGGGCTGAGGTTGAATACGAACAACTACACAAGGAACAACTCAACCTCTTCTGATACACCGCAGCTTGCTGCGGCGAATTTCATTATAAAAGATATTAAAATGCTATCTTCTCAACAAGTATGACTGGCTATTTCGTTAGGCTTCATTAATTTATTGCACCTAGGACATCTGTAGCGGTAATACTGAAGGTAACGCGTTACGACCTTTAGCTGTTCCTTACGTGCAAGTTTTGGGTTGAGAGCTACATAAGGCGAGCTTGCGCTTAAGGTAGATACTTCTTTCATGATCCCTGATACGTTAATTTTGTACTCGTAAACGTCAAACAAAGATTTGAAGAGTTCCCCAAATTGAGCATGAAGACGTATGGATAGTCGATAAACTATAAATCCGGCTGAAAGAAATATAAGTGAAAGTATCCAAGTGATACGTATGGTCGGAGCATGTTCACTAATAGTAACTCTGTATGTGGGCAGAATAATTTTGAAGACAGGGAGATACTCGGTGATAATCAACTGAAGTGTAAATAAAATGGCGTGTATGAGCCAAATCGCCCCGGTGAAGAATAACGCAAAAGATGTATAGACGGTGCTATCCGCAATGGCCTGACTGTTATCGATCTCTTCCCTAGTATCCTTGTCGACTTTTAACCAAATGCGCCACCAGTAAAAAATAGAATCTACTCCGTATACTCTGAGGGAATAGTTCTCATACGCTGCTAATACGTTGCCCAAGCGCGTCGGGAACTGTACCACGTAGTCACCTTCATCACTCATTGGAAAAGTGCGTAAATCGAAATAAGCTTCATCCACTCTTCTATCATCTGCTTCTAAATCGCCCACTATCTTTTTCCTAGCTCTTTTTAAGAAGTATCTTTTGAAGCTAGGAAGCGTTAATTTATCTATCCTTTGCTCAAGTCTCCGAAAGCTGTTTTCTTCTCTATGCTTAAACTTTTCAGATTCAACTATCTTGGTGGTCCTCAATATCCCTGCTAGTTTCCTTTTTTCACGCTTGATGAAAAACTTTCGCAGGCGGTCAGGCCAGAACCGCCGCCCTTCCATAAGCATATATATATTCATGTCAGAAATAATAATCAGCCATCCCATAAAGATTACTACGAGCACGTAGATGTATTCGAATTTACCAGCCCATCCGCCAATATCTAGTATGGTATTCAAAAGAGGTAGAAAGCCGAGGCTGAGAAAAAAACCCGGTATGAGTAGACGGAAAATCAATTTAATCCCGAAATCAAACGGAAGTTTCATCGATATTCATCCACCTCATAAATAAATTTGTCTGTCAGGCGGGGTAAGGAATTTCTGCTCTGGTGTATGAACAGACTTCACCTTATGCACCATAAGGACGTAAGAGCCATTAGGCTCAAGACCCAAGATACAATACGAATCAGTACTCTACCGTTTCAAGGTCGTGTACCCGGTCCGTGTCCACCACCAGAGCCGCCGCCACGGCCACCAGAACCACCTCCGCTGCCGCTGCCACCGCGTCCACCAGATGAGCCACCTGATCCGCTACCTCCGCCAGAGCCTCCGCCGGAGCCGCCGGAACCTGAGCCGCCACCAGCGCCGCCGCCACCGCCTGAGCTTCCGCCGGAGCCGCCGCTGCCCGATCCGCCACCGGAACCGCCAGAGCCGCCAGAACCAGAGCCGCTACCGCCGCCCATTTCTTCTTCTTCTTCTCTCATTGTAGTCACCTCAATGTTGATGCGCCCATAATCACCAGACTAAGCTTTTTCGTAGCGAGAATTGAGAAGGTCTTTCTCCTCTCAGGCTTTTAGCAATAAATCTGCTACTTCCGGTCGGCGCAATTACCGGCGCTTATTTGCTGCTTTCTTTAAGGTCGTGAGCCCGGCCCTTTAGATCCACCTTTCTTTCCACTTTTTTCGCCACCTTTCCCGCTACCTTTAGAGCCTCCTTTGATTAATAAAAGATGGTTGGGGCAATTGTTGATAATTGCGAGACTGCCTCGTCTCGATTGAATTTGTAAGTGGCCTAAAACGCCGTCCTGTATATTGGTATTTAATATCTCCAAGCTACTTTTCAAATAATACTTTGGCTTTATTTCTCATGCGTCTTAAGCAATCAACTTGAAGTTTGGTCCGTAAACGCCGCTTCCATCGGGTAATTTAATCTCCATCAGCGCATTGGCGAGGGGCTGTAGTCCGAACATAGCGCCAATGGCTTTACCTAGATCACTTTTACTTCCGTTAGCCCAAGCGGTCTGGAGACTATTTAGCACTCTTGTATATTGCATATCGAACGCTTGCAAGGCATTCTTGGCTGCAACGGATAAGTCCGTATAGCCGCCTGTGGGGATCGGCGTCATGGGGAAGACATCAGGGAAAGGAATCTTGTCACCTATGTACTGCCACTTATCGTCCTTCTTAATCAATGTATTGCCATGCCAGATTTCGGCGTACTTATAGTAATGAGCCAACTCACCTCCGAAGTCCGGTGTCTGCGGCGATTGTGAGGTGCCTTCGCCCTGTTGCTTAATCTCATTAATCGCTTTCTCTACGTCGGCGAGTGTCTTAATCACATAAAGTTCGTTGCCGCCGATTGTTCCGGTGAGTTGCCTCTCTCCGCTAATTGTAGGGTTCAACTGCTTAAAGGCTGCCAGAATCGCATCGTAGAACGCGCCGATTGTTGGATAGAGTTCCCCCATAGCTAAGGCGATAGGCCCACTCTCTGGATACTCGATCTCCATGAAAACGTTTTTCAAATAGTCTTTGGATAGGCCAGCTAGATAGATATTCAACTCCGGTCTCACGCCTCCGGGCAGCGGGCCCGGATACGTCGGCACATCAATATTGATATGCGGCGTGCCGCCGATTGTCGTAAGCATGTTACAGGCCAGTCCCATGTGCACCATTTCTTCGAGGACGACGCTGTCGATCAAATCATAAACTGCCCCACTTTGATCCTTTATAGACCACATAGCACAGAGATAGGGCGGCAGAGTTGAAAGCTCAAGTTTAATGGCTGCCTGCAAGCTATGACCTAGCCAATTTAAGTTGCGCTGAGCAACGGGGGCTTGCATTAATTCAATAATTGACTTGCCCACAGGAATCTCCCTTTATCGCCAGATGAAGGCGAGGTCTACGTTCGTCGAAAACACCAGCGATAATCAGATTACCGAGCGCGCATGCGGATTAAAGTTCCTCGAATAAGGCTGCGGCTTAAAGCCGCAGCCTTATCCCTGCCTTAATCAAGCGCAATTTATTGACCGCCTTGTTGCACGCCACGGTTCGCGTCCAATGAATCTTCCAATGGCTGCGGTGGTGCCGGGCATGGCTCCTGCTGTGGCTTCTTCTTGTCGCAGTTCTTCTCGAACTGTTTGGCCTCTTTCTCTAGCTGCTCTATCGGCGGCGGCTTGATTGACATGTCGCACTCCACTGTCTGCTTCAGATCGCACTGATCCTTAATTGGTTTCCGTTCGGGCGGGCAGAGCACGATGCCCATATCCATCAACTGTCGGAGCACTAATCGGGCGACCGTGCGACCGAGTTCCATGCCGTTTTCGTGGTCACTGCGCCAGTGAATGCCAGCCCACATCCGACCTAGCCCGATGTTGTCGGCCATATTGTCCAACTCCTTACCGACGTTGTTAGGAGAAGGCGCATTTCCCGTGCCTCTCGACGGCTGAGCGCCTGCGAAGACAGGCGTCGAGCCGAAGAAGAACTTGAGTAACTCGCTGGCTGCACCGGAGTAGGTGCTGTGGCCTGACGGGTAAGCCGGGTGACGCGGTGTGCCCGACATCGTATCTGGCCTCCTCCCATCCGGGCACAGATTGAATGCCGGGTTGAGTTCGTCGGGGCGGTCAAATAGAACGTCCAGAGGAATCTTGTTACGAATGGCGTACTCAATCGGGCGCTCGCGGCGCGAGGTCAGCTTTCGCGGGCTGAGCCATTTGTAATACCAGCAAGCTTGCAACGCGCTGGCAATCGCCACGTCCAGAGCTGCCCACACCAACGCCTGACGCGGCGGTGACCAGTTTCTGGTGGAGATTAGGTAGTTCAGCGCATGCCGGTGAAAGAGTCCCGGCGTCTCGCTCTCGACGGCGCGGGCCATGCCGCGCCCGGTGCGGATGATCTGCTCGCCGGGAAAGCGATTCACCACGACCGCGCCGAGAGGAGGAGGTGTTAAGTTAAGCAGCCTGCTGATTGGGCGTCGCAGCCCAAGCTTACCCTCTGCCCTGCCGGTAAGCGAGCAGGGATCATCTCTCCGCTTGGAGAGTTCCACCAGCTCCTCAATCTCTTTTTGTATTATCGCCTCGCCTTCCTTGCTGCACGGGTCAGGATAGGGCGGGAAGAAGCCGTCACTTCCGGGCTTGTCGGTGACGGCGGTGAGTTCATTGATTGACACTATGCGCAGCTTGGCGCAGAACATCCAGTAGCTGGCTTGCGGTTCTACCTGCGGCCCCATCAGGCCGTATTCATGAACCACGCACGGTTCGGGTTTGCCGTTTGGTGGTTTTTTGGTTGCCATGGTTTCGTCTCCTTGGTTGAGGTCTCAAAGACTTGAGCAAACTAAAGTGATAGCAGAGGTCGGGCGTTCCGCTGCTTGGGGGCATTGTGATTACTTACAAGAGTGCCTATAAGGAATGACGAGATGTTGCATAACATTTCATCTCAGTCGGGTGCCGTGCCTAACGCGGTAGTGAGGTTAACAGGAGAGAAACTCTTCGATGAGTGAGTCTCTTGTTAACGGAAGTCTCGGAACGCGGGAAATCTACTCCCGCTACTACTAAGTGTCAAGAGAAATTGATTTGAATAAGGATTGAGTTTTGCTGTGGGTAGCAGTAAAGCGTCTGTAGAAGCATAAATGAGCGTATGCGTTTACGTGACTATAAGGATGCCGGTCAAATCTGAAACTCGCCCTATTGGTATTACCGCTCTTAGCATCTTTTTCTTATTTGGTGCTGCTGTCACCTTCGTGTCTTTCGTCTCGCTGCTTTTTCCGGGAAGTTTCCTCGAACCGATGTGGCTACTCAACCCACGGGCGCACGATGCTTTCGCCAGCATAGGCGCATGGGCGGTCGTCCTGATGTGCTTCATCTGCATAGTTTGTGGATCGACGGCAGTGGGTCTGTGGCGCGGCACGACATGGGGCTACTGGCTGGCTGTGGCTCTCCTCGCAATCAATCTGTTGGGCGATATTGTTAACGTAGTCCTTGGGACAGAACCTAGAGCACTGATCGGCATACCTATTGTGGTAGAAATATTCACATTTCTGATGTGTAAACGAGTACGACGATACTTCGACAGGTAGCGCCTCACTATCCAAAAACTTCCGGCATTAACCAAGGTTCAGTAGGGGCTGACCTTCTTCCCACACGAAAGGTCGCTGAATATACGGTAGGAAAAGTGGAGTTAACTCTTCAATTACTCTGGAGAGTGACCGTGGCTTGTCACTCATAGCGCAGGCAATTCTTACACAAAATGAATATCGGGAACTTCAAGAAAGAAATTCGACCAAATTGTCTACCTGAAAACTTACGGGCAGCCGCGTGACTGCGCGTAACTTATTGACAATAAATGAGCCGAGCAGGACTCGAACCTGCGACCCACTGGTTAAAAGCCTGTTCCACACTTCGCCAGCCTTACTCACCATTAGCCAGAATTACTCACTAAATAATTGAATCTAGGCAAGTTACGGCCATTATGCTATACTCTGAGGTAGCGTGAGAAGAGATGCTAAAAGCTGACTTTTCACGTCGAAAGCGTCATTCAAAGCGTTATTGACGCTTTCAATCTTGATCGAAACGGAGATATGCACATGGCTAGAGAACGAACCGGATGGATAGGACAGGATGAAGACGAACGATGGTTCTATCGCTATCAATACACTGATAGCTTCGGCGTGCGCCGCAACGTCAGGCGACTGGCAAAGAATGAGTCTGACGCGAAGAGTAAGCTACGCAAAGCCCTCAACAAGTTTGATAACGGAGGCGCGAAGGCCGTTGAAGGCGAGCGCGTGACGTTCGGCAAGCTCGCTTCAAAGTACGCGGCCAAGAAAATCTTTGAGCCTGAGTACGTGGGCGAGCGTAAGGTTGCCGGACTCCGCTCTTACCAGCATGTCGAACGGTTGCTTGACATACTCAAAGACCACTTCAAAGAGCAGCGCATCAGCACCATCACTCACTCGGACATTGAAGACTATAAGCAGAAGCGTCTCACCACAAAGAAGGCGAACCTCAAGCAACGCACCATCGCCAGCGTGAACCGCGAGCTTGAAGTTCTACGCGCGATGATGCGCTTCGCCAAGCAGCAGAGATGGATTCACAGCAGCCCGTTTGAAGAAGGCGCACCGATCATCTCGAAAGCAGATGAGACGCGACGCGAGCGCGTACTCACGCGCGACGAAGAGCGACGCTTGCTCGATGCGTGCGGCGAGCGCGTATCCAAGTACAAGCGCAAAGGCAGATTCAAAGACAAAGAGACAACCACGATAGACAAAGGCGAGAAGCGGACTCACCTGCGCCCGCTCATCATCGCCGCGCTGGACACAGCCGCTCGGCGCGGCGAGTTGCTTCAACTGTGGTGGAGTGATGTTGACTTAGATCAACAACTGATACGCCTGCGCGCGACCACGACGAAGACCGCGACGGCCCGCACAGTTCCGATGACGCCGCGACTCAAGGATGAGCTTCAATTCCTGTGGAGACTGTCGCCCAAGCGGCTTGACTTGGAAGTGTTCGGCGTCGGCTCGGTGAAGAGAGCTTTCGCCAACGCCTGTGACAGCGCAGGCATTAAAGACCTTCACTTCCATGACCTGCGCCACACGGCCATCACGCGCATGGTTCAGACCGGAATGCCCACAGCGCAGATAATGAAGATCACCGGACACACTCAGATGATTACTTTCCAGAGGTACGTGAACCCCACAGATGATTCGTTAAGAGACATGGCGAAGATGCTGCATGACTTCAACACGCAGGCCGGAACGCCGCAGGCCCAGTCCGAGCTAGTCAACTAGCTTTCCTCTCACGCGCACGCGCAACACGCGGAGCGCGGGCATCCTGCCGATGGTTCTTTCTCACATAAACCTGCATAAATCTGTTAGATAAAGCGGCTAAGGCCGTTATTATCAATAATTTACCGACAATTTAGCTGTTGACAAATCCACGTTAAATCTGCCTAATATTAAGCATGATTTCGGACAAGTGCGGCGGAAAAAGGCCATTTTTAGGAGGATTTCAGATGGCTCGCAAAGATATTGACGGTTTACTGACGAGACGGCAGGCAGCAAAGCGGCTCGGCATCTCTTATTCAACCTTGTCGCGGCTGATGGCTGCCGGAGGTATTAACTTTTACAGAATCGGATGGAGGACTCTTTTTGATGATGCTCAGATCGAAGCCTATCTTGAGAGTGTAACCACTTCAACGATCCGGCATCGCCATGCGCGCGAAGAACAGCCCGCGCAGGCGGCAGCTTAGAAACGACGAAGCGTTGAGCTAGTGCGGCCACGACGCTTCTCATAACTCAAGTTCACCTTTAGCGATAGGGGCAAACTATGGCCGCAAATATATCTAAACGCGCTCCGGCGCGTCCGCAGCTATTCCTAGTCTCAGATGCCGATGTACCTGCGTCCAAAAGGGACGCCTTGCTTGAGAGTAAGCAGGCCAAGCAACTGTGGGAGCATCGGCTGAGAGGCCAAGACCAATCATTAGAGACTTACCACTTCGGGCTTAGTAAGCTCGCTCGCAAAGCTGGCTGGACAGATCAAGAGATCGTCAACCTGTGCATCGCATTTAGCAGAAAGCACGGCGAAGACCTTAATCTCCGGCATGATTACTTCACATTGCTACTGGCGAGAGTGAAGGCTGATGAAGTGCAGGAGCAAACGCTACAGGCGATTGAGAAGGGCGAAGTCTCATCAACTGATGATGCACTAGACAAACTATCACTCTTACTTGGCGTTGAGGTCACTTCGATTCAGCGTTTCCACACAGACCCACGCTCATACGTGATGCGGCTCGGCAACGGCAGCTACGTCGAGTTCAAAACTCAAAATGAACTGACGGAGCAAGGCAAGCTCGCTGGTGCGCTCTTCGACTACGCGAACGCGGTCATGCCTCCGTTCAAGAACACGGAGTGGAAGAACGTCAAGACGTGCATCGGAGCGTGCATCGAAGACGTTGAATCTTCGTCTGAGGCAACGCACTTGGGCGCGATGATTAGCTACCTCCGTACCTACCTCCGCCGACATCTCCGAGCGGAGATGGAGCGCGACGGACAAGTGAGAGCGGCGATTGAAGGCAAGCCCGCCGTGCTGGATGGCGCGATATGGTTTGCGATGGACGGCTTGAAACGATCAATCCTGTTGGAGTCGAGCGAGCAGCCCGCGAAGGCACTCATCGCTGTGAGACTCCGTCAGATCGGATGCGCCTATCAGAAACAGGTTTCGCTTCGTCCTAGCGGCGAGGGTAATACGTCGCGGAGTTTATGGCGCGTGCCGGATGGCTTCATGGATGACGACGTGAAACTGCCTTAGAGCATACAAAATTCGGTATAGGGCAAAAGTGCATGTCGTGTTTTACACAACATTGGAAATTGGTTAGGACATTAGGACAAAGGGATTAAGGCCATGTGCTTTCCACAGTTTAGCTGTCCTAACAGTGGTGTCCTAACTTCCGCCTCGCGCACGAAGTTCTGGCAAATTCTCGATGTAGTGTTTTACGCAACATCAACTTTCGCCATATACCGAGATTTGTATGCTTCGGCAATCGTCCACAGCCCCTAAGCCTGTGGATACTCAACCGTGCGGCTCAAACTGTGGAAGCCGTGCATAACATCAACCATTAACCGAAAGGGAGTTACCAATGGCAGACAGAGCTAAAACATTTGAACAGTTGATCGCAGAAGCGCCGCCGTCTCTGAGGGAAGATTACACCGAAGCTGGCGGACTCGAATCAATCTTGCAGCAGCCTCTCACGCCGGAGCGGGCGCTTGATCGTGCGGCGGCTGATGGACAGTCCGAGCGCGACAGAGCGCAGTTTGCGCGAGAAGCAAGAGAGCGCGAGCAACGCAAAGCCCAGATCGCGCAGGAAGCCGAAGAGCGAGCGCGCGAGGCTCATGCGTTGAATAATCGCGCAGCCGCCGAAGCCGAAGCGCAGTTGATGGCCCGCTTGCGTGCGGAGTATCCGCCGATGACTGACGCAGCTTGGAATCAACAGTGGCCTTCCATTCGAGCGCAGCATTTCGCGGAAGAGCATCAGCGCCGGATGCACGCGGAGCGCAACAACGGCGAAGTGCTTGGCGAGATGCGCGGCGTCGAGAGCTTCTAACCCTTCATCAAGAGCGCGTGCATTGTGCGGCCACGCGCTCTTGATGAGATGAAATGAGAGGAAATGAGATGAGCCAGCGAAAAGAGACATTGACCCGTAGGCAAGAGGCGCTGATAACGGCGCTCCTGCAACATGGCGCTGTGAGTCGCGCAGCCACCGCCGCGCACATCCCTGAGTCAACGGCATGGCGATGGATGCAGCAGAAAGAGTTTGCATCGGCGTATCGCGCCGCGCGTCGCACCATCACAGAGCGCAGCACGGGGCTATTGCAGCAAGCATCTGTCGAAGCTGTTGGCCGACTCATTGAGATGATGCGCGATAAGACGTTGCCCGCGTCCGTGCAGTATGCCGTGACGCGCTCCGTCATCGAGCTAGGCCGTCAGGGTGAAGAGATCGCCGACATACAAGAGCGCATCGCGGCGCTCGAAGCGATGTTGAGCGAAGCGCCCGCGCCGAAAGGATTGAAGGCGGCATGAATTATCAATCGAAGCTCACGCGCCTAGAGGAACGCGCCCACGCGAGACGTGAAGAGCTAGAGAACGTCTGCACGTGCGAGCCTATCATCATCATTGAAGGCGAGCCGACAGAAGAGCAGCAGCGAGAGCTTGAGGCCCGCGCGCCTTGCAAGCTGCACAGCGATGTCGTGAGCATCATCGAAGTGCCGCCGATGCCCGAATGGATGAAGGCAGGCATGTCGCGCCCGTTGCGTGAAGTCGAGCTTGAAGAGCTTGAAGAGAGCGCCAGTGGTGAGCTTCTCGAAGAGAGCATTGATGAAGAGCTTGAAGCTTGAGTGGTCGGCATGGTCGTGTTCGCCGCACGCCTGAAAAGGTCGCCATGCCGAAGCGAAGCCGCGCGCCCCTTCACGTGAAGGAACAAGGCGCGCGGCTTTCGTTCTTCTCGCGCGTGCGTGTACGCCCACATGTTATAATGTACTTGCGCGTAGCCTGTGAAGAGCGCGAGCTTGGAAGCATACGTGCGGATACTCTAAGTTAATATGGGTTATTGAGATGAAAAAATGCTACATGTGTGATGAGGCTGGTACGACGAGGGAACATGTGCCACCTGACGCTTTCTTTCCTGAGGGGCATCGAACTAACTTGTGGACGGTGCGTTCGTGTCCCAAACATAATCTCGGCAATTCTAAAGATGTTGAATATGTCTTCGGCCTTATCGTCAATCAACTTTACGCTACAGGTTCGGCTCATGCATTGTCGCAGAGCAAGGCGTTCAGGGCTTTTAATAAGAGCAACGGACTTTTTCATGCCGTTTTCAAGAACGCGCAGCCTGCGCTACTTAAGGGAGAACCGACAGTGGTTTTCCGTCTCGATCTTCCACGATTCAAGTTGGTGATGAGTGCCATCGCGTATGCTGTGTACTACAAAACCTCTGGAAACCGCTTTGCTGGTGACTGGCGCATCATCTCCCCCAACTTATCCACGTCGCGCAGTTTATACAAAGGCATACCGAGTAGGTGGGATCGCCTGAATGCAATGTTCCAGTCACTACCCTTTACAGAGATACGAACACCAGAGCCGGAAGTTTTCAAATGCTCTGTTACTAAGCAAGACGAAGGGAACTTCATCTACAAATTCGTTTTATATAATGGCTTCACAGTCTATGCTTGGGCCGTGCCAGCACAAGCGGCAGCCGCAGCATAGTCGCCAACAACTATTGGTGAAGCGAGAACAGTAACGATGCGACAACGTTATCCTGACACGCATTACATAAAGCTCACAGAAGAAGAAGCGCTGTGTGACACCCGCAGCAATTTTGGAGAGCGCGATTATCGAATTAACTACATCATTGATGACATACTCAAGATGCAGTATTTCAGAGGAGAGACTGAGCCGGTCGCCACTGATGAAGGGCGTTTTCAGTCATACGCGCTCGGCCAGTGCGCGCAAAGCCCTCACACTCTACTCACGGCGTATCAGCTTTGGCGTAGAGCTTACTATGTAGAAACTGCAACGCTATTAAGGCATCTTTTCGAGGTCTTTGTTCAACTTCGCTACTTCAAAAATCATCCAGAGCTTTTAGCGAAACATTGGACAGCACAAACTCGAAAAGATCGTATTCCGTTCCGCGTCATGTTTGATGAACTCGCGGTAGATTCTTACACCGCTGTATATGGGAAACTCTCAGGCATAGCGCATGGCAATCAGAACATGATGTTTCGTGCTGAATTGTCTGCGCCGACCGCGACGCAACCTGAACCTATGGCATACCCATTCATTGGCTCAAAGTTCGACCCAACAAACTCGATGTTCCTGCATATCTTTTACATAAGCGCAGCGCTTGGATTCATCAACTATTACGGCGTCTTCTATCCGAAAAATACCATTGCCACTGACGCTACCCTTGTCGAAGACTTGGCAAACTCGAAACAGTGGTTGCAGTCCGTCTTCGATAATCAAAGAAAGCTGGCGACTAATCCTGCTCTGTTCGATGCGCTAGAGAAATTGGTGATTGTCTGAGGCTACGCTGCTGTGTTAGTGTGACGCCCTGCCATGAGGTGAGAACTTCTTTCGTGCGAGCCGCGCGTGTACTGGCTTCCGTTCCTTTCATCCAGTGCCGCGCGGCTCTCGCATGTTCACAAGCTCGAAAGGTAGGCCAGCGATCACAGGATGCCACGCCAGCCGTGCGCGCTCTCGCCTTGCCAGCCGTGCCGGAAGGCGTCAAGACGGCCTCACCATCCTTTAAGATTCTCCGAACAGTTATAGGCCATAATCGGCCATGCCAGTTTTTTCTCACAGAAATATGTAAGAGTTTTTCGGAGCGGAAAGCGTCATTGAAAGCGTCATTTTCCACACAAAGAAATACAGCCGCTTTTCAGGCGGCTGTAAATCGTTGCTAATATTCGAGTTATTGATGAGCCGAGCAGGACTCGAACCTGCGACCCACTGGTTAAAAGCCAGTTGCTCTACCGACTGAGCTATCGGCCCGCGCGAACATGTTAGTTCCAAAAAGCATTTTACATACGACGTGTGAGAGTATCAAGCAGGGGCGTCTGAAACACGATCTACTTGTTAAAAGAGAGTTGTGCTGATGCGTAAACAAAGAGCTAAGTTTTGATCCATGTGCCGAGCGCGGAGTTGTTGCAGATGATGGTCTGGCCGCGCTCGGGGCCTGTGGAGACGAGGCCGATCTCGACGCCGATCTGGGTTGAAAGAAATTCTATGTACTCGCGCGCAGCCTTTGGCAGCGCGTCCATCTCCGTGATGCCTTCGGTCGAAGTCTTCCAGCCGGGCAGCGTGGCATAAATGGGCTCTATGCGTCGCAGGTCTTGCGAGACGGCGGGGAATGATTCGCAAGTCTCTCCACCGAGACGATAACCCGTACACACCTTGATCTCGTCGAGCGCGTCCAGCACGTCCAGCTTGGTCAGTGCGACGGATGTAAAGCCGTTGATGTCCGCTGCGTAGCGCGTGGCGAAGGCGTCGAACCAGCCGCATCGGCGCGGGCGTCCTGTGACTGCGCCGTATTCTCTGCCGCGCTGGCGTATCAATTGGCCCATCTCCTCTTCGCCCGCGAGCATCTCCGTGGGGAAAGGCCCTTCGCCGACGCGCGTCGTGTAGGTGCGAACAATACCTAGCACACCCGTGATGCGATGCGGCGCAAGCCCTGTGCCCGCAGAAGCCCCGCCAGCCGTCGTGTTAGACGAAGTCACAAACGGATATGTCCCATGATCTACGTCGAGCAGCGTGGCCTGCGCTCCTTCGATCAGGATGGTGCTGCCTTCGCGCGCGGCGCGGTTCAGGAAATGCGTCGTGTCGGCGATGAAAGGCGCTAAGCGCTCTGCAAACACAGAAGTTTCGTCAAAGATTTGATTGACATCGAGGGCTTCGCCGCCGTAGGCGACGATGATGCGATTGGCATCTTCGAGATTACGCTCGATGCGCGAGCGCAACACGTCCGGCACTAAAGCATCGGCAACGCGTATGCCCCGTCGCCCGGCTTTGTCTTCGTAGGCAGGGCCGATGCCGCGCAACGTTGTGCCGACGCGCTCGTTGCCTAAGCGTTCTTCGCTCGTGTGATCTAGTGCGCGATGGTAGGGAAGTATTAGATGCGCGCGTGAGCTGACGAGCACGCGCTCCGGCGTCACGTCCACACCCTGCGAGGCCAGTTGGTCTGCCTCCTCAAAGAAAGCCTTAGGGTCGATGACCATTCCGTTGCCGAGCACGCACACCTTGCCAGGATGCACGATGCCTGAGGGCAACAGTCGCAGAACGAAGGAACGGTCACCGACGTAAACCGAATGGCCTGCATTGTGACCGCCCTGATAACGCGCGACGACATCAAAGCGCTCGGCCAGCAGATCAACGATCTTGCCCTTGCCTTCGTCACCCCACTGCGCGCCGATAACAACAATAATCATAAAATAGTTTTCAGTTTTCAGTTTTTAGTTTTCAGTAAAAGCAGATTGTCTTTGCTTAAAACTGAAAACTAAAAACTGAAAACTGTTTTTCAGCTTGCTTTCTCCAGCTTGACCGGCCTCTCTATGAAGTAGAAGCTGCATGTGCCGCGCACCTCTTCCAGGTCACGCCGTTCGATGGGGAAGAGGCGGCACTGGTTGGGCCTGTCCTCGTATATGCCGCAGGTGGTCGTTCCGTCCGTGTGTTTCTTAAGGAATGGACATTTGAAGAGTATCTCGCAACACGCGCCGCAGCGATTACACTCGCCGCGCCGCAAAGAGAGAGCCGCGACCACTTCCTGCTTACGAAAATTCGCGCTGACGAAGCGGCGCAGCTTTCCCTGTGCCTGCCGTGCCCGAAACCTTGCGTCCTCGACGGTGCGCGCGCGCAGCCGCTCGGCGAGCCTCTCTTCCAGCAATCGCTGTCGTTGGCTGCGACCCTTACGCAATTGTTTCATAATGTGCGGGCTTCGCTTATCCGCCGATTCACATGAGCCAGCTCGGAGTCGCAGCAGTTAATGCACACTGCGTTCAGGTTTATTGCCGTCTGCGGGGGCGTACACTATTCCCGGCTGCAAAGACGTGAGTGGCGCAAAATCTGATACGAGGTGGAAAACCGTTTGCGCCACCTCCCGCGCTTCAGTTTCAGGCGGTCGCCGCGCCGCTGACGTGCTTATCAATCATCCGCGAGATCGCTTCTTTCGAGGTCGCGCCCACGACGCGCTCCTCTTCCTTGCCGCCTTTGAAGAGGATCAAAGTCGGAATGCCCTTGATCCCGTAACGCTGCGAGACGGACGGGTTCTCGTCGACGTTGAGCTTGACGACGCGCGCATTCGAGGCGTACTTTTCCGCCACGGCTTCGACCGTCGGCGAAAGCATACGGCACGGCGCACACCAGGCGGCCCAAAAGTCCACCAGCACGGGCTGATCCGATTGCAGGACATCCTTCTCGAAACTGCTGTCGCTCACTTCGGTAACAAATTGACTCATACTTTTCTCCTTATTTCCTGTATGGACTTGCCGTCATCGTGAGCAAAGAGGCCCACCTCAAGCGCGCGTCCCTTTTTCTAAACCTTCTTGAAACGGATGCCGGAAAAGAATTTTAAGACCGGAGGCTATTGACTCCGGCGCTCTTAAGCTTTCAGTCCGGCACGACGATAATCATCTTGCGTTGTGTCCCTCACAGCTCAGCCACCGAGCGGTAAAGATTCAGATACTTTTGCGCGGCGGCTGACCAGGAAAAATCCTCGCGCATGCCGTTCGTTTGAAGCCTGCGCCATAATTCGGGTTCGTGATAACAGTAAAGCGCCTCGCGTATTTTTTCAAGCAGGGCGGAAGCACTGTAGTCCCTGAATTTGAAACCCGTGCCTTCACCCGTAGCGTGGTCAAAATCTCTGACCGTGTCGTCCAACCCGCCAGTGGCGCGCACCAACGGCACAGTGCCGTAGCGCATGCTGTACATCTGATTCAAACCGCAGGGCTCGTACAGCGACGGCATCAGGAAAATATCAGCGCCCGCCTCGATCTGATGGGCCAAAGGCTCTCCCGCATAGCCTTTGTAAATGCCGACACGATGCGGCACTCTGTCATGCAGCGCCTGCAAAAAATCTTCGTACTCATTCGCCCCCGCGCCGAGCGCGATAAAGAAAGCTCCCGTTTCCAGAATCTGGCCGATGGCTTCGCGAATCAGGTCATAACCTTTTTGCGCTACCAGCCGAGAGATGATCGCGAGGATGGGCCGCTCAGGCTCTTCAGGCAATTTGAAGCGACGCAGCAAATCAAGCTTGCATTCGCGCTTACCAGACGGATCGTCCGCGTTGTAATGAGCAGCGATGTGCGGGTCTGTCTCAGGATTCCAGACGTTGTAGTCGACGCCGTTGGTGATGCCTACCAGACGATCCGCTCGCGCGCGCAATAGCCAGTCCAGCCCGTAACCTTGCTCGTGCGTCTGAATCTCCTGCGCGTAGCGACTGCTCACAGTCGAGAGCGCATCGCTCGTCAAGAGGCCAGCCTTCAGTGCAGAGGCCGCACCGTTAAGGAGAAAAGTATTCCTTTCATCCTCCGAGCCGAACCCCAGAATCCATAGATCGTTCGGATCAAACGAGCCCTGATAGGCCAGGTTGTGGATGGAGAAGAGCGTGCGCGTGCGCGCGAAAAAAGGATCGTGCGCGCGGCGCTTGCGAAGCTCCATTGCAGCGAACCCGCAGGGCCAATCATTACCGTGAATAATGTCCAGGGGTTTGTCCAGACGCCTCATCAAAGAGAGCGCAACGCGACAGAAGAAACTGAAACGCTCATGGTCGTCGCGGAAACCGTAGATCGCGTTGCGAGCAAAATATCCGGGCGCGTCGATCAAAAACGTCGGCGCACCACTAGCGAAGCTGTAGAGCACGCTCACGCGCCGTATCTGTCCGCGCCAGTCGACTTCCAGATTGTCAAAGACCAGTTCGTCAAGGAGCGTGCGATCAATCTGCTCGTAAAGCGGCATGACGAGCATTACGTCCACGCCCAGCTCTCGCAGCGCGCGTGGCAGTGCGCCCGCGACATCGGCGAGCCCGCCGGTTTTGGCGAAAGGCACAGCTTCGGACGTAAGTATCGCAACGCGCAAAACTCTTCACACTCTCGCCCACACAAAGCGGGGCGTGACACGAAATGATCGGATTAGTAGAACGTTGGCAGATACTATCGCGAAGCCTTAGAGCTTTTGTCAAGATAAGTAGTCAGCAATCAGTAGTCAGTATTCAGTCAAAACATTTCGCTTTTAACTGAATACTGATAACTGATTGCTGATTGCTTCTTAACTTTGCATCGAAGCGAGGAATTCGGCGTTGGATTTGGATTTTTCCAGCCGCTCTAACACGACTTCCATCTGTTCGACGGGCGAGAGCGGGTTCAAGACGCGGCGCATCACCCAGATACGGTTGAGGTCTTCTTTGCTGAGAAGAAGCTCTTCCTTGCGCGTGCCGGAACGTTGCAGGTCGATAGCGGGGAACAGCCGCTTGTCCGAGAGCCTGCGGTCAAGATGGATTTCGCAGTTGCCTGTGCCCTTGAACTCCTCGAAGATCACGTCGTCCATGCGCGAGCCCGTGTCGATCAGTGCCGTGGCGATGATCGTTAAGCTTCCACCCTCTTCGATATTGCGCGCCGCGCCGAAGAAACGCTTCGGGCGTTGCAGCGCATTGGAATCGATACCACCTGAGAGAATCTTTCCGGACGGCGGGACGACGGCGTTGTGCGCGCGCGCAAGGCGTGTGATCGAATCCAGCAGGATGACCACGTCGCGTTTGTGCTCGACCAGGCGCTTGGCTTTTTCGATCACCATGTCTGCGACCTGTACGTGTCGCGTCGGCGGCTCGTCGAAGGTCGAAGAGATGACTTCGCCGTTGACTGAGCGCTGCATGTCCGTGACTTCTTCCGGGCGCTCGTCAATCAGCAGGACGATCAGCGTGACTTCCGGATGATTGTGCGTGATGGAATTGGCGATGGTCTGCAAGAGCATGGTCTTGCCCGTGCGCGGAGGCGCGACGATCAACCCGCGCTGGCCCTTACCAATCGGCGTGACCAGGTCTATGACGCGCGCTGAGAGGTTGTCCTTGTCCGTCTCCATCTTCAACTGCTCGTCCGGGTAGAGCGGCGTCAGGTTATCGAAAAAGACTTTTTCGCGCGCCTGATCCGGTGCTTCAAAGTTGATGGCCTCGACCTTGATGAGCGCGAAATAACGCTCGCCCTCTTTGGGCGGTCTGATCTGGCCGGAGACCGTATCGCCCGTGCGCAGATCGAACTTCCTGATCTGCGAGGGCGAGACGTAGATGTCGTCAGGGCCGGGCAGATAGTTGTATTCGGGCGCGCGCAGGAAACCGAACCCGTCGGGCAGGGTTTCAAGGACGCCTTCGGAAAAGATCAGCCCGCTTTTTTCCGTCTGCGCGGCCAGAACTTTAAAGATCAGCTCCTGCTTGCGCATCCCCGTAGCGCCGGGGACATCCATGCCCTTGGCGATGGCCGTCAGCTTGGAGATGGACATCTCCTTCAGTTCGGCCAGATTCAGCAGGTCTTCGCTCTTGACCTCTTTGGACGCGCCCTTCTCCGGTTTCTCCGGCGGCGCTTCGGCCGTGGCGGTCGTCGTGGTCGCGGTTGTTTCCGCGCCGTCCCCGTTGGCATTACTGTTGGCAGC
>DATLMN010000169.1:0-9990 GCA_035537255.1 Pyrinomonadaceae bacterium | reverse complement strand
TGACCGCCCTGCGCGACAAAGCCAAAGGCAAAGAAGGACGCTTCGGGCCAAGGTCTGTGCCTGATACTGAATGGCCGCAACCGCTCAAAGTCTTAACGCCCGACGAAGGCGGCGACGGACGCGAGATGCCTAGTGTGGCGGTGCATTCATAGATCAAGGGGACTGAGAAGACCGTTATGATGAGACTTCCGAAATTTACTTATCGCGTTCCGAGAGAAATCTCGGACGCGGTGCGGATGATGGGCGACGCCGGGCCTGAAGGGCAGTTCGTGGCCGGCGGTACAGACCTGTATCCGAATATGAAGCGGCGGCAGCAAACGCCCAAGACCGTCATTTCCGTGACGCGGCTCAAGGAGCTTAATCAGATTACGGGTGACGGACAAAGCGGTCTCACTATCGGTGCGAGCGTGTCTTTGACGGACATCTGCGAGCACAATGTAATCAATCGTGATTACCCTATGGTGGCGGCGGCGGCGCGTACGATCTCGACGCCTGTGTTGCGCAACATGGGGACGATTGGCGGGAATCTGCTGCTCGATACGCGTTGCAATTATTACGATCAGAATTACGAATGGCGCAAAGGCATCAACTTCTGTATGAAGAAGGACGGCGAGGTGTGCTGGGTTGCGCCGGGCAGCTCGAAATGCTGGGCAGTGCAGTCCGCCGATCTTGTGCCGTTAATGGTCGCGATGGGCGCGCGCGTGCGACTTGTCTCGACACTCGGCGAGCGCATGGTTGAGGCGGCCGGTCTTTATAACAACGACGGGATTGATTATCTGCATAAAAGGCCGGACGAGTTGCTCGCTTCTATTCATCTGCCGCCTTTGAACGGCTGGCGCGCGACTTATAAGAAACTGCGGCGGCGTGGGGCTTTCGATTTCCCAGTGCTGGGCGTGGCGGCGCGGCTGGACATGGCAACTGATGGGACTGTTAAGGACGCCAGGATTATTCTGGGTGGCATCGCGCCCGCACCCGTTGAAGTCACAGAGGCTTCCGTCCTGCTGATCGGCCACACGCTCGACCGCGAGCGAATGGAGGCAGCCGCCGAAGCCTGTTATCTGAAGGCGCGCCCCCTGGACAACACCGATTTCGTCATGAACTGGCGCAAACAGATGGCCCGCCCCTACGTCCTGCGCGCCCTCGAAGAATTACAAGGTCAGTAATCAGTTTTCAGTTTTTAGTTTTCAGTAAAGACGGACTAGCCACTAATAAATCACCATTGAGCACTGATTGCTTAAAACTGAAAACTAAAAACTGAAAACTTCTTTTGAGCAAAGTTGCTGCCATCCTTTTAGCTGCGGGGCGATCAAGGCGCATGGGCGCTTTTAAGCCGCTGCTTCCCTTTCCCGGTGAGCGTACAGTCGCCGAAGCCTGTATCAATCATCTTAAGCTTGGCGGAGTCGAAATGATTGTCGTTGTCCTGGGCCATCGTGCGGACGAGGTCAGGGAGCGGCTCTACGCTCTGCCAGTGCTCTTTGCCTTGAATGATGAGGCCGCGAGCGAGATGGGCACGTCCATCGCTCGCGGCGTCGAGCAGTTGCCGCAAGATGTCGAGACCATCCTCATCGCGCTCTGCGATCAGCCGGCGATTCCGCCCCGTGTCATAAGCTTTTTAATAGCCGAGCGCTATCGTACAGGAGCGCGCCTGGTCGTGCCTGAGTTCAAGGGGCGCGGCGGGCATCCGGTTCTTCTGGACAGCAGCTTTCGCGCGGAACTTGTAGCGTTGGACGCGGGGCGAGGCTTGCGCGCGCTGTTCGATGCGCATCGCGACGAAGTGCTGCGCGTCGGCGTAGACTCCGCGTACGTTGCGCGCGACATGGATACATGGGATGATTACTGCGCGCTGTACCTGGAGCTATTCGGCGCTCTGCCGCCGAAGCCCGCTCCGCGCCGGTAAAAGCGGCCCTTCTGGGCTTCAGAAGAGAGCAATCCAACCGAACGCTTTAAAGACACATCTAATCGTCTGACTGAGTCGCCCGCAATGAGCACTTTAGGCCGGGGCGCTCTAAACAAGGAGAAAAAGATGTTACTCAAGAGTCGCAGGTCTTTAACAGCCGCGACCATTTCCATTTTGCTCTTGGTTTCTTCGGTTGCCTTTGCGATGCGCGCGACCTCGAAGAAGAAGACGACTGCTCTAACGCCCGTGGAATTTTCTTTGCGCGCGGTCGACGGGCAGAGGGTCTCTTCGGACGAAGTTCGCGGGCAGGTCGTCGTGCTGGCGTTCGGCGCGTCTTGGCTGCCGATCACGCGCAAGCAGGTGCAAGGCATACGCAAGCTCGCAGACACCTACAGCGCGCACGGCGTGATCGTTTACTGGGTCAGCACCGATTCTGAAAAGCCCAGTTCGCGCAATTACGCTTCCGACGATCAATTGCGCGCCTTCGCTCGCAAGTACGATCTGAATCTGACGATCCTGCGCGACCCAGAAGGAAAGGTCTCAAAGCAGTTCGGCGTCGATCAGATTCCGGCGGTCGTGATCCTGGACAAGCAGGGTGAAGTTTACGGCGAGCCCATCAACGGACTAGACCCCGAAGGCAATCTGGATGACAAGCTCGCGAAGCCACTCGATGCGCTGTTGAAGAGAACCAAATAAGCGCGCCCTTTAGACAATACAGCCACGCTCGGGCCAATAAAAGCCACAGGCCGCTCTCATATCAGGAGCGGCCTTTGGCTTTTTGATCGAGAGCGGCTAACAAGAGTTGTAAACCAGCATAAAGAGAAGAAAGAAACTAATAGGGATGGACAGAGATTGTCAGGATATAAGAACAGGAAGAAAGCCTTGGTGCTTTAACTCTGAATTTCAAAATCACAGCTCATCTTGTTGAGCCTTGCTTTTATCCTGACGATCTCTGTCCATCCCTGTTTGATTTTGTCTCTCATTCTCTCTTTTAAGGTTGCACGCCGAAGTCGCTCGCTTCCTGTATCCGGCGCGCCAGTTTGTAGACCAGTTGGATGGGCAGGCCAACGACGTTCCAGTAATCGCCCTTGATCTCTTCTATAAAGAGCGCGGCGCGCCCCTGTATGGCGTAAGCTCCCGCTTTGTCCAAGGGCTCGCGGCTGGCGACATACCAGTCCACCTCAGTCTCTGTCACTGAAGCGAAACGCACCGCCGTCCTTTGGTGTGCGACGATCACGTGCGCCTCGCTTTCCTCACTAACAATGTGCGCCTGGCGTCCCTGACTAACGAGCGCCACGCCCGTTAAGACTTCGTGCCACCTGCCGCTTAAAAGTCGCAGCATAGAGCGCGCGGCAGCGTCGTCCAGAGGTTTGCCAAGCACTCGCTCGTCAACCACAACGACGGTGTCTGCGCCGAGCACCAATCTTTCATCATCGATGCGTGCCGCAGCGGCCTCTGCTTTCTCGCGCGCCAGCCGCTCGACATAAGCGACTGCGCCCTCCCCTTCGCGACGCGTTTCGTCTATGTCTACGGCGAGCGCTTCGAAGGGCCAGCCGACGGCCCGTAAGATTTCCGCGCGGCGCGGGCTGGCCGAAGCCAGCACCAGTTTTTCTTTGAATAACCGGCGCGGCGGCTGTGACTCTGTATTGCTTGCTTGTGGCTGTGGCTCTTTTTCCATTAAACTCCGAAGCGATTCAGGATATTTTCAACAGGTGTTTCAAATTTTTGCGCGCGCGTCCCAAGATCAATTTCGCTTACGTCATCATCGGAGTCGCTGGCATTATCATGCTGGTGGCTCTGCTCGGCGCGCCGCGCGTGCGCAAATACGCGCGGGAGAAAACACAACAGGGCGCGCGGCCTACGACGACAACGAACGGCAATCAGCGTCCCTGAGGCTTCCGAAAACGCGCTCGCTCTCGCGGGACAACGCAGACTGTGCCATCAGTGGGCACGCTGTTGCAACTGTTATGGATGACCTGATCCGCGCTCTACCAAAACTTTTGCGCGCTGCGGGCGAAGCGGAAGAAGTCTGCGAGGCGGCGGCGATGGTCGCGTGGCGGCGCGCGGCCGGACAGGCCCTGCGCGGACAGGCCGTGCCCTTTCGCCTCTATCGCAAGACGCTGGTCGTCGCCGTCGCCGACACGACGTGGCAAAAACAGCTCGAAGCGATGAGCGGCCAGTTGCTTTTTCGCATTAACTCAATACTTGGTCAGGCCGTGGTCACATACATAGAATTCCGCGTAGACCCGGCGACCGTGCGCGCCGAGCGCGAGACTTTAACGCAGCAGCAGGCGACGACTGCGGAACAGGAACAGAGAGCGCTAAGCAGCGCCGCAGGCGAGGTCAAGGTGGCCGCCGAAGCGATTCACGACGAAGACCTGCGCCGCCGCTTTCTGCTCGCCGCAGGCAGTTGCATAGACCGCCGGGAAAGGGGATAAAACCAGTTATCAGTAAACAGTTTTAAGTTTTCAGCCCAAAACTGAAACCGATGGCTAAGTGCTGAAAACTAAAAACTGAAAACTGAAAACTGTTTGCTAACTTATGCCAATCACAGAATCCGATATTGAGAAGATCGCGCAGTTGGCGCACCTTGAGATTACGGACGAGGAGCGCCGCGCGTTTACGCCGCAGATCGCAGAGATCGTCGCCTACGTCGAGCAGCTTAACGAGCTTGATACGAGCAGCATAGTGCCGTCCATCGGCGGGCTCACCCCTGAGGGCGAGCGCACAGACGCCACGCGCGAGGACGCTGTCCTGCCCTCGCTCGGACAAGAGCTTGCTCTGGACCAAGCGCCCGACCCGGCCTCAGGCCATTTCCGCGTTCCCAAAGTCCTTTAACAGTTTTCAGTTTTTAGTTTTCAGTTTTAAGCATAGACGAACTGCTTTGACTGAAAACTAAAAACTGAAAACTGAAAACTGTTTCTTATGACTCCTTCAAACAATATAGAGACGCTGCGAAAGAGCATTTCCAGCCGGGAGATGACGGCGCGCGCCGTCGTCGAGCGGTCTGTGGACGCGGCGGAGCGTCTGAACGAAACGCTCAATGCTTTTCTACAGATTGATCGCGATGGCGCGCTCTCTCGTGCCGCAGAGATTGACGGCGCGACGAATGAGGCGAACACAGAAGAGCAGCAAGCACTGGCCGGTGTGCCCATCGCTATCAAGGACAATATCTGCGTGCGCGGGCTGCAAACGTCTTGCGGCTCGCGAATACTTGGCCCGTATCATCCGCCTTACAGCGCGACCGTCATCGAGCGCTTGCATCAGGCGGGCGCAGTCATCATCGGCAAGACCAATTGCGACGAGTTCGCTATGGGTTCGTCGAACGAGAACTCCGCCTTCGGGCCTGTGCGAAACCCTTGGGACACTCTGCGTGTGCCGGGCGGTTCTTCCGGCGGGTCTGCGGCGGCTGTGGCGGCCGGGATTGTTCCGGCGGCTTTGGGCTCGGAGACGGGCGGGTCTGTGCGTCAACCGGCGGCGTTCTGCGGCATCGTCGGATTGAAGCCAACCTACGGGCGCTTTTCTCGTTACGGGCTGGTAGCCTTCGCCTCCTCGCTCGACAACATAGGCGTCTTCGGCCAGAGAGCGCGTGACGTGGCCGCCGTGACGGGTGTGATCGCGGGACGTGACACACACGATTCGACCAGCGCGGATGTGCCCGTGCCAGATTACATGACGGAATTGGAGCGAGAGATTAAGGGCGCGCGGATAGGCGTTCCACGCTCGCTCTTTGGCGAAGGGTTAGATGCAGAGGTTCGCTCGACGGTCGAAGCGGCCATAGAGTCGTACCGCGAACTCGGCGCAGAGATCGTCGAGATCGAATTGCCGCACGCCAAATACTGCATCGCCGTTTACTACATCATCGCGACCGCCGAAGCTTCGTCGAACCTTGCGCGCTTTGACGGCGTGCGTTACGGCTTTCGCGCCGAAGAGGCCAGCACCTTGCGCGATATGTATCGTCGCACGCGCGATCAGGGATTTGGCCCGGAGGTCAAACGCCGCATCATGCTCGGCACTTATGTTTTGTCGTCCGGTTACTACGACGCTTATTATCGTCGCGCGCAACAGGTGCGCTCGCTCATCAAGCGAGATTTTCATCAGGCGTTTGAGCGCTGCGACGTGATTGCGACGCCGACCACGCCGACTCCGGCCTTTCTGCTGGGCGAGAAGGTTGACGATCCCCTTGCGATGTATCTCAACGACATCTATACCTGCACGGCGAATCTGGCTGGCATCCCGGGCATCTCTTTTCCGTGCGGGTTGTCTGCGGAGAAGCTTCCCATCGGCCTGCAACTGGTTGGCCCACACTGGTCAGAGCCCACACTGCTCCGCCTGGCCCACGCCTTTGAACAGGCAAGGCCACTCGACGCTCGCCCGCAGGTACGGGCATTTGAGTAAGAGAGTAAGCGGACGTGTGCGGGGTGTGTTCGTGAGGCGCGCACGAAATTTAAAGCGGCTGTAGAACCAAGACAGATTCAAACAGGATGGACAGGATAAGCAGGATAAAAACAGGATGAAAGCATGAAGCTTGAGTCTGAAATTTAAAAGCTCAAGTCTCTTTGATGAGCTTTTATCCTGACAATCTCTGTCCATCCCTGTTAATTTCTTTCAGCATCGTCTGTTTGTTGGAAAGTTTTCTCGGATGCTCTAAGGACGTTGCGCTCCGTTGGTTTTATCCGGAATCAAGTCGCCTGTGAACAGCTCGACGATGCCTTTGGCTGTGCCGACGACGGGGGTGAGGTCCAGGCCGACGTGCACAGCGCCGCGCAGCAGCCCCTTCCTTTTAATCTCGTAACCGGCCAGCCCCACCACGAACACCGTGCCGATGATAGGGATCGGCTTGATCAATCGCTTGGCGACAGTCCATCCACCCGCGCGCATAGCTCTTCTGGTCAAAGTTGCAGCCATCCTGATTTTCCTCCCTTAGCTCATGCCCAGTTCTTCCATAAGCTTTCGTTCATTGTAAGGAGAGAGATTAAAGACCCTTCCGTCCACCTCGAAGGTCGGAACTTTACGCTTACCGTTGTTAATGCTCATCACATATTCGGCGGCCCCTTCAGTCTGCTCTATGTCTATCTCTTCGTATGCGATGCCCTGGTCTTTCAAGAACTTCTTGGCATGGCGACAATCGCCACACCACGGCGTCGAATATATTTTGATGCTTGTCATGGCCCGTTTGCAGCGTCTCCCTGAAAAAATATTTGCTCTCTATTGTACTTGCCTGCCTTGCGATAGACAAAGGCGTCGCTTCCCTGGTAATGGGTCAATTTGAGATTGAGTGTTGTGGAAGTTGCTCTTCACCACAGAGGCACAGAGAACACAGAGGAAGCACGGAGGATTGAATACAGTTCAACTCTCTGTGTAATCTCAGTGTCCTCTGTGTCTCTGTGGTGAGTATCAAGTCGCAGCATATTCAATTATCTAAACTGACCGACTACTGCTTCCCGCCCGATTCGCCCTCAAAGGCCCTTGATGTGTTAGCATGATCGGCGCGTTCGATAAAACTCCAAACGACGGCTTTTTCGGTGATGAACTTTAAGCTGCGACCTCTGGCTTCGGCGCTGCTGGCGCTCTACATTCTTTTTCTCACTCTGGCCTGTCAGCCCGGCTCGAACACGCCGCGCCGCAGCCTTCTCATCTACACGCCGCACGGGCAGGACATGCTGCGCGATTTCGTTGCGCGCTATCGTCAGAGCAATCCAGAGGTGGACGTGCAGTTTCTGGACATGGGCTCGCGCGAAGTGTTGGAGCGCGTGCGCGCCGAACGCAACCGCCCGCAGGCGGACATCTGGTGGGGCGCGGCCCACACTACGTTCCAGACGGCGGCGGATGAAAACCTGCTCGCGCCCTACAGGCCCACGTGGGCGGACAAAGTACCGGCGGATGCGCGCGACACGGCAGATCGCTGGTACGGTACGTATCAAACGCCGGAGGTGATCGTTTACAACAGCGAGGCCGTTGATGCGGCCTCGGCCCCGCGCGACTGGGACGACGTGCTCGACCCGAAGTGGCGCGACAAGGTCTTGATACGCAATCCGAACCCTTCGGATTCGATGCGCGCCATCTTCGGCGCGATGATCTGGCGCTTTTACCGCGACACCAACTCGCCGCAGGGCGGTTACGACTGGCTGCGCCGCCTGGACGCGAACGTGCATGAATATACTGCTGACGGAACTCTGCTCGTGCAAAAGCTTGCGCGCCGCGAGGGGCTCATCAGTCTCTGGAACCTGCCCGACGTGCACATCTATCGTGAACAAAAGAACCTGCCGCTGGCCTACCATATCCCGGCCAGCGGTACGCCCGTCATCACGGACGGCATCGCCATCCTGCGCGGCTCTCCGCACGAGGAAGAGGCCCGCCGCTTTTATGAGTTCGTCACTACGCCGGAAAGTCTCGCGCATGCGGCGCGCGCCTACTATCGCATTCCCGTGCGGACGGACATAGACCGCTCTCAATTGCCCGCGTGGATGAACGAGCCCTTCACGCGCATGCCGCTCGACTGGGAATTGCTGCGCCGCGAGAGCAACGAATGGCTGCGCTACTGGGACACGGAGATTCGCGGGCGAAGCAAACAGTAAAGGAGTCATAAGCCTGGAGGTAGTAAAAAGCCTGCGGCCACGGGCCGTCGTCGCTTGAAAAGCAGGGGCGGGCCGCTCAAAATAGTCCTGCTCTGACCTGTGTGGCTCAGGCCGGTCGGCAAGAGTGCAAGGTCGGGCGATTCAGGTCAGCATTAATAAAAATCAGAGGGAGATCAATATGACGCAGATACGGAAACGGGCAGGAATTCATGCCCTCTTAATGGCGGCGCTTCTGCTTATCACCGCCACTACGGCTTCGACGGCGCAGAGTGATCGCACGCGCCGCGTGCGCTTCCAGCGTGGACGCACGAGCACCGTGATTAAAGATGCGGTAGTGCGCGGTACGCGTGATCGCTATGTGCTCGGCGCGCGAAGGGGCCAGACCCTGATCGTGCATATTACTTCGCTTGAGAACAATGCCGTCTTCGACATCTATGCGCGGGGCGCGAAGAGAACGCTGGACGGAGCGCAGGAGACGACCGACTGGACTGGCGAGCTGCCGCGCTCCGGCGACTATGTCATCGAAGTCGGCGGAACCAGAGGCAACGCCAGCTATACGCTTGAGGTGACAATCCGCTGAGGGAGAAGGTATTGAAGCGAGGCATCATGCGAGAGTGTTCTATGAAGTCACCATACAGGAGCTTCGATACCTTCATCAGTTTTCTAAGAACCGTATAGAGTGAGTGAGAAAGGAAGCGTATGGGACTCATACTGAAAAGTCTGCTCATCGTGGCGCTCGTTTGCGTGGGCGGTGCTGTGACATTAAAAGCCTTAGCGCAGCACAACAATGCTTCGGGCACGAACGCCAGCGTCTATACGGACATCGCCGGAAGCAAGTGCAGGACGATCAAAGTTGAGCGAGAGTCGGGCGCAAGCGTGCAGAGTTGTCCGGGCATCGCGGGCTACAAGCTCGAAGTCGAAGACGATGATGCTCGAATGTCCATCTCGGTCGTCGCTCCCAACGGTCGGAAATCCGAGCTGAGCTACTGGAATGTCATCACGCATAATTTTTCCAGTCTAGGCAACAAGGCTGAATGGCGCGTCCAAAAGGTCAAGGGAAAGGTCGTGCCCGTGGCCCTGATCGTGCGCGTCAACGCCAGCGAAGACCCTTCAAATCCTGAGAAGCAGACCTCCTATCTTGCAGTCGCGAAAGTAACCGAGCAGAAGACCTGCGTAACGGACAAGATCGCGCCGAGCGCCGGGGCAAACCAGTCGGCCCGTCGCGCTGCCGACTCGGCGGCGGGTAAGCCCTGTCTTGAGGACAATCTCCCAGAGTAACTTTAGTGCCGCTTCTCTCTCTGCAAAACATCTCGAAGAGTTACGGCGCGACCCCTGCGGTTGCAGACCTGACGCTACGCGTCGAGCGCGGAGAATTCTTCGGGCTGCTGGGCCCATCGGGCTGCGGCAAGACGACGACGCTCAGGATGATCGCCGGGCTTGAATCGATCTCCTCGGGCCGGCTCGCCATCGACGAGCGCGTCGTCAACGCGGTGCCGGCGAAGGATCGCGACATCG
>DATLMN010000168.1:0-6088 GCA_035537255.1 Pyrinomonadaceae bacterium | reverse complement strand
GAAAAGTCGTTGATAGTTCAGGCAAAAACGTTGGCGCGGCTCTGTCCTTTGAAGTACAATGTCTGGCACAAGCCGTCAAAACGGTTCTTAACTTAAAGCTTGCTTTCAAGAGCGGAGATTTACCGAGATGAAGCTGAATATTTCCAGAGACGCGCGCCCGCAGGTTCGCACTCTTCTGATCGCGACTGCAATTACTCTGGCGCTGTGGTTTATTCCCTACGCGGAGATTCTGACCTATCCGTTTCGCATCTTCGTCACCTTTATACATGAAGGCGGGCATGCCATCGCGGCGCTCCTGACGGGCAACTCCGTCGCCAGCCTGAGCGTGGCGATGAATGCCAGCGGCGAGACCTACACGACGCAGGGCGGAATGCTCTCGCAGTTTTTCGTGTCGAGCGCGGGCTACGTGGGCGCGATGGCCTACGGCGCATTGCTTCTTGTGCTGATTCGTCGCGCGGTGGCCGCTCGTATTGTCCTGCTCGGTTCGGCGGCGCTTATCTTGCTGCTGACCACCATCTACGGCGTGTGGAAGCCGCTGTCCTCCGGTCTCTGGGCGCACTTTAGTTTGTTCACGCTCGTCGCGGGCGTGTTGCTCTCGCTAGGGCTTGTCGCCATCGCGCGCTACGCGAGCGCACGCACGGCCAGTTTCTTCGTCAGCTTCCTGGCCGTCCAGTGCATTCTTAACGCGCTCTCGGATTTGAAGACGGTCTTTTTCCTTTCGTCGCCGTTCGGCGGCACGGGCGCGCAGACCGACGCCATGAATATGCAGAACGCGACCGGTCTTCCTTCGATGTTCTGGGCCGTCATCTGGATTGGCATCGCTTTGATGATTCTCTCGACGGCGATGCGCGTGTACGCCGTCAGCAAACACAGCTCGGCCAAACAACAAGACCTGCCGTTTGAAGACCCCCTGGAAGTTTAAAAGGATTCCACAAGAGTGAGCGCCCTTATAGAGAGGCCGTCAGAGAGCGTAGAAGCCTTTGCTTCTGCACCTGACGGCCTCTCAGTTTCTCAACCCGCGACAACAACGCCGCGCAACCTTGCGGCACTGCCCGTGGGCGCGCGCCTCATCCTGCGCTGCCGCAAGGACTGGCGCGAAGCCATCGTCGCGGCACGCTCTCCTGAACACATCACGCTTCTGGTCTGCGCGCCGCGCGGCAGCACCTACAGGATAAAGCGTCCACCGGATGCGCCCCTCTCTGAAGACGGCCCAATCCCCGTCCTTGGCGAAGGCTCATGGCGCGCAGGTCTAGTGCGTTATGACGTGCGCTGGTAAAAGACGGCAGAATAAAAAGAGCAGGCTATTATCTATTCGACTAATGAAATGTGTCACTTGAGGTTGTCCTTAGCCTTCGCGCTCTTTCTCTATTTTTCAGGAAGCGAAGCCATAGCCAGAAGCAGCGACAACGTCTCATCCCAAACGCAGGTCAAGGTCGGGATGGTGACGCGCAACTTCATAGACGAGAAGCGAAAGAACTGGCAGCGCACAGGCCCGCGCCCTTTAAGGACTGCCGTCTGGTATCCGGCGGCGGCGTCAACAAAGGAAGAGACGATCTTCGGCGGCGCGCCTGAGGAGCAGGTCTTTGTTCCCGTCACTGTTTCACCCGGCGCAGAAATCTCACGCACGTCAGGCAAGTATCCGCTCATTCTTATGTCGCACGGGACGGGCGGGTCTGCGTTGATGATGATGTGGCTCGGGTATTACTTAGCGTCGCGGGGTTATATCGTCGCCGCCGTCAATCATCACGGCAATACGGCGGCGGAAAAGGAGCGCGCCGCTCAGGGCTTTCTTCTGTACTGGGAACGCGCCAAGGATTTGTCTGCGGTGTTAGACAAACTGCTGAGTGATCCGTTTTTCAATTCACACATTGATCGCAAGCGCATCGGCGCGGCAGGATTTTCATTGGGCGGCTATACGGTCATCTCTCTTGCAGGCGGAGTCTTCAGCCCGCAGGAGTTCGCCTCCTTCTGCCGTTCGCCGCAAAGAGATTTTACATGCGAGCCTCAGAACGAGATGCCTGACGCGCCCAGATTATTCGAGGAGCTTAAAAAGAGTGACGCGGTTGTGCAGGAATCACTGCGCCACGCTGGCGACTCCTACAGAGATCAAAGGATCAAGCGCGTGTTCGCCATCTCCCCGGCGCTCGGCAGCGGATTCACTGCGGCGGGCTTGAGCAAGGTGAAGATACCAGTCCACATCGTCATCGGTCAGGCGGATAAAATAACGCCCCTCGCGACCAACGCGCAGCGATACGCGAGTCTTATCAGGGGAGCAACGCTGACCGTTCTTCCGGGAGAGATAGGCCACTACACATTTCTGGCCGAATGCACGGCGCGCGGCAAAAAGATTGTGGACGTGTGCCTCGATGCTGAAGCGGTTGACCGCGCGACGGTTCACCAGCGCGTCGCCGAGCTCGCCTTTGAATTTTTCGAGCAAGGCTGGCCGCGCCAGTAAAAGTGCGGCGCTGCTTGCATCAAGCGGATCATCGCCTTTCTTTTATCCTATCTATCCTGTCCATCCTGTTAATTCCCTTCTCATCATGCCCTTCGCTTAAGAATTTTCTTCAGTCGCTCCTGCTTTTCTCATCGCTTCTTATTTAATCCCGCCCGACAGGCTCAGATTTCGTTCTGCGCGCTTCGCCTTAAGGACGGAATCGGGTTATGATGTGTGTTTTGCCAGAGTCGCAAATTCTCTCCCGTATGCGGCTATGGCTATTTATAAGACATGACAGAAGAAGCCATCGAAGTACGCGGAGCGCGCGTCAACAATCTCAAGAACATCTCTTTTTCCATCCCCGTCGGGCAGATGACGGTCGTCACGGGCGTCAGCGGGTCTGGAAAATCATCGCTTGCTTTCGACACGATCTATGCGGAGGGGCAGCGTCGCTATGTCGAATCGCTCTCGGCCTACGCGCGCCAGTTCCTTGAGCGCATGGATAAGCCGGACGTGGACGAGGTGCGCGGCATCGCGCCCGCGATAGCGATTCGCCAGAAAAACTCTACGCGTAATCCTCGCTCGACGGTGGGCACGCAGACGGAAGTCTACGACTACCTGCGCTTGCTTTACGCGCGGGTCGGCACGACCTATTGCCGCGTGTGCGGGCGAGAGGTTCACCGCGACTCGCCGGAGACGGCTGCCGAAGAAACGCTCGCGGCTCTTACCGAGGGCACGCGCTTTTACGTTCTCTTTCCGGCAGAGGCCGGGCTGAATTCGGAAGCCAACGGCAACGGCGCGAAGAAGAATGCTTCGGCGGCCAAGAAGCGTCGCGCCGCGCAGACAGCGAAGAGACCGACTGACAAGCAGATGATTACGGCGCACGTGATGAGCCTCATGCAGCGCGGCTTTACGCGTCTCTACGCGGCGGGCGAAACCATAGACCTTCGCTCGCCGGACGATTACACGCGCGCGGACTTTACGGATGTCTTTGTGCTCGTAGATCGTTTGACGGCGCGTGCAGACACTCGCGAACGTCTTGTCGATTCGTTCGAGACCTGTTTTCAGGAGGGCCACGGCACAGGGCTGATCGAAACCGTAGAGCCTGAGCCGAAGCGCCTGCGCTTCTCCGAGCGCTTCGAGTGTAAATACGACGGCACTGTGTATGCGCAGCCTGAGCCGCGCCTCTTTAGTTTCAACAATCCGTTCGGCGCGTGCCCTGCCTGTCAGGGCTTCGGCAATATCATCGGCCTTGATCTCGATCTAGTCATTCCCAATCCCGCTTTGACGCTCAACGAAGGCGCGATAGAGCCCTGGACTAAGCCGCAGCACGAGTGGGCGCGGACAGAGCTGCGTCGCTTCTGCAAGACGGAAGGCATTCCGCTTGATGAGCCCTTCAATGAGCTGTCGCGCGCAGATCAGCGTGCAGTCATAGAGGGACGCGGCAAGTGGCACGGCGTGCGCGGCTTTTTCAACTGGCTTGAGACGAAAAAATATAAGCTGCACGTGAGAGTCTTTCTCTCAAAGTATCGCGGCTATACGCTCTGTCCTGATTGCAACGGCGGGCGGCTGCGTCAGGAGGCGCGCGATGTTCGTGTCGGCGGACGCACGCTTCCGGAAGTCTGCTCGCTTTCGATCAAGGACGCCGCCACCTTTTTTGATTCGCTGGAGCTTTCCACGGAGCAACAGGCCATCGCCGAGCGACTGCTGCACGAAGTCCGCAGGCGGCTGCGTTTTCTGGTCGATGTCGGATTAGATTACCTGACGCTTGATCGTCTGGCTTCGACGCTCTCCGGCGGCGAGGCGCAGCGCATACAGCTTGCGACTAACCTTGGCTCATCGCTTGTCGGCGCGCTCTACGTATTGGACGAGCCTTCAATCGGTCTGCACCCGCGCGATAGTGACCGCCTGATAAAACTCCTGCACAACCTGCGCGACATAGGCAACACTGTGCTGGTCGTCGAGCACGATCCGGAAATGATGCGCGCCGCAGATCATATTCTGGACATCGGCCCGGCGGCGGGTGAACTCGGCGGACAGGTTATCTACGAAGGCGATTTCCCGCACCTGCTCAAGGATAAGGCATCGCTCACGGCGCGCTACCTGCGCGGCGAAGCGGAGATCAAAGAGCCCAAGCAGAGACGCTCCCCCCAAAAGCGTCGACTCGCCCTGCGCGGCGCTGCGGAGCACAACCTCAAGAATATAGACGTTGACATTCCGCTTGATATGCTTGTCTGTGTGACGGGCGTTTCGGGCTCAGGCAAATCGACGCTGATTCACGATTGCATTTATGCGGGGATAAAGAAACAGCGCGGAGACTGGCAGGGACACGTCGGCGCTTTTCAAAAGCTAGAGGGACGCCAGTACATAGACGACGTGATTCTGGTTGACCAGTCGCCCATCGGTCGCACGCCGCGCAGTAATCCCGTTACTTATATCAAGGTCTACGACGCGATTCGCGAAGCCTTCTCGCAGACGCGCGAATCGCAGTCACGCGGCTTTGATCCTTCGTTCTTCTCTTTCAACGTGCCGGGCGGGCGCTGCGAAGTTTGTCAGGGCGACGGGACTGTCACCGTCGAGATGCAGTTCCTCGCAGATGTCGAGCTGGTCTGCGAAGAGTGTAAGGGGACGCGCTTTAAGCCGCAGATTCTGGACGTGCGTTATCGCGGCAAGAATATCAACGACGTGCTCAGCATGACTGTCCGCGAGGCGCTGGTCTTCTTTCGCGATGTTACGAAGATCACCAACCGCCTGCGCGTTCTGGATGACGTGGGCCTTGGCTACTTGCGTTTGGGCCAATCGGCGACGACTCTCTCCGGCGGCGAAGCGCAGCGCGTCAAGCTGGCCGCGCATCTCTCCAAACGCACCGGCGCAAAGACGCTCTACATTTTCGACGAGCCGACGACGGGCCTGCATTTCGACGACATTAACAAACTGCTCGCGGCCTTTCGCGCGCTGCTCGATGCAGGCGGCTCACTGCTCGTCATCGAACACAATCTGGATGTAATCAAGACCGCCGACTACATTATAGACCTCGGCCCGGAGGGCGGAGACGCCGGGGGACACATCGTCTCGACGGGCACACCCGAACAGCTTATGCGCGTCAAGGCATCGCACACAGGTCAATACCTGCGTCAACATCTGGCACGCTCCAACGGTCATCGCAAGTCCTGAATTTATCCCGGACGGATGGCGCGCGAGTGTTGCGGGAAAGAGTATTCAAGCAGTATCAGGGCGGCGGCGTTTGAAATATTTTGTGCTTGCTGGCTGAGATGATTTCGTAGTCAAAGGGGTCGTTTGATTGAGGGCGCGGCCTCAGAATGACAGGTTTAAGACTTTTATGATCTTCAGTTAAAGTTAGTTTTATGCTCATACAGTGTTGACATCCCTGCACTCTGTTTCGTATAAGCTTTGATGCCGGTTCAGTTTTCTCACCGGCCCTCTTGCTGCTCCGTCCATCTAAGGCTTCGTTCTGAGGGGTAGCATTTTAACTTAATTGTACTTTTTGTCTTTGCAGGAGGAATGCGATGAGACTCGCGAGAAGAGCGTCCATTGCGGCGTTTCTAATGCTGGTGCTGGTTTCCACAGCACTTGCTCAAACACAGAGGTCGGAGACCGATCCGCGAAATCAGGCCCCGACTGTCGGCACGGGCG
>DATLMN010000167.1:0-7450 GCA_035537255.1 Pyrinomonadaceae bacterium | reverse complement strand
GATTCGATGCTGAAAGGGAACGTCAAAGTAGCGGCCACTATTGATGCCTGATTTACGATTGAGTCAAAAGGCGGTTCGGCCCTCTCGTTGCATCAGTCTGGAAAGACGCGCTACACTGACTGCTGCTTGAGCACTAAAATTTTTTCCAGTCCGACGGAGAACTTATATGTTCTGTCCTGTTTGCGAATCCGAATACGAGGCGGGCATAGAGACGTGCCCGGACGATGGCACGGCGCTGGTCGAGCGCTTGACCGCAGAGAACACCCTGCGCGACCACAGCGAGGCGCGTTTTGTGCCGCTACATAACGTCGGCTCACCAGCAGAGGCCGAGATGGTCAACGACATACTGACGCAGAACGGTATTCGCTCTGCCGTGCAATCGGGCGGCATGGACGCTTTTTCACCGCTGCTTTCGTCAACCTCTCCGGGCGCGGTCGTCCTGGTTGACGAGCGCGACCTGGACCGCGCGCAGGAACTCTACAACGCCTTCTTCGGCAGCGACACCACGCCTCTGACGGGCACGACGCTTGAAGAAGACGCGGAAGAAGAGAGCAAGGATGAAGGATGAAGGCGGAAGGATGAAAGTATGGCTATTGAAGATGAATGGCTTAACCCGAATAGCTCTTCTTTCATCCTTCATCGTTGCGCCTTCATCCTTGCTTTTGGAGTTTTGTGATGGATGAAAACAGAACTGATGCGATTGTGGTGTTGATGACGGCGGGGAGTCGCGAAGAGGCCGCGCGGCTGGCAGAGATGCTGGTCGGGGCGAGGCTCGCGGCCTGCGTGCAGATCATGCCGGAGATGGAATCCATCTATCACTGGAAGGGAAGCGTTCATCGCGATCCGGAATTTCTGCTGCTGGCGAAGACGACGCGCGCCAAATTCGATGATCTGGAACGCGAGGTGCGCGCGCTCCACAGTTACGAGACGCCGGAGATCATAGCCCTTCCCGTCACCACCGGTTCAGCGCCTTATCTGGAATACCTCACCGCCACGGTCGAGCCTCTGCGCAATCTACAGGCAGAAGCAGGGCAAGAAAGCTCTGTGGATGAGAAGGGCGTGGCGAAGGGCGGCGGGCTCTAGCCTTTATTCGCTCGCGCTACAGCGTTATTCGCTATATTCGTCCGAGACTGTTTTGTCCAGCTTGCGCAGCGAGTCCTGGCTGCTTGCGATGATCTCGACCACTTCGGCGGGCGAGTCCGTCAGGTGCAGCAACGCGACATCGGTGTTGTTGATCTTTCCTTCCTTCAACATCACATCCTGAAGCCACTTGAGCATCCCGCCCCAGTACTCTGAACCGAAGAGGACGACGGGGAAGTTTTTGATCTTGCGCGTTTGAATCAAGGTCAAAGCCTCGTAAAGCTCGTCGAGTGTGCCGAAGCCGCCGGGGAAGATTACGAAAGCGGTGCTGTATTTGACGAACATCGTCTTGCGGACGAAGAAGTATTTGAATTTGAGCGAGCGCGTCAGATAGTCATTCGAACTCTGCTCGAAGGGAAGCTCTATGTTGCAGCCGATGGAGAGCCCGCCCGCTTCGAACGCGCCACGGTTCGCCGCTTCCATAATGCCAGGGCCGCCGCCTGTGATGACGCCAAAGCCCGCGCGCGCCAGCAGCGCGGCCGTCTCCTGAGCGAATTTGTACTGCGGGTCTGTTGCGGGAGTGCGCGCCGAGCCGAAGATGGAGACTGCGCGTGTGGTCGACGCCAGGTTGTCGAAGCCCTCTATGAATTCCCCTGTGATGCGCAGCACGCGCCAGGTGTCCGTGTGTGTAAAGTCATCTTGCTTGGGTGTCTCAAGTAGCTGCTCGTCCTGCGTGAGCTTCTGGGCTGGTCGCCCGCCGGTTTCATTTTCCGCCATTAACGCTTCCCTTATACCGCCATGATATTAAAGCCGCAGTCCACGTGTATCACTTCGCCTGTAATGGCCGAAGAGAGCGGGCTGCAAAGAAAGAGGGCGCAGTTTCCTACCTCGCGCGCTTCGACGTTGCGGCGCAGTGGCGAGCGCTCCGCATGAAGCTTAAGGAACACGTTCATATTTGAGACGACGCGCGCAGACAGAGTGTTGATCGGCCCTGCGCTGATGGTGTTGACGCGAATCCCGCGCCTTCCAAGATCGTTCGCCAGATAGCGCGTCGACGCCTCCAGCGCAGCCTTCGCCACACCCATCACATTGTAATTGGGCACGACCTTCTCCGCGCCGTAGTAGGTCATAGAGACTATGCTGCCGCCTTCGGTCATCAACGGAGCAGCGCCGCGCGCGACGGCGACCAGCGAATAAGCGCTGACTTCGAGCGCCGTCGCAAAGTCTTCGGACAAAGTGTCCAGGTATTCGCCTTCGAGCGCCTCCTTCGGAGCATAAGCGACGCTGTGAACGAGCATGTCGAGGCGGCCGAACTCTTCGCCGACGCGACGGAAAGTCTCTTCGACCTCTTCACGTTTCGTCACATCGCACGGCAGGACGAGCGCGCCGGGCATCTCTGCGGTCAAACTTTCGACGTTCTCCTTGAGCCGCTCGCCCTGATAAGTGAAGGCCAGACGCGCGCCCGCTTCCGAGAGGGCCTGCGCCGTCGCCCACGCGATGGAACGTTTGTTGGCGACGCCGAAGATGATGCCGAACCTGTTTTCAAGCAGCATGATTCAGTTCCACCTTAACTGTTGAGGTTATCTGCCGAAAAAGCTACTGATGTCGAAATAGACTCTAATCTCTTTGCCGGTCTTAGGGTCTGTGCCGGAGAGCACATCGAAAGCCTTGTTGTTGACCGACCACAACGCTTGGGACGAGACCTCGATCCCAAGCTCGTGCATGATGATGTATTCCTCTCTCACGCTCATCACGCGGTAAGCGGTCTCTGCGCTTTTACCGTCGCCCGTGTTCAAAAGAGCCTTGAGCAGCTTCGCGGCGATGTCACGATGAAAGTTGGCCTTCTTTTCATTCCCGAGCTTGCGGTAAGCGTCCTCTGCGGCCAGATGCAGGCCGCGATTGACGAACTCGTAATCAAGCACGACTTCGGCCAGCTCCACGGCCTTCGCATAATTATTCTCTTCGAAAGCCGCGACCATCGCGTCTCTGTTAGGCGCGTCGCTTTGATTCTTCGGGTCGCTCGTCCACGCGACGAACGCCTCGCGCAACTGCACGAAATCAACTGTCTGATCGCCCTTTTTGGCACGCTCAACTAGTTGAGTATAGTTCGCCGCGCTCTGCTTTCCGGTCTGGCCCTGAGGCTCGGCGAGCGCCTGCGTCGCCCCAAGGGCAAGACCAAAGAGGCAAGAGAAAAGGAGCGCGATGCTCGGGCGACGCACAGGTGTCATAAACAGAGACCTCTTACGAAATTGCGACTGAGAAAAGCTCAGGCGGCTGCGCTCTCCGCTTCGCCTTCCATAAGGCGCTTGTACTCGCCGCTCTCAACCCACTTGAGAATCTCCGAGACGCGCCAGACTGGAAACGGGTGCGTCATGCCGGAAGAGATGATGTCTGCCCAGAAGCGGTCGAGCGCTTTCTCGTCATAGTTTTTCTGAAAGTCGCGCGCCTGTTCCAGGAACTGCTCGTAATCAACCTTCGACGCGAAAGTCCCTCCGCACAGCTTCATCATCGTGCGCCCGATGACGTGCGGGTCCTGCGTGACCAGCAGCGCCGCGCGGTCGCATGAAAGCTCCGCACGACGCGCCCAGGCCAGCAGCGCCGCGCGCATCGTGCCCGTCACGATCTGCGTCACGATAGCGGCAATCGGCGCTGACGCCAGCGCGGCAGAAGCCAGCGCTTCGATCAGTCGCGCCGCCGTCAGGTAAAGCACATGCTCTGCATGTATGTGGCCGACTTCATGCGCGACCACGGCCAGCACCTCTTCATCCGTCAGGCGCTCGATCAAGGATGAGTGGAGCACTATGACGTGGCGTTTGACACCACCCGTGAAGGCATTGACGACAGGGTTCTGCTGCACGAACAGCTCCGGCATATCTACGCCGAGCGTCGTACAGGCGATCTGCAATTTGGCATAGAGGTCAGGGCATTGCTTAGGTGTGACGCGCACGGCGCTGGCCGTGAAGATAACGCGGATGGCCGATTCGCCCGTCACTTCCAGGAGCTTCTTCAAAGCCGAATCGATTCCGGGAATCGTGCGAAGCGCGGCCAGCGCGCGGCTGTCAGACGGATGCACGTACTCATGCTTATCCAGCTCTGCGAACTTTTTATGCGGCTTGTCCGAGAGCGGCAGGCGGCATCGCCCGCATTTGGCCTGGCCGCTTTCACCGCGTGTTTGATTCAGTTGACCGCAATAGCGGCAGCGTACGGAATCGCGTCTGTCTTCAATCGAAGGGTTTTCCATCTCTGACATCAATGTTAGTTCCTTATCTGAAAAAATAGCGCGGGCGAGCTTCAGGGGAGAACGCTTCGTCTGCTTTGGGCCGTCGGCGCTGGTTACGGACGATTATAAGGAAGCGATTAGTAATCAGCAATCAGTAATCAGTAGTCAGTAGTCAGTTTTTAGTTTTCAGTCTTCAGTTTTCAGACAAAGCATTGTTTTAGCTGACTGCTGATTACTCTAATGCTTGAAGTGACGTATGCCCGTGAAGACCATCGCAAGACCGTGTTCGTTGGCGGCGACGATGGTCTCTTCGTCGCGGACAGAGCCTCCGGGTTGAATGACGGCTGTGATGCCGTGTTTGGCCGCTTCGTCAATGCCGTCGCGGAACGGAAAGAAAGCGTCCGATGCCATGACGGAGCCTTTGACGGGAAGCTGCGCGCGCATCGCGCCGATCTTGACGGAATCGACTCTGGACATCTGTCCCGCGCCGACTCCGACCGTCTGCCCTTCGCGCGCGTAGACGATGGCGTTCGACTTTGTATGCTTGCAAACAGTCCACGCAAAGAGCAGCGCACGCAACTCTTCATCAGACGGCGCACGTTTTGTGACCACTTTTAACTCGTCCGGCGTGAGGCGATACGTGTCGCGCGTTTGCGCCAGCATTCCGCCGCTGATCTGCTTGTATTCGATACCTTCGGCGCGCACAGGCTCGCCAACGCCGAGGACGCGCAGATTCTTCTTCGTGCGGAGGACTTCGATGGCCGCTTCGCTATAATCCGGGGCGATGACGACCTCTGTAAAAATCTCTATCAGGGCGCGAGCCGCCCCTTCGTCAACAGTGCGATTGAAAGCGACGATACCGCCGAAGGCAGAAATGGGATCGGTCTCAAGCGCGCGACGATAAGCCTCTTCGAGCGATTGGCCCAGAGCGACGCCAGCAGGGTTCGTGTGCTTGATAATGGCGCAGGCCGTCTCGTCAAAATCGGAAACAAGTTGCCAAGCGGCGTCCGCGTCGACATAGTTGTTAAAGGACATCTCTTTGCCGCCGAGCAGTTCGGCTTGGGCGACGCCGCCGCTTGCGCCCGTATGATAAAGCGCTGCGCGCTGGTGTGGGTTCTCACCGTAACGTAAATCACATGCCTTACGCATCGTCCACTGTGCGAAATCCGAGAGGGGGTCAGTCTCTTCGATGGAATGCACAGGAACATGACTATCTCCACCGCCGCCTCGCGCTCCTGATATTCCTCCGGTAACAACATGTATGCCCGCTTCAGTCTGCTCATGCGCCTCGGATGACATCAGGTAAGCCGAAACGGTGGCGTCGTACATCATCGTTCGCTGGAAGGCAGTCTTAGCTAAATGACGGCGGTGACGAAGGGATGTCGAGCCGCCTGTGCTCTGTAATTCACTGATTATCTTCGCGTAATCATCGGGTGAGACGACGACGGTCACATCCCTGAAGTTCTTCGCCGCCGAACGAATCATCGCCGGGCCGCCGATGTCTATCTGCTCAATGGCCTCTTCGAGCGTGACATCCTCGCGGGCGACTGTTTGCTCGAACGGATAAAGATTAACGACGACCATATCAATCGGAGTGATGCCGTGCTCGCGCATCGCCGCTTGGTGCGCTTCGTTATCGCGCAGCGCCAGCAGTCCGCCGTGTATGCGCGGGTGCAGTGTCTTTACGCGACCGTCCATCATCTCCGGAAAGCCCGTCACATCCGCGATGTCCGTGACGTTGATACCGGACTGGCGCAGGCGGCTAGCCGTGCCGCCAGTGCTGATGATCTCGACATCGAAACGCTGTAAGGCACTTGCAAATTCGACGATGCCCGTTTTGTCCGACACGCTCAACAGCGCGCGACGCACGGGGCGAAGACCTTCTGTATTCTGTTCAGACATATAAGTTCAGTGATAAGTGGCGAGCGACAAGTGACGAGTTAAAAACTTAAAAGCTTTGTCCAGGCTTGTCATTCGTCACTTGTTACCCGTTACTATTTCAAGATGTAGCTCTCACGTAATGATCTAACGTGTAGCTTGCGCTTGCTTGAAGCGAGATTGATTTCGATGCGATGAGGACGCGCGTCGCGCGCAACCTCGCCCGGATAATACCCCAGAACGTACTGGCCGCCGAGGTCTTCTTCAATCGCTTTGAAGATCGGCGCGAGATCATATTCGGCGCGCGGGTCGAGCGCAGACCGCTTGTCGCCCACCTTAAAATAAGCGCCGCCCGTTCTTTGGGCCAACTCGCGAAATCCCTTCGCAGCCGGGCGCGCAGAGAGACTGCCGTCAATGGCCGCGAATGCTAAAAGATGAATGACGTAGATCGAGATGCCAGCGGCGCGAGCTTCCTTGATAACCGTCTCGGCCTTCACGTTGCTGACTGTATCCAGCCCATCGCTAATCAGGACAATGATGCGCCGCTCCATTGGATCGCTTTCGCGTTCTTTGAAAGCTCGGACGGCAGAGGCGGCAGCGTCGAAGATGGCCGTATGCCGATCCGCTATGGCGGGCAGAGAAAATCCTTCGCGCGGCTGACGAGTGCCGGTCGTAAAGGGAACGACCAGCTCGCTCTTATCCGTAAAGCGCAGGACGGCGACGCGCGAGCCTCTGCCGAAGCGTGAAAAGAGAGCCAGCGCCGTCTCGCGCTGATGCGTAATCGTGTCGCGCGCGCTGCCGGAAGAATCCAGCGCGAACAGCAGCGCGACGCGCTCTGCTCCCGAGGCGAAGTATTCCACGGCGACGGGGCGTCCGTCATCGCGAACTGTAAAGTCTGCACGCGTGAGCCCGCCGACGCGACGGCCACTCGCGTCCGTGACGAAGAACGGCACGGTCAAAAGGTCTGTGCGGACTCTAAGGACATCCTCTTCAGGATTAGCGGGCGGCTGTTGCTCATCCTGCGCTGAAACGTCCAGGCAGGGAGCGACAAGTAGAATAAGCAGGGAAGCGTAGAGGAAGAAAAAAGGGCGCGTAGAGACCCTTGGAGAAGAGCGAGCGGCGAGCGGTCTGTGATCTTGCCTGCGAAAAAGCGCTGCGGGACGCAAAAGGGTCATACCGTCAGCCGAGGCTAAAACAGAAAACGCCCGAACAACAGGATGCTCAGAATCAAGGCGATTGTAATGACGATGATCTTGACCAGACTCACGGTTG
>DATLMN010000166.1:0-20483 GCA_035537255.1 Pyrinomonadaceae bacterium | reverse complement strand
GTGCAGGCGGTAGCCGAAGATTTGACGCTTGATCAGAGCGGGCGGCAGGTGCAAACCCAGTTCGCTGGTGAGCACCTCTTCGATGGGCGGCGACAGCACCCCTACACACTGGTTGGCATGCACACCAAAGTCCTTGCCCTCAAAGATGACCACGCGCAGACGCAGAGAGCGCGCATCGGCCTCCTGCAACAACTTGATCGCGCACGCCGCGCCGCCCGGCCCGCCGCCGATGATAACGACCGTCGAGCCGTCGTGTAGTCGGCAATCATTCATTGAAGCTGCCTTTTGCTGCTCAATAGCCACACTTTATAAAGAAAGCTTTAGTTGATGAGAAAAGCTTTTTGCGGCTCTGCCTTTCCGCACAGCATGGGCGGCAGAGCCGCTGGAAGACAGAAGTTCCCGGCCTTCGACCTTAGATGTTGTCACAGCGCGGCGCGCCGCTGACTTCCGTCCTGGCGCTTGATAAACCTGAAAGGCTAAACCTGTATCTGTCTGAGCGCGAGCGCCAACTCGACGGCGCGACGCGCTGTGACGACGCCCCAGCCCTGACGGTCGACCTCTATGGCGGGCAGCCGCTCGGCCGTCTCGATCAGGATACGCTTGACCTGTTGCGGAGTAAGCGACGGATTTGCTTCGAGCATGCAGGCGATGATCGAAGCGACGATGGGCGAGGCGAATGATGTGCCGTCGACGTACTTGTAATGCTCGCTGATGACATTGCCTTCGCGCAGCTTGATCGTGATCAACTGGCGTAGCAGTGGAATCGGCAGATTTCGCGCCTCATCCAAATCCTTGTCCATCCCCTTGTGAGTTTCGATCAGTGCGAGCAACTGATTGTCCGGCGCGTTATCCAGTTTGGCGAACAGCTCCGCTTCCTCGGCGGTCTGCGTGTGCGGCAGAATCGGCGCTGGCACCCAGATGCCCGGCGCGATCACTTCGGGTTTCTGCAAGCCATCGACAGTTGGCCCATAGGATGAGCGATACATACCGCGCCGCGCACGATCCAAAGAGTTTTGATCGTCTAGTCCGCCGACGGCGATGACAGAAGGACAGCTTGCAGGCGGCAGCACAGGGTGTCCGGGCATCTGCCCCGCATTACCCACTGCGCAAACGATGATGAGCCCATCGCGAACGGCGCGCTCGATGGTCTGCGCCAGAGCGTTATGAAGATAGGATTCCTCTTCGTCGCCGCCCGCAGAGATATTGACTATGCGAATGCCGTACTCTTCGCGGTGGGCCATGACCCATTCAATGCCGCGCTCTATGTCGCGCTCAGAGATACGCCCAGAGCGTGCGAGCTTGACGAGGACGACTTTAGCGTCCGGCGCGATGCCGCGATAAAAACCGTTCGAGAGACCACCGTTGCCGGCCGCCACGACAGAGGTCATCATGCCGTGCCAGCTCGCAGGGTCAGGCGTTTCCAGCGTCGTCTTATCGCCTTCGGCCTCGACCAGACTGTGATATGCGAGGATACGATTCTGCGGTTTTGTAAGATCGTTGTGCGGGTAAAAGCCCGAATCAAGAAAGGCTATCGTAACGCCGCGACCCGTGTAGCGCTCGTCTGCATCCATACGCAGAGGCGTGGAAAGCACATAGCCGCCCTGCTCGAAGACGGCGGCATCCGTCATGAGCTGCACGCGCGCCCGCTCGAACAACTCTACGCACCGCGGACAGATTTCCGAGAGCAGCGCGCCAGCGGGCGCGTTGGCCGACACGATCTTCTTCAACTCGTCCGAGAGCGCACCAAACGGCGCGAGCCCGTCCGGCGCTTCACGTCCGCAGACCGGACAGACGGGCCTTCCGGCAGCCTTGTCTGAATGAAGCGCCGTCGGTGACGGCTCAACAGAGATAATTTCTTCGGACATGTCCCCTTGTTCTCCTCGTTTGGTGGTTTTCACGCTTAGCGCGGATATGATGGACGCAAAAGTTGAATTGATGCAAGCATTGATGAGCACGAGAGCGCTCGCGTTGGATAAAAGAAATATGGCGCGCGTGTGGCTAAACTGTTCGGGTCGCGCGCTCTCTCGACTTCGGTTGTGATTCGTGCGCGGGGCGTGTAAGGTATTTAGCATTCCGAGCGACAAAAAATGTGAGGGAGGTCAGCCGAAGGACTTCTATGGCTCAAGAGCAACAGACGGTCGGTGATATTTTCCGGCGCGCGCAAACCATCCGGCGCGACAATCCACAATTGTCTTACAAGGACCTTAAGGCGCAGCTCGTCAAAGAGTACACGGGCGCTCCGTTTCCGCCGGTCTATAATCTGGCGATCCCGGAACAGGACGCGCGCGCGCCCGAAGAGGATTGGTCTGCCGGACTGCCACTGATGCTGCGCGGCATACAGCAGCAGGACTGGAAAGAGGTCATCAACGGCATCGTGCTCAGTCTTGAGCAGACGGAGAACTACGAGCGAGAGCGTGGCAGTGACCAGGACCACGACGAATGGCACGACCGCACCGTCGGCATACAGGGACAAACGGAAAAGGGTGTCTCGAAGTGGATGCCGGCAGATTTGATCGCGCTCGCCGAGAGAAAAGCGAAGAAGTAATCAGTAGTCAGTCATCAGTTATCAGCTAAAAACAAATAACGCGCTTCGTCTTTTAGCTGACTGCTGATTACTGACTACTGATTACTTTCAGGAGTGGCAATGAGCTTTCTGGGAAACCTTTTTAATGATCCGCTGTACCAGAAGGGTGATCCGCGCAGGCCCGAAGAGGTGGATGACGGGAAAGTGATTATCAGCCCGGACACGCGGCGCGCCGACCGCATTCCGCCGGGACAGACGCGCACGCGCAAGTGGCCTGTGCTGGATGCGCATGGGCCACCTGAGATTGATCTGGCGACGTGGCGAGTCGAGGTCGACGGGCTGGTCGAGCATCCTAGAGAGTGGTCACTGGACGATTTTATGCAGTTGCCCGCCGCGAAAGTCTACGCGGACTTTCATTGCGTGACGCGCTGGTCGCGTCTGGATAATGTCTGGGGCGGTGTCCCGACGCGCGAGGTCGCAAAAGTCGTCGGCGTCAAAGCTGAAGCAAAGTTCGCGCTCGCCTTCGGTTACGATTACGGGTGGAGCACCAACATTCCGCTCGAATACTTTCTGGCCGAAGACGCTCTGTTCGCCTGGTCGCACGACGGCGCGCCGATTCCGGTAGAGCACGGCGGGCCTGTGCGGCTGATCGTGCCGCAGCTCTACGCCTGGAAATCCGCGAAGTGGGTCAAGGGCATACGCTTTCTCGCCGAAGACGAGCCGGGCTTCTGGGAACAGGGCGGCTATCACATGCGCGGAGTCCCCTGGAACGGCACGGACGGCGAACGCTTTCGCTGGCAAGGAGAAGATTGAGATAGTAGTCAGTTATCAGCTTTTTGCTTTTGACTGATTACTGATTACTGATTACTTTTCATCGTGAGCACGCAAACCGATACGAACGCGAAAGCCCCGACAGTCGCCGCCGCGAAGCCCAAGGATGCGGCGGCGGTCATACTTCTGCGCGAGGGGGCTAATGGTCGCCAGGAAGTTTTCTGGGTACGGCGCAGCCAGAGGCTTGCTTTCCTCGGAGGCTTTTATGCCTTTGCCGGCGGACAGCGTGACAAGAGCGATGACGAGACGCGAGTCGAAAACGCCGCCGATCAAGAAAGCGCCGCGATGATAAGCTGTGCCGCGCGCGAGCTGTTTGAAGAACTCGGCGTGTTAGTGGCGCGCGGCGCGCAAACCCTTACGAAGGGCCAGCGCGCATCGCTCCTTGATGATCTGGAACAGGGGCGTATGACCTTCGCTGAGCTTCTAAAGCATTACGATCTTCATCTGGACGCGCGCGATTTTACTTTCAGTGGGCGATGGGTGACGCCGCCCTTTAGCCCGCGACGCTTTGACACATGGTTCTTTCTGGTCAACTGCCCGCCCAAACAAGAACCGCACGTCGTCGAAGACGGCGAGCTGGAATCAGGCGAATGGACGCTTCCCTCAGAGGCTTACGGTAGATGGCAACGCTCGGAGATACTGGGTGCGCCGCCGGTGCTTCACGCTCTGAAGACGCTCGCCGAAGGCGTCACGCCTGATCTGGTCGAGCGTCTTCTCTCAATCCCGCAGGCGCACGGCCTGCCCGTCCGTCGCATAGAATTTCGCCCGGGCTTTATCTGCTTTCCCGTGCGGACGAAGACCCTGCCGCCCGCGACGCACACGAACTGTTACATCCTACACACCACGCGCGCGCTGGTAGTGATTGATCCGGCATCTCCGTATGAGGATGAGCAGATGGCTCTCGCCGCGTGTGTTAATGAGCTTATCAATGAAGGGCGACGAGTGCGCGAAATAATCCTGACGCACTTTCATCAAGATCATGTCGGCGGTGTCCATGCTCTTCTTGAGCATCTCGGCGGGCAAACAAAAGTCGCCGCGCATCCTTTAACGGCCACAAGCCTCGGCGACACGATTCGCGTTGATCGCTTGATTGAAGACGAAGACTTGATTGAGCTGGACGGCGAGCCAACGCTTACACTGCGCGCTCTGCACACGCCCGGACACACGCGCGGACACCTTTGCTTTTATGATGAGCGCACAGGCGCAGCTCTGACCGGCGATAATATCGTGGGCCTTGGCTCTGTCTTGATCGATCCGCCCGAAGGTAACATGCGCGATTATCTCGCGTCGCTTGAGCGTCTGCGCGCGCTTCCCAATTTGACCGTGCTCTTCGGCGGCCACGGCCCGCCAATGGGAAACCCCTACGCCAAAATTGACGAATACATCGCACATCGCATGGAACGCGAAGCAAACATCTTGAAGGCCGTGCGCGCGGGCGCAGAGAATCCCGCAGAGATCGTCGCGCGTGTTTACACGGACGTTTCACCGAAGGCGCACGCGATGGCCGAGCGCGCCGTCCTTGCGCATCTGGAAAAACTTGAAGCCGATAATCTAGTGACGCGACAAAGCGATGAGGCTTACGTCGCCAACGACCTCAATCCGTCTGCCAGCTAGAGAATAAAAGGCGCGAGCCGTGATGCACTCCGGGGGCGCATGCCTGTATCATAGACGCTACAGTCGCGGCGCTCTCTCTCCCTGGTCGGTCTCCGGGTTAAACTTTACGCGCATGCGCACTGGCATAAGGGACGCTGGCCCAAGCGCCGGCGAGCCGTTTAAAATCATCGCAGAAGATCAAGAAGGGCGAAGAAGAAAAAAGCAATGGCATTAGCAAAGACTTTAGGCGAACTCAAAGCAAGTAACTACCAATCACGCTCGGTCAAGGACGAGCTGCGCGCAAATTTGCTTCGCAAGCTACGCGCGGGCGAAAAACTTTTCCCGGGCATCGTCGGCTATGATGAAACGGTCGTGCCGCAGATCACGAACGCCGTGCTGGCACGGCATAATCTGATTCTGCTGGGCCTGCGCGGTCAGGCCAAGAGCCGCATCATACGCCAGTTGACAGAGATGCTAGACGATCACCTGCCGATCATCGCGGGCTCTGAGATCAACGACGATCCCTTTAATCCGATCAGCGCCTACGGGCGACAGATGGTAGAGCTTCATGGAGACGCGACGCCGATCAGTTGGGTCGAGCGCGACTCGCGCTTCGTTGAAAAGCTCGCCACACCAGATGTCACCATCGCGGACATCATAGGCGACGTTGACCCGATCAAGGCTGCCAAGGGCGGCCATCTCTTAAGCGATGAATTGACGATTCACTATGGATTGTTGCCGCGCGCCAATCGCGGCATCTTCGCCATCAACGAGCTGCCTGATCTGGCCGGAAAGATTCAGGTCGGTCTTTTCAACATTATGCAGGAGGGCGATGTACAGATCAAAGGCTATCCAGTCCGATTGCCGCTCGATGTCATGCTTATCTTCTCTGCCAACCCAGAGGATTACACGGCGCGCGGCAAGATTATCACGCCGCTGAAGGATCGCATCGGCGCGGAAATCCTGACGCACTACCCAACGGACCTGCAACTCGGCGTGGAGATCACACGTCAGGAGGCATGGACGGAGCGTGAGGGCGTAGAGGGCCAACTGCGTATTCCCGACTTTATACGCGACCTCATAGAGCAGATCGCCTTTGAGGCACGCGACGACCAGCGCATAGACAAACGCTCAGGCGTCTCGCAGCGCCTGCCCATCACCGTCATGGAATCCGTCATCTCGAATGCCGAGCGCCGCTCTCTTCTGACGGAAGACGCGGAGATCGTGCCGCGCATCTCGGACATCTACGCCGCCGTGCCTTCGATGACGGGCAAGATGGAGCTGGAATACGAGGGCGAGCAGATCGGCGCACACAAGATCGCGCGGGATTTAATCAAGCGCGCGGCAGGAGAGATTTTCGAGGGCTATTTTGTCGGCATAGATTTTACAGACACTGTGCGCTGGTTCGATCAGGGAAACAATCTGAGACTGGCCGACACGGCCTCTGCTATGGAGTGCATGAATCTACTCGACGCTGTGCCTGAGCTGATCGATACTTCGCTGATCCCCTTCGACTTCAAACGCTCCGACGACGCGCAAACGGTTGCCGCCTGCGAGTTCGTCCTCGAAGGTCTCTACGCGCAGAACAAGATCAGCCGCAACGAAGAGGGCGGCTACACGGCGGCCACGAAAGCCAAAAAGGATCGTCGCGGAATGATCTATGATGATCTGACAGAGACCGGGCGTTATAGTTAACATGCAAAGCGAGGTGATAAAGTGTGAGTGAAGCTAAGTGGGAGCAGGAGCGTAAGGAACTACTTGAACGCTTGCAGAAGGCTGAACAGGTTGCGCTCGAAAGTCAGGCAGAAGCAGCACTCTGTCAGGATTTTCTTGAAGATTACTACGAGGCTGCAAGGCAAGCATTGGGGAAGAATGATCTTGATCTTTTATCAAAGATCACTCTCTCCCCTATCTCCACAGGAAACATTAAGCAATGGGGGAAGTTATTCCTTCAAGCTTATATGAGAGATGAAAGATGGTTGAGAAACACTAAACAGGCTCTTGAAAAAATAAAAGCTGATGCAGAGAAACTGGCCATAGATGAAAACGAGGTCAATGCGAAACTGAAAAAAGACATTATCGAGGCTGCTGAAAAGGGTTTGATCATGCACATCTGAGCGTAATGAAGGGAGTGGACAATAATGAGTGGGTTTGCAATAAAGATGATCGAAAGCGTGCGTACTTACCCAGCCGATTTTTCATTGTCACCGGAAGAACACAGAGCCCTATTCGAGAGGATTGAAAGAGAAGCTCAGGCAGCAGAAGACGAACATCGAAAGCAGGCACATGCACGTGCATGGGAGCTTGCAAAGCGGCAAGGGGTCAAGCCTATACGCAGCATTGAAGACTTGCAGGGAGACTTTTGGCCGGAGGAAGATAGTGTTGATGAATTTTTAGATTGGGTCCGCGCTATTAGGCAGCAAGATAAATCTCGGAGCGAATTAGAGTGATTATCGCGGCAACCAGCAGTGTTATAGTAGTTGATACGAATGTAATCTCCTACATTTTTAAGCGCGACACTCGTGGAGCTTTGTACAAACCTCACATTGAAGGTCGGCTGGCAATCATTGCTGCACAGACGTTAGCAGAACTTGAGGCGATGCCTTTGAAGAACGGCTGGGGACAGCGCCGCCATGCCGAGCTTCGTGCTCGCATAAAAGAATTTACTTTCGCGGAGGCTGATGAAGATGTTTGTTTACGGTGGGCTGAGGTGCAGGCTAATGCGAAAAGAATTGGGCGGCCCATTTCTGTTGCTGATTCCTGGATTGCTGCCACTGCTCTCAATTATGATGCCCCATTAGTCACACATAATCCTTCTGATTTTTATAATGTGCCGGGATTGACCGTAATTACGGAACACTAACCTTGTACGATTCAGAAGCTTTAAATCAGGCTTCGGAAAGTGTAGGCGAGAGATGTCTGAGCTTGAATCTTACGTCAAAAGATTTACCGAAAGAGGCTGGCGCGTCTTCGATCATGCCGTCAGGGAAGCGCGACGCCGCGACCAGAACTACGTTTCCATTGAACACATCATAGAGGCGCTCGCCTTTGAAGAGGCAGACCTCTTTAATGCGCTGATGCGAGATTTATCGGTCGATCCGCGCGCGGTGCGTGCGTTGATCGAAAAGCGTCTGGAAATTTGTCCGCGCCGCGATGGGCCAGCCGTTCACGTCGCGCCTGAAACGATTGAGCTGCTCAAACGCGCCTACAGAAGAGCCCGCTTCGTTCACCGCGCGCGCATCACGGCGATGGATCTTTTCATCGCGCTGTCGCAGGACGAAAAGAACCCTTTCTACGGACTTTTGAATGATTCGCAGGTCGATGTCGTGTCCGCCGTGAGAACCGTCTACGATCTTGAGCTGGTGATGGAAAACGTGCGCCTGCGCATCAGCAAAAGCTCATACGCATTCTCGCCCGGCGATCAGGTACGCATCAAGAGCGGCCCTTTCGCCAGTTTCACTGGCCGCGTCGAGACGGTTGATAAGGAGACCGCCACGCTCAAAGTAACATTGACCATCTTCGGCCACCCCATAGAGCTTACGCTGGGCTTTCAAGATGTCGAGAAAGTCCGAATTCTTGATGCCGCTTGAGGTCCTACGCTTTGCTAAAGAGGTACAGTGATGGAAATGATCTGGACTGCTGTTTACCGTAAAGTTCCCGAAGGTTATATCGGCTTCGTTGAAGAGCTGCCCGGCGCTAACACACAGGGAGCAACCTTAGAAGAGGCGCGGGCTAATTTGAAAGAAGCAGTTGAATTAGTTGTTGAAGCCAACCATGTCTTAGCAGGTGAGCCAATTATCGGGCGAAAGAAATAAATGAAGTTTACACGCTATTCAAAATTTAAGGGGCTGGATGTTTCGTCTATCAATCTGGGCGATCTGATGGATGCGCTCTCCGATTCTGTTCTGCAATCAGGATATGACGAGGATTACTACTGGACTCGTCAGCGCAGGCCGCAAGATACGTCGCTGGATGCGCTGCGCCGCGTGTTGCTTCAGGCGTTGATGGAGCAAGGGTTGATCGACGAGATGCAGATCGCAGAGATGCTCGCCGATAATGAAGGTGAGTTCAAGGGCTCGCAACTCGAAGAGATGCTCAACCAGTTAATCGAACGCCTTGTCGAAGAGGGTTATCTGAACTTAAAGGAAGAGCAGCCTCAGAACGACCGTCAGCGTCGTAGACAGGGTGGACAGGGCGAGGTCTCAGAGCCTCTGCCGCGTAACGTTCATTTCGAGGTGACGGAGAAGGGTTTGGATTTTCTGGGCTATAAGACCCTGAGAAATCTGCTCGGAAGCCTTGGCAAGAGTTCCGTTGGTCGTCATGATACTGCGCATCTTTCGACGGGCGTCGAGGCCGCCGCAGCCTCAAAGCTTTATGAGTTCGGCGACACCGTTAACTTGGATGTCAACGCGACGCTGCTCTCTGCCATCCAGCGCGAAGGTCTGGGCGTGCCGCTCAATCTGGAATACAGCGACCTCTACGTGCATCAATGCGATTATCAATCGTCCTGCGCGACAGTGGTGATGCTCGACTGCTCGCACTCTATGATCCTTTACGGCGAAGACCGCTTCACGCCCGCTAAAAAGGTTGCGCTCGCGCTCTCCCACCTGATCCGCACGCATTATCCCGGAGACTCGCTTAAGATCGTGCTCTTCCACGACAGTGCCGAAGAGCTGCCGATGGCAAAGCTCGCAACCACGCAGGTAGGCCCATACCACACCAACACGGCAGAGGGCCTCAGGCTCGCGCGTCGTCTCCTACAGGCGCAGCGCAAGGAGATGAAACAGATCGTGATGGTCACGGACGGCAAGCCTACGGCCTGCTTTCTGGATGCGGCTACGACCGCAGCGGCGACGCCATTCGGGCGCAGTAGCAGCAGTCGCGCCGTGGGTGCGGAGAGCAGCAGCGCCGCTTCTCGAAGACTCTACAAAAATTCTATGGGCGGCGATCCGTTCGTCATGGAGGAGACCTTCAAAGAGGTTCAGGCCTGTCGCAAAGCTGGCATCATGATCAATACTTTTATGCTGGCAAGTGATTATTACCTCGTCGAGTTCGTCAAAGAGATGACGGCGATGACCAACGGCAAGGCGTACTTTGCCAATCCTAACAATCTCTCGCAGTTTGTCCTGATAGACTTTCTCAAACGCAGAACGAGTCGCATAAAATAGGCCGGGGATTTGTGAGGGCGTATGAGATGACGAAGAAGATTCGTGTGCGCGGCATAGAGATGGCTTACGACGTGGAAGGAAGTGGGCCGCCCGTCGTGCTGCTTCACGGCTATCCTTTTAATCGTTCGATGTGGCGCGAACAGGTCGAAGCATTGCAGACGAGCAATCGCGTCATCACGCCAGACCTGCGCGGCCTTGGCGAGACGGAAGCGACGGACGCGCACGCGGCGACGATGAACGAGATGGCAGAGGACGTGGCGGCGCTGCTCGACGAGTTAAAGATTGATCGCGTGACGCTGGGCGGTCTTTCGATGGGAGGATATGTCGCGCTCGCCTTTATCCGCCGTTTTCCTTTGCGCGTGCGCGCGCTCATCCTCGCAGACACGCGCCCGCAAACCGATACTGAAGAGGGAAAGCGAGCGCGCGAGGAACAGGCACAGAAAGTTCTGGAAGAGGGCACGAGCGCCATCGCGGATGTGATCTTGAAAAAAGCGCTGGCCCCAGCAACGCTTGCCGAGCGACCTGATGTAGTGGCGCGCGTGCGCGAGATGATCGAGACAGCGAATCCTTTGGGTGCGGCAGCGGCGCTGCGCGGGATGGCCCTGCGCAGCGACCAGACGCACTTTCTGGCAAGCATTCTCGCGCCGACCCTAATCCTCGTCGGCAGCGAAGACCAGTTGACGCCGCCCGCAGATGCAGAGCTGATACGGCGCGAGATTCGCGGCTCGCGCTTAGTCGTTATTCCCGGCGCAGCGCACGTCTCCAATCTTGAGAGACCTGCTGAATTCAATCGCGCGTTGACGGAATTCCTGCGAGCACTGCAACCCTGAAGTAAGCCTCTTTTGATCGCTGATCCAAAGGCGCGCAGAGTCCGCATGAGCCAAAGTAATGCTAATGCGCGCTTGCTCTGAAGAAGAGTCTACAGAGATGACGACATGAATGAGCCGTGGAAGTTTTGTATTGAAGAGCGCGTGCGCTGGGGCGACGTGGATGCCGCGCGCATCATCTTCTACGGCGCTTATATACGCTTTTTCGAGTTTGCCGAGACGGAATTGTTCCGCGCCGTCGGTCTCTCTTACGGCGTGATGTTCGACGAGCTGGACGTGTGGCTGCCGCGCGCTCATCTTGAATGCGACTTTCGCCGCGCAGCGCAGTTGGATGATCTGTTGGAAGTGTGCGTCTATGTCGGTCGCATCGGCAAGGCTTCGATTCGTCTCAACTTTGAAGTACGCCGCAAAGGGGAAACGGATTTGGTCGCGGAGGCGCACTTCGTTCTAGTCTCCGTGCGCCGCGACACCTTCGAGACTGTGCCCGTCCCGGAAGAGCTTCAAAGCCGCCTCGCGCCCTATACTCAGCCCTCCTCAACGCGCTGAGGCTCTCGCGCTCAAAGTTGCGCAGAAGAAGAGACCTATGATTGAAGATACCAGTCAAGAATTCGATATGTTCGAGGAGATAAGGCGCAAGCTGGTCGAGCTTTTAGTAACCGAAGGGCACGAGCGTCTTGAAGCGGAAAAGATCGCCCTCTACGTCGTGCAGGGCGTGCGTGAAGTGCCTAAGCTCTTAGCGCACCTCGCCGAAATCCGCTCGCACACACGCCTCGAAGTGCTCGAAACCTTACGCGAGGTCTTAGAGAACGCATCCGCCCTCACCAAAGCCAGAGCGTTGCTCATCGAACATGAAAAGCAAGGATGAAGGATGAAGGCGGAAGGATGAAAGATGAAAGTGCAGCTATTCAAGGTGAATCAGCATTCCTTTCATCCCTCATCCCTCCGCCCTCATCCCTGTCTTTTACAGCGGCCACAGTGCGCGGCGTGCGAGCGTGCGTTTGAGATCGACGTATCCCTGATCGCCCGCGACGAGTTGGCCCAGGACATTGCGTATGCCGCGATGCGTGCGCGCAAACTCGATCATCCTTTCCGTAAAGGGCGCGCCCCAGAAGCTTCCGTAAAAACGTTTGCGCATCTGTGAGGCTCGCCGCAGGTCGCGTCCGAAATCCGCGCGCCAGCGTCGCTCATAATCCAGGGGCTGTCCTTCCAGATAGGCACGGCTAAAAAGCTCTGCCGAGCGCAGGGCGTAATAGATTCCCTCGCCCGTCACAGGGTCTGCGAACCCGGCGGCGTCACCCAGCAGCGCCCATCCCTCGCCGGTCGTACGTCGCTTGTCCCAAGTCTCGACGGCTAAGCCCGGAATGCGCGCCGCGTAGCGTTCGGCCTTCGCGTTCAACTCCTTCTCAATCAAACGCTCGCGCTCTTTATTAGTGCTGTTGTTGTCGCTGCTCTTGCTTCCTCTGGCCGACCAGATACGTGCCGTGGCGTCGTCACGCATGCGGTAATAACCGATCATAAAATCCCATAGCAAGCGATCCAGCGCCTGATGATCGAAAGCGTCCTGCGAGGTGGCGATGCCGAACGAAATATGATCTACGCGCGGGAAGGCCCAGGCGTAACCGGCCCACTTTGGAAGAAAAGCGACGATGGTTCGCGCATCGCCTTCAGTCGGCAAAGGCGTGCGATAACCGAAGGCGACTTCCATCTCGGCTGCGGGCAGCGCTCCTGCAAGTCTCTTCGCGATGGGACTGTTTGCGCCGTCCGCCGCGACCAGAAAGGGCGCGCTCCACTCAGCGCCGCTTTTGGCGCGCACCTTCCAATCCGAGCCTTCAGCGTCGCGCCAATCGCGCACTGTGACCTTTTCCGCGAACACCTTTGCGCCTGCTTCTCTGGCACGCTCGCGTAGATGCGCATCGAAGGCCAGCCGCGAGTAGATGGCGAAAGGCTCTGCGAGTTTCAAGCGAAGTCTTTTGCCGGAGGGCGAATACATCTCCAAGTCATCAATCAGACGACCCACGGCGTCCAGCAGATGAGGCCAGGCTTTGAGCGCTTTCGAGGTGACGCCGCCGCCGCAAGCCTTCGGCTCTCCTGCGGGCCGCCCGTCAAAGAGCGCCACGCGCACACCACTTCGCGCTAGTTGCTCCGCCGCAAACGACCCGGCTGGCCCAGCCCCTACAATCAGGATGTCGAATCTTTCAATCATCATAAAAGCTTCGGACAAGCTTTCGCCCTTAAATTCCCTGGAGAGACTTTTCGCTTCACTTCTCGTTCGGCACATCATAAAGGTCTTTTGACGGGTCGCGCAATTCGGCTTGGAGTGTGGCGCGCAGCCTATGATAAAATGCGCGCGTTCCCCGCAAAGATTTTTCCGTCGAGCGAGCACTGGCGATTTCGAGATCGTCAGTGACGCTTGAGGCATTCGTTCTTTCCGTCGCTCTTGAAAGAAAAAGCGCTGGAGCGAACGGCGTTGAAGTCCCGGCTCAAGGTGAAAGCTGTGAACGAGATGGCTAGAAGCTACATAGTTTTCGCAGGCATCGCACCTCACCCGCCGATCATGGTGCCCGAAGTAGGCCGCGAAGCGATTGCGGAAGTGCGCGGCTCAATCGACGCGATGCGCCTGTTTACAGAGCGCATCATCGCGAGCGGCGCGGAGTCTGTCGTCCTCATCTCGCCACACGCGCCCTTGGATGCCAGAGCTTTTGTCGCCTACAACGACGCGCAGCTTTACGGAGACTTCGCCAACTTTCGCGCGCCACAGGCGACAGTGGAAGCGCCGCTCGATCAGGAACTGTTTGAAGCCATCGGTGCGGTCGCTGCTGAAAAAGATTACGCGGTCGTCGGCATCAAAGGCTACGATCTGGATCATGGGACTGCTGTCCCGCTCTACTTTCTCCAACGTAATGGATGGAACGGCGCGGTCGTTGCGCTCGGCTATAATTTTCTCTCCGACGAAGACCACATGCGCTTCGGTTCGTGCATCAAGCGCGCGGCAGATCGAACGCACCGCCGCGTCGCGTTTGTCGCGAGCGGCGATCTGAGCCACCGGCTGAAACCAGATGCGCCCGCCGGATACAACACGGAGGCGCACCTCTTTGATGAAGAGGTCGTCGCCTGCTTGAAAGAATGTGAACCCGCGCGCATCGCCGCGATTGATCAAGATTTGAGAAGACGAGCGGGTGAATGCGGCTATCGCTCTATGCTCGTCGCGCTCGGCACGCTCGACGAGAGGGGCGGCAGACAGGATTGCGAAGTCCTGCATTACGAAGCGCCGTTCGGCGTCGGCTATCTCGTCGCACAGCTTACGTGTGAACAGTCTGTGGGCCAAACGGCAGAAGGTCGAACACAAACGAGAGCGGCCAGGGAGAAGACAGATGCGGAGACAGACTCAACAGACTCGCCTGCTGAGCAACAATCCTTCAAAGGCTCCGAGCTGCCGACGTTGGCACGTCGCGCGGTTGAGACTTTTATTCGTGAAGGTCTTATCCTCAAAGCTCCCGCCGGCGCATTCGATCAGCCGATGGCGTGCTTCGTCTCGATCAAAACCACGGAAGGCGATTTGCGCGGGTGCATCGGTACGATTGAGCCGACGAAAGAGACTCTTGCCGAAGAGCTGATCGCCAACGCCATCAATGCAGCCACCCGCGACCCGCGTTTTCCGCCCGTCACACAAAAGGAGCTGGCGGGCCTTCGTTACTCCGTCGATGTCCTGTCGACACCCGAACCGGCTGCGTTTGATGAGCTTGATCCGGCCACGTACGGAGTGATCGTAGAGGACGGCGCGGGATTGCGGCGCGGACTTCTATTGCCTGACCTCAAAGGGATCGAAACGGCCGAACAGCAGGTCGAGATCGCCGCGCGCAAGGCTGGCATTCAGCCTGGCACGCCGCTTAAACTCTCGCGCTTCCGCGTCGAGCGCTTTCGTGAAAACGCCCCCCATTAAAACCAATTCAGACGAGAACAAGGAGCAGACTGATGGCAAATGACAATCCCAGAAAATCTACTTTAGAAGAGAGCCCAGCCGACCCGGACTTGAAGCCGGATACCACGCCGAACGCCGTGGAGGCAAATAACCCTGCCAACGACCAGCGCTCGCTGGACATAGGCGAATCGGGACAGTTTGCGCCGGGCGGCTATTATAACCAGCATGGTGTAGCGGAATCTGATCGCCTGGATTTGGACGAATTCACGGCCACGCGCCCTGCGGATGACAAGAAATAAGGGCGTACAGGGTTGGAAAATTCGATATGTGGACAAAAAAATTCCGCTGCATACGCGAGAGTATGCAGCGGTAAGGTCCACAGGAGGAAAAGGAATTACATTTTAAACCGGGAAGCGCGGTGTGTCAAATAGTCTCGTCTATCGCACATTCGGCGCTTCTCTTTGTCTCAAAAGTTAGACATCCAGGTTCTTCACGTCGAGCGCATTGTCCTCTATAAACTTCCTGCGCGGCTCGACGGCATCGCCCATCAGCACCGTGAAAATCTGATCGGTTTCGACCGCATCATCAATCTTCACCTGTAGGAGCGTGCGCTTCTCTGGGTTCATGGTGGTCTCCCACAACTGTTCCGGGTTCATTTCGCCCAGCCCCTTGTAGCGCTGAATCATCAGGTCTTTCTTCGCAACGGCCAGCACACGCTCAAGCAGCGCTTCACGCGTCTCTATCTGCTCGCTCGTCCCGTTTTCTCCGGCCACGAAAGGAGACGCCAGGCGATCTTCGAGCTGCGTGTAAAGCTCAACGGCCTTCTGAAATTCGACGTAGCTGGCGAGATTCCAGTCAATGCAGACGCTCGCGCCCGTATCGGCTGTCATCTCGATCTCCCACAGTCCGTGATCTTCGTCCGGCTTCAGATCCGTCTCGTATTCTTCGTCGGCCAGAAAGCCTTCGACGCGTGCCATCAGGTTGTCGTCCTGAAAGACTCCGCGCAGATTAACGCCGTCCTCGCGCAGCACGCCTTCGCGTCCGCCAAAGGCCTCAAGCAGAGTATTGAGCAGACGAGCATCGCCGCCCAGACGCCGCGCAGCCTTCTCGCAATAACGCTTGAACTCGACCATCTGCTCCAAGGCTTTGGCCAGGTCACGGCCTTCGATGACGGCGTTCGTGGTGACGGACTTGACCTTGATGTCAGAGGTCGCCTGCCTCATCATGTAGCGCACCATGGACCTTTCGTCCTTGATGTACTCCTCGCGCTTACCCCGTTTTACTTTGAACAGCGGAGGCTGAGCGATATAAACATGGCCTCTTTCGACCAGATCAGGCATCTGTCGATAGAAGAAGGTCAGGAGCAATGTGCGTATGTGCGAGCCGTCAACGTCAGCGTCCGTCATCAGGATAATCTTGTGATAACGAAGCCTGTTGATGTCGAAATCATCCTTGCCGATACCCGTGCCCAAGGCGGTAATCAGCGTTTTGATCTCGCCGTGACCGAGCATTTTGTCGAAGCGGGCCTTCTCGACGTTCAAGATTTTACCTTTTAACGGAAGGATCGCCTGATTCTTGCGGTCGCGCCCCTGTTTGGCAGAGCCACCGGCGGACTCTCCTTCTACAATGTAAATCTCGCACAAGGTGGGATCGCGTTCCTGGCAATCGGCGAGCTTTCCGGGCAGCATGGTCGAGCCGATGGCGCTTTTGCGTACGATCTCGCGCGCCTTGCGTGCGGCTTCGCGCGCGCGCGCGGCGTCAACGGACTTGCCGACGATCTTGCGTGCGACGGTCGGGTTCTGCTCGAAGAATTCCGTCAGACGCTCGTTGAGGAATGATTCCACAGCGCCTTTGACATCGGAATTGAGCTTGCCCTTGGTCTGCCCTTCAAACTGCGGCTGCGGCAGTTTGACGGAAATGACAGCGACCAATCCCTCACGCACATCATCGCCGGAGAGCGAGCCCTTGAAATTCTTGGCGAGCCCGGAACTTTGCGCATAAGCGTTGACGGTACGCGTGAAAGAAGAACGAAAACCAGAGAGGTGCGTGCCTCCGTCAACAGTATTGATGTTGTTGGCGAAAGAATAGACCTTCTCGTCGTAGCCGTCGTTGTACTGGATGGCGACCTCTATGGAAAGCGCGTCGCCCGTGCGTTCGAAATAGAGCGGCTTGTCGTGCAAAGTATTTTTGTTCTTGTTCAAGTGCTTGACGAACTCTGCGATTCCGCCTTTGTAGTAAAACTCGTGTGAACGCTCCGTCTCTTCGCGCTCGTCCTTGATGGTGATGCGAATGCCTTTGTTGAGAAAGGCTTTTTCTCGCAGGCGCTCGGAGAGTTTGTCAAAGCTGAAAATGGAAGTGTCAAAAATTTCCGTGTCCGGCTTGAAAGTAATCTTCGTGCCGCGCTTGCGTGTCTTGCCGGTCTGTTCGAGCTTGCTGGCGGGAATCCCCCTGACGTATTCCTGCTCATAGGTCTTGCCGTCGCGCCAGATTTCAAGGCGCAGCGTTTCTGACAGGAAGTTGACGCAAGAGACGCCCACACCGTGCAGACCGCCGGAGACCTTGTAAGCGTTGGAATCAAACTTGCCGCCGGCGTGAAGCTTCGTCATCACGACTTCGGCAGCGCTCTTCTTCTCCTGCTTGTGATAGTCGACGGGAATACCGCGACCGTTATCAATAACCGTGACCGAATTGTCCAGATGAATTGCGACTTCGACAGTATCGCAGTAACCTGCCAGGGCTTCGTCTATAGAGTTATCTACGACTTCGTAAACCAGGTGATGCAGACCCAGATCGCCTGTCGAGCCGATGTACATCGCAGGGCGCTTGCGCACGGCTTCGCGTCCTTCGAGGACAGTGATCGAACTTGAATCGTAGGCCATATTTTTCTTCTTTGATATGGTTGATGATGCTGTGACCAAATCAGTCTCCTCTTCGTTAAAGCTATTCACAAAAAATTCTTTTCCTATGTTTGACCCGAAGGGTCAATAGCTCCACCTTTTTAAGCCTCAGGTTTTAGATGCTCTCGACGGCCTTTGCGCTTGTCGAGACCAGCTCAATTCCGGGCCCCTTATCCATGACCGCACCCTCGCTGATCTGATATACATTGGCGCGCGTCACGAACTGCTCGACGAGGCTCTCCTTTGAGGTCGTGATAAACGTCTGAGTGCGCCCTTCGAGATATTCCAGCAAGTAACTTATGCGCTTTCGATCAAGCTCTGCGTCCACGTCATCGATGAGGAAAAGTGGATACTCGTTGTGCCATGAATAATATACCGAAATCGCTGCTAAGTCAAGTATTATCAACGCGCTACGCTGCTGGCCGGAACTCCCGAAGGCGCGCATGTCCCGTCCGTCAAACAGTATCTCAAGCTCGTCTTTATGCGGGCCTATGAGGGCATATCCCGAGGCAATTTCGGCGGATAGTCGCAGGCTCAAACGCTCTGCGATAAGCGCTTCATAATTGCTCAAATCGCCTTTGCCTTCGAGCGAAGAGACGTAACGAATTGTAATGTCTTCACGCTCGAAAAGACGACGTTCGAGCACGTCTTTCAATCGCTCGACATAATCGTTGCGGGCGCGATGAATTTCTGCACTCAGCGTAACGAGCTGCTCATTCCAGGGAGCGATAATCTCAGTGATCTGCGCGGCGCTCCATTCACTTTCCGAAGCGTCCTGTAGCAGACGATTTTTCTGTTTGATGACGCGATTGTAATCGGCCAGAGTTTGCACGTAAGCGGGATGCAGCGAGACTACGCCGCGATCCAGAAATTTTCTGCGAGCATCCGGCATACCGCGCACGATGTCCAGCTCGTCTGCGGTAAAGGCGACGGCGTGAAGCTGGCCCAGGTAACGCGTCACGGCCTCGCGCTTACCGTTGACGGAGATCGCTTTCGTCTTGCCCTGAAGCGTAACCTGTAAATCGCGATGAACCTCTTCGGTGCGGCCCACGCGTCCACGCACGACTGCAAGGTCTTCGCCAAAGCGTATGGCTTCATGCGGACGCTGCGTGCGGAATGATTTCGTTGTCGCGAGAAGATAGATGGCTTCGAGCCAGTTTGTCTTGCCCTGACCGTTGTCGCCGTAGATGATATTCAGGCCATTGCCCCAAGAGACTCTGCCGCTCAGATTCCTGAAATTGTGAGCCTCAAGCGATTCGAGCAGCATGCAAGGATTTTAACATACAGCGCCTCTTAAAAGCCCTTAGCCAAATACAAATACTGCGCTCATCACAAGAAAAAAGCGGCGTTGCTTAGATCAAAGCCAACGCCGCTTTCAGAGCTTAATAAATTTTACGTTTTGCCCTGACTTCAAATACGCATCGGCATGACGACGTATTTGTATTCGTAGTCCTCGGTGATGGCGGGGCGCAGTTGGGCCTGCGAGTTGCCGTCTTTGAATTCGAAGGTGATTTGATCTTCGCCGACGACGTTGAGGAAATCCTGTAGATATTGCGCGTTGAAGCCGATCTCGACTACGTCGCCGTTGTAATCAGTCGTGACCGTCTCGCTGGCATCACCTTCTTCGGCGCTCTGTGAGCTGATCTGAAGCTGATTCGGCGCGAGGTGAAAGCGTATGGCGTGCGAGCGGTCGTCTGCCATCAAGGCGACGCGGCGAATCGCCTGATTGAGCGAGGCGTTGTCGAAGTTGACGGACTTGTCATTGCCTTTGGGCATGACCATCTCGTAGTTCGGGAACTGGCCGGAGAGCATGCGCGAAATCAGAAGACGCGGGCCGACCTCGAAGTAAATATGGTTCTCGTCTGCGCCGAGGCTGATCTCGCCCTCGTAGTTTGTGGTCAGCTTGGTCAGCTCTGCCAGCGTCTTACGGGGTATAAGAGCGTCTATTGCCTCCTTAGCCGCGTTTTTCCCCAAATCCTGACGTGCGATATAGGCCAGGCGGTGTCCGTCGGTTGTGACCATCTTAGCGCCCGTTTTATCCAGGATGAATTTCGCGCCAGAGAGTGTGTAGCGCGACTCTTCCTGTGTGATGGCAAAGATCGTGCGATCAATGAAGGATTTGAAAACATCTGCGGGCATCTTCATCGGCGCGGACTTGAAGCTGGGGACTTCCGGGAAAGACTCGCGCGAGACGCCCGCGACCTTAGAGCGAAAGTTCTCGCATTCGACAGTCACCCAGTCATTCTCTTCCTTGCGAAATTTGACGGTCGCTTCGGGCAGCAGCCTTGAAATGTCGAAGAGCTTGCGCGCCTGAACGCACATCGAGCCAGCCTTAGTGATCTCGGCTTCCGTCTCGCAACGGATCGTGACATCGAGGTCTGTGGCGATGATGCGAATCGTGTTCTCTCCGACCGATTCGATGAGAATGTTCGAGAGCACCGGGATGGTGTTTTTCTTCTCGACAACACCTTGAACGAAACCAAGCTCTTTGGTCAGAGCGTTCTTGCTGATACTGAACTCCATTGACTAACTCCTCTGTAAAAAATGATGGCTTACTTTAGTGGTTCTGAATCCATATTACACGGCTCGCGCCTTTTACTACTTATACTAATTAAATACTATGTATATATATATAGTAGTAGTAGTAGGGCCTGTGGAAATGTGGAAAAGTCACTTTATTGTTGACAGCAAAAGAATTGTTTTCCACAGGGGGTGTGGAAATCG
>DATLMN010000165.1:0-4440 GCA_035537255.1 Pyrinomonadaceae bacterium | reverse complement strand
GACGCATCGCCGCCGCCCTTGACCGTAAACGTGACCATCTGGAAAGCGCCGTCGTTTTTGTAGCTCTCGTGCCAGGGGCGCGAAGGGAAGACGCGAAGAGTGTGCTTGCCCTCCGAGACGTTACGCAGCTCGAAGGGTTGGCCCAGTTCGTAATAAGCCTCGTAGGGTTGATTGTCCAGGATGACGTGGATGTGATTGCCCTTCTGCGTCGCGGGGTCTTTGTGCGGTTGGTAGCCTTTGAGGTCACCGCTCAAAGCAAGCTTGACGTTGACGGTCGCGCCCGTGAGGGTCGCGCCCTCGCGCGGCTCGACGAAACGCAGAGTGGGTTTCGCCTGATCCTGCTCGCCGCGCCCTGCCATCAGGTCTTTGATCTTCTGCGGTCGCTCGACCGTAGAGAGATTCTGCGTCGCGGGCGTCGCAGCGGTCGGAGGCGAGACGTTGGTCGTCGCCGTCGTGTTGGAGTTGGCATTGTCTGTGCTCGTACAGCCTGCAATGAGCACCAGAAGATTGAGCGCGAGGATAGCCAGAGACAAAGGTATGCGCTTCATGGATTTCTTCTCTCCTTATAAGATTAAGTAACGACCGTCAAAGCATAACATAGATATAAGTGAGCAAGAGCCAGCGCGAGAAAGCAAAGGGGATGCTGACTGCTGCTGGCTCTGGTCTCTTCTCTGCCTGAAAGGGTCTGACAGTTTGTAAGTTTAAGCGGTCGTCGGCTTTGCCGCGTCCTGTTTCAAACGCCCTTCGACCGCGTCCCAGTCGATGTTGGAAAAGAACGCTTCGATGTATTTGGGGCGATCCGCAGGCTTGTAATCCAGAATGAAGGCGTGCTCCCACACGTCCATTACGAGCACTGGCGCGAAGCCAGAGACGTTGCCCGTCTCGTGCAGCGTAATCCAGTGGTTCGACAAACGCCCGTTCGCAGGGTTCTGGTAACAGATGGCCCAGCCCACCCCGCGCATCTTGCCGACGCCGACGAAATCAGCTTTCCAAATATCGTAGCTGCCGAAGGACTGCTCCGCCGCTTTGAAAAATGTTGTGGTCTGGCCGGGGTCGCCCGTGCCCTCCTTTTTCATGTTCTCGAAATAGTATTCGTGCAGCACCATGCCGTTGTACTCGAAGCCGAGCCGCCGCGTCAGCTCCGAATAGGCTGGCATCTCGTCCTGATCGACTTTGCCGTCGGCCAGAAATTCCGAAATCTTCTCCGTCAGCTTGTTGGTCTCCTTGACGTAGCCCTCGTAAAGTTTGAAGTGCATCTCAAGGGTTTGATCCGAGATGCCTTTGAGCCCGCTCAGATTGAACTGCCTTGGCTGGTACGAACCGTTAAAAGCCATTTTCCTACCTCCTCCGCATAACAACAACTACTACTGCCTGCGACCGAAGTGCCTCAAATCAAGGGAGCGCTTCAGTCGCTCGTAAGAGTTCACGAAACTCTGTCTCAAGTTTCGTTTCACTATCGCTCGCAAATGTGGCGAATACGTCGTGTGGCTCAAGCATAAATCTTGCGAGACGGAAAAACCAGCGCGGGACAACCGAGTTTGCGCTGCTCAAAAGCGACGAGCACGCACACACACGGATTGTCCCGCACTGGTTCTAGTTTTACACGCGAGCACGCGGCTTCCATGAAGGTCGTGCTCTTTTAGCTCAACACTCTTTCTCTGCTTACTTGCCCGCGAAGAAAGCGTAGTCGTGCGATTGCGCCATAAATAAGAGCATCGGCAGCGAGAGCCACGTGTTGGTGCGCGAGGCCAGAAAGGCCTGACGCGCCAGCGCAGCGGATTCTGGCGGAATCGGCGTTCCGTTCGCCGCATTATCGCGCGTCCACTGAATGATGCGCTTCTGCGCGGGCCAGATCACGCCCCACACGTTCAAGAGCATCAGGATACCCATCCCGCCGCCGACGCCTATGGAAAGCGATTTGTTTCCGAGATAAGTCTTATTGCCGACAGCATCCACGACGTTGCTCGCGTTGCCCATGAAATAAAGGATGGCCCACGTCATCAAGAGCATCAGAATAAAGATCACGACGCCCAGGATGCGCCCGTCCTTCGTCAGCGCGGGCACGCGATAGAGCGCGAACATGATCGCGTACGTGACCAGCACTATGACGAGCCAGATGCCCAGTTGCGCCCAGGGGTTAACGCCCGCCGCCTTTGCTTCGGGCGACAGAATATACATCGCGTAATAGGTCAGGCCGACAAGGACTGTGACGAGCGCGCCCCAGCGAAACCACCAGAGCGTGCGCGTGAGCAGCTCAGGGTTGACCTTGCCCTTGGTCGGCGCGTCCAGAGTCTTTTGAAATGGGACGTTGATCAGATTAAAGAAGTAGAGCAGGCCGATCCACGTGATCCCCGCCAGAAAGTGCATCCAGCGCAGGAGCAGTTTGACCAGTTGAGTTCCGTCCGGCGTGTTGACCAGACTCTGTATCATCGTAAGAACGGTCGAGAAATGAGTATTTGACTCTATCAACATACGTCCTCCGAAAGCTTTTGATTGTGTGAAGCTCGACTGTCCGGGGTCGAAAACAAAAATGGTCGCAAGAGCCCCGGACAGAATGTGCCCGCCGCATGACAAGATGGGCGCATCCTATCGCTTTCTCCTTACTTCGTGCAGAGCCGAAGAGCCCCGGCACAGACAGCCGCGCCCTTGTTTCACCGTCGACGACTTAAATTCCTATAGTTACGCGCGAAGATTAACACCGCACCGCAGGCGACGCAATAACTTAAATGGAACTGAGTGCCGCTCGAAGAGTTCCGGCGTGCTCGCCGCGCGCAACTAATCTTCGGAAGGTCGCGTCCCGGCGGGTATGCCGCGCGTGCTCGATTGATTAACGACGACGACTTTCAAATCATCCCCTACCCGTACCTGGCAAGAGAGCCGCACGTTCTCCGCGAGCCCCGTCTCCATCGCCAGACGATTACGCTCAAGCTCGCCGATCTCGCCCGGGTCGCCCGCCAGCACTTCGACGCGGCACGTAGTGCATTTCGCGTTCCCGCCGCAGCGGTGAAGAATATCTATGCCTGCGTCTTCAATGGCGAGCACGAGTTTGCGTCCCTGCTCGGCGTCAAAGGCCACAGGGCCCGTGGCGGTCTCCGCCTCGATTCTTGGCATGAATTACCCTCCCGAAAAATTTACTCTTGTTTTGAAAGCGAAAAGACTTTGGCATAAACGCTACTGAGACGGCAAGTCCGGCATAGAGCGCCAGCACTCGATGCGCGTCCGGGCAAAGCCCCTGAAGGAGTGCGCCTCAGCTCAGTTTCAACTCCATAAAGAGCGCGCCCTCGACGGGATTCTGATAGTAAGGCTCTATCTCCCGGAAACCGAGCGAGCGATAAAGACGGATCGCATCCTTCATCACCGGCAGCGTGTCCAGCAGCATACGATTGTAACCAATCTCGCGCGCCTCCCTGATAATCGCATGGGCCAACTCCAGGCCGACGCGCTGCCCTCTGAACGCAGGGCGCACGTAGAGCCTCTTCATCTCGCACAGGCCGTCGCCGATTTTTCTTAGCGCGACGCATCCGGCGACATCAGTTTCAACCTTAGCCAGAAGCAAACGGCCATCCGGCGGGGCGTACGCGCCGGGCAGCGCTGCCAACTCCTGCTCGAAATTCTGAAAACAGAGATCGATCGAGAGCGCCTCGGCGTATTCAAGAAAAAGTTTTCGCGCCTCCGCCACTTCCGCCGGCGTGTGTGCCTCGACAAGCTCAACCATAAAGAGCGCGCCCTCCGTTCGTCGAGTAAAAATAGAAGCGGCGCGAGATGGCGCTCGGCTTGGCCGCTAGAGAAACTAAGTCTCTTTCATCTAAAAAGAGATTTCTCTTGCGGCCGAGCCTCGCGCGCATCACGCGCCATCCTTCTTCGAGCCTACTAATGTGTTAAAGCGTCTTTAGGCCGTGAACGAGGAGCCGCAGCCGCAGCCGCCCGTCGCGTTCGGGTTCGTAAAGGTAAAGCCTGAGCCCATCACGCCGCTCACGTAATCGATCTTGACGCCGTTCAGATACTGCGCGCTGAACATGTCAATGAAGAGACGCACGCCGTTCTGATCCATCACATGATCGCCTTGGCGCGAAGCCTCTTCGATGTTCAGGCTGTACTGGAAACCCGAGCAACCGCCGGGCACGACCCGCACGCGAAGCCCGGAAGTTTCCGGCAATCCCTCTTCGCTCGCCATGAACTTCTTGATCTCGGCGGCTGCCGTCTCCGTCAGTTCCATCGTCATCGTTGGAGCGCTTGTCGTCGGAGCGCTTGTTGTTGAAGCATTCTCTGTTGTCGCAGACATTTTCTTTCTCTCTCCTTGAAAAAAGGTTATCAGTAATTCGGTTAATCAGCAGCCGGCGTTTCCGGCTGGCTACTCTTTATCGAGCTTTGCCTAAGACGACAAGCTCCGGTTTCATCGCTTCGATAGATACCTGCCGCGCGACCTCTTCGGCGACACGG
>DATLMN010000164.1:0-17112 GCA_035537255.1 Pyrinomonadaceae bacterium | reverse complement strand
AATCATCAACTGGTCAAACAGAAGATCGCAGAGATGGAAGCCGATTACCAGATGTGTCATCTGCTGTGGCTCAGAGCAGGGTACTTGAAAAACGAAGGCAAGCCGAACGCGAAAGAGACTTCGCTGGCGAAGTGGCAGGCGACCGTGAGAAGCGAGAAGGCCGCGTCGATGGCGATAGAAGTTCACGGCGCAAACGGCTACTCGAACGATTACCCTGTCGAGCGTTACCTGCGCAATTGCAAGGCCGCCGTCATCTACGAAGGCACGCGCGACATACACACATTGATGCAGGCCGACTGGGCCTTAGGGTTAAAGAAAGAGAAACGCGCGCGCAAGACCTTGCCGCCCTGGCATCAATCGGAATCACGCGAATCGGTCGCCGCAGATTAAGAGCTTTAGAACCCCGCAAGGGGCTGGGAAATAGTTCGGTGATGAGCGGTATCTACGCGCATTTACGCTAAAGCAGCTTGGAATTTGAAATGGCTGCTCCGGCGAGAGCATCCTCACGCTGCTGGCCGTTCGCTTGCAGCTTGGATTCGGCCTCAATGATGATGTGCGTGGTTTGAATGACGGTGTCCGGGTTGAGCGAGATCGAAGTAATGCCGCGCTCGACCAGGAAGCTGGCGAACTCCGGATAATCGGAGGGAGCCTGGCCGCAGATGCCTATCTTTTTGCCTGCGCGGTGCGCGGCATCAATCGCCATCGCGACCATACGCTCGACAGCGCCGTTACGCTCGTCAAAGAGATGCGCCACCATCTCTGAATCGCGGTCTAGCCCGAGCGCGAGCTGCGTCAGATCGTTCGAGCCTATAGAGTAGCCATCGAAGATGCGCAGGAACTCGTCCGCGAAAATAACGTTGGCCGGCAATTCGCACATGGCGTAAATCTCAAGCTCCTGCTCGCCCTGCTTTACTCCATACTCCGCCATTAAACTTACGACACGTTCGGCCTCTTCGACCGTGCGGCAGAAGGGAATCATCGCTTTGACGTTGACGAGGCCCATCTCTTCGCGCACGCGTTGCAGCGCCGCGCATTCGAGACGAAAGCCCTCACGATAACGCTCGTCGTAATAGCGAGATGCGCCGCGAAAGCCGAGCATGGGATTCTCCTCGACGGGCTCGAACTCGCGCCCTCCGATCAATCGCGCGTACTCGTTCGATTTAAAGTCTGACATACGAACGATAACGGGCTTCGGATAAAAGGCCGCCGCAATGCGCGCTATGCCTTCGGAGAGTCGTCGAACGAAAAATTCGCGCGGGTCTTCCTCGCCGATACGCCGCTCTATCTCGCGCACGTCTTCCGCGCGCTCAAGCTGCGGATAACGCACAAGCGCCATCGGATGAATGCCTATGTGATTGTTGATGATGAACTCAAGACGCGCGAGGCCGACGCCGTCGTTGGGCAGGGATGCGAGAGCAAAAGCGTGGTCTGGGTCGCCGACGTTCATCATCACCTGTGTGCGCGGGCGGTCGTCTTCCGTGACCGTGCGACGCTCGACAGCGAAATCTATCAGCCCTTCGTAGATGTTGCCGCGCTCGCCCTCTGCGCAGGAGACCGTGACCTCCATGCCCGTCGAGAGCTTCTGTGAAGCATTGCCCGTGCCGACGATGCAGGGAAGCCCAAGCTCGCGGCTGATGATGGCGCTGTGACAGGTACGGCCTCCGCGATCCGTGACGATGGCCGCCGCGCGTTTCATGATCGGCTCCCACGCAGGGTCTGTCATCGAAGTCACAAGCACATCGCCTTTTTTGAACTCGGCCAGGTGATCCGGGTCTGCAAGGACATGTATAGAGCCCTGCGCAATCTTGTTGCCGACGGCGATGCCGATTGCCAGAGGCTCTGCGCGCTCGCCCGTCAGACGATAAGTCTCCACAAAGTTTTCGCGATTGGTCGCATGTACCGTCTCGGGTCTCGCTTGCAGAATAAAAAGCTCGCCCGTAATACCATCCTTGGCCCACTCTATGTCCATAGGCTGCGGGTGTCCTGCGCGCTCCGAGTAATGCTCTTCGATCATGCAGGCCCAGCGCGCCAGTTGCAGCACGTCATAATCGCCGAGCACGAAGCGATTGCGCTGCGCCTCGACCACTTCGCGTGTGCGCGTGCCCTTCTCGTCAATACCGTAAACCATCTTGACCTCTTTACCGCCGAGGCGACGGCTGACGATGGGGCGCGCGCCCGTCTTCAACGTCGGCTTGAAGACGACCCATTCGTCGGGAGTCGCCATGCCCTGCACGATGGCTTCGCCTAAGCCCCAAGCGCCGTTGATGACCACGACATCGCGAAAGCCGGATTCCGTATCGAGCGTGAACATCACGCCGGAGCATGCCAGATCGGAACGCACCATCGGCTGCACGCCTATGGAGAGCGCCACGTCGAAATGATCAAAGCCGCGCGCTGCGCGATAAGAGATCGCACGATCAGTCCACAGCGAGGCGAAGCATTGATGACAGGCTTCGATCAGGCGGTCTTCGCCGCGCACGTTCAGCAGCGTGTCCTGTTGACCGGCGAAAGAGGCTTCCGGCAAATCTTCTGCTGTGGCGGAGGAGCGCACGGCCACTTCGCAAGAGCGGCGCGTGCGCTCGCACAGACGCCTGTAGCCGTCCAGAATCGCATCGTTGACGACCGCAGGCAGAGGCGTGTCGAGCATCAATGCGCGCGCACGTCTGCCGGCGGCATTGAGCGCCTTCATGTCATCGTAATCAAGGCCGTCCATCAGCTCGCGCAGACGCTCGCCCAAACCATCCGTCTGAAGCAGCAGACGATAGGCGTCGCTCGTCGTCGCAAACCCGTCAACGGCTCGCACCCCTCGCGGCGCGAGCGCTCTGAACAGCTCTCCCAGACTGGCGCACTTTCCTCCGACCAGCTCGACATCGTTTGCTCCGACTTCGCTCAGATCAAGCACGAGGGGTCTGGACGCATTTTTCATTCTGTTCGTCTCCGTCAAAAGCTTGCGGCCTCTATCCCTGAAGGCGACGAAAGCTTGAGATCGTCCCCGAATAAAGAGGCGCGAGGGCGTGGGTTATGAATTACAGAAACACAGATCAGGAGTAGAGAGGAAACTTACGCTACAAGCGGCGGCATGGTCAATAAAAAAAGCTAATCATGCATTTGATCCTCTTCATGATATTTGTTGCGACGGCGAACAAAGCTTAAGATTACCATTTCGCCTCTACAATTTCCGTGCACCGTCTGCTACTATGGCGACCAGATTTCCCTGCAATCCTATCAAGCGATCAGGTCAGCGCCGTCTGTACGCGGCTGCGAAATTTCAAATCAGGAGAACAATCACTTTATGGGTCACGAGATAAGAACGGAGCGCGAACTGTCGCTTGATTTCCTGCGCGTGTGCGAGGCGGCGGCCATCGCCTCTGCGCGGACGATGGGACAGGGCGACCGCAAGTATTCTGATCATGTCGCCGTCGAAGCGATGCGCGAAGTGATGGACACAGTGCCTATGCGCGGGCGCATTGTGATCGGCGAAGGCGAGCGCGATGAAGCGCCTATGCTCTATATCGGCGAAGAGGTCGGCGGCGGCTTCAAAGTCGAAGACGGCGGCGAAGAGTTTCCGGAAGTTGACATCGCCGTAGACCCCCTGGAAGGCACGAACCTCTGCGCGCTCGGAGCCAACAATGCCATCGCCGTTCTGGCCGCAGCAGAGCGTGGCGGACTCCTGAACGCGCCCGACATCTATATGGACAAGATCGTCGTGGGCCCATCATGTCGCGGCGCAATCGATATAGACGCGCCCGTCAAGGACAACCTCAAAAATATTGCGCGCCGTCTGGGGCGCGACGTGGATGATCTGACGGTCATTACGTTGGAGCGCTCGCGCCATAAAAAGCTGATCAGCGAAGTGCGTGAGGCTGGCGCGCGCATACGCTTGATCTCGGACGGCGATTTGTCGGCGGGCATCTCTGCGGCGGTCGCGGGCACGAACATACACGCGCTGATGGGCATCGGCGGCGCGCCAGAGGGCGTCATCACAGCCGCCGCGATGAAGTGCCTGAACGGCGAGATTCAGGCCAAGCTGGTCTTTGACCCGGAACGCCTCGGCGTGGACAAAGACAAAGTGCCCGCAAAAGAGGAGGTCATCGCGCGTCTGAAAGAGATGGGCATCAACGACCCGGACAAGGTTTATGATACGAATGATCTAGCGCCCGGCAAAAAGATCATCTTCGCCGCGACAGGCGTGACCGACGGCGCGCTCCTCAAGGGAGTACGCTTCTTCGGCACGGGCAAGCGCACGCACTCGCTCGTGATGACGACCGACTCGCATCACATACGTTTCGTCGACACAGTCCACGTAGAGGGCGGGCCGGACGCAGTGATACGATTTTAGATTTTGGATTGGCGCTTCCGTTGGGCTCGAATCTGAGATTTCAAATTTGAATATCTCAGATTTAAAAGCTCGAATAGCAAAGCTCAATCCAACATCGCGCGCCTCTTAATCCAAAATCTAAAATCCAAAATGGAAAGATGTTTGCTCCTGCTGATACTTATGTTCCACAGTTCGGGGCACGTGCGCAGTCCCGGCGCGCGCCCGCCGTCGTGTGGGCCGCGATGGTTATAGTTGCGCTCGTTCCGGCGCTCCTGATTGTAGCCGCGCCGCTTCTTCTCGCCAGCGGGCATACAGCGCTAGCGCTTCCTATCTACGAAGCCTTCAGTTATCTCTGTCACCAGCTTCCCGAACGATCTTTGCATCTGGAAGGCCAGAAGCTCGCGGTGTGTTCGCGCTGTACGGGTCTGTACTTCGGCTTTGCCCTGAGCGTCCTGCTCTATCCGCTGGCGCGTTCCCTGAAGAGAGTGGATACGCCTCGCCTGCGTTGGCTGCTGCTGGCCGCAGTGCCTGTCATCCTGGATTGGGGGCTCACAGTCTTAGGTCTCTGGGAGAATACCCATCTGTCACGTTTTTTGACGGGCGCGCTCTTTAGCGTGGTCGCAGCCGTTTATGTCGTGCCCGGCCTGGTCGATTTGGGCCAGAGCCTCCGGCGGCGCTTCGGCGCTAAAGCAGGGGCGCTCTCCGTCGAGCAGAGTGACGACGCCGCTGTCTTGACGCGAGCCGCAGCCGTAGAGCCGACGCGCACAAAAGAGCCTGTACGATCTGCGCCGAGCGACTACGGCTCGCCCTCAAGCCGCATCTAGATTGAGCGCGACTAAAAGAACGCGCGTGCGCGTCCGTCGCGGACAGTAGGCAGTAGCGTCACATGGGCGAAAACTAAAACTCGCTCGCGGCTAGCGCGCATACATCCGTTGCTGTAAAATCATCATCTTAATGGCCGGGCAGCGCTGGATGCGACTTTGAGCACATGCGCTGCTCGTTTCTTGTGGCAACGGCCCGGAGTCTGGCGTTCTAAGTCCGGGACTTAGAACATCCCAAAAGGGAAGTTTCCTCGCTTTGTGAAGCGTGCTGTATTTCTGGAATTGACCGTAATGATTCAAAGACAAGTTATCCCGCCGCCGCCAGACCTGGCAAAAACGATTGCCGGGATGTGGACGAGTTTCTACGACGCGATCAACAAAACTTACGGAAATATCAGTCCGCTTTATCAGCTAGACACCTTCGACTGGGTCGTCCTGTCGCTCTACTTCGGCCTCCTGTTCGTGCTCTCGATCTACGGCGCTTACCGCATCAAGCAGGTCGTGGACTTCTGGCGTTATCATCGTTTCAGTCCGAAGCCGAAGGCGATCTGGAAAGAGACGGAGTTGCCGCGCATCACCGTCCAGCTGCCGCTCTTTAACGAGATGTACGTCGTTGAGCGGCTGCTCAAGGCCGTCACGGAGATTGATTACCCGCGCGAGCGACTTGAGATTCAAGTCTTAGACGATTCGACGGACGAGACCGTGAAACTGGGACGCGCGACCGTCGAAGCTTACGCGCGCAAAGGTTTTGATATTCATTACATTCATCGCACGGATCGCACGGGCTTTAAGGCAGGCGCGCTCGAAAACGGTCTGAAGAGCGCGACGGGCGATCTGGTCGCCATCTTCGATGCGGACTTTGTGCCCAAGCCGGATTGTTTACGCAAGCTGGTCGATTATTTTACAGACCCTATGGTGGGTTGCGCGCAGATGCGCTGGTCGCACATCAACGGCTCGTACAATCTGCTGACGCGCCTTCAAACGATCATGCTCGACGGTCACTTCGTCGTCGAACAGACCGTGCGCAATCGGACGGGCGGCTTCTTTAACTTTAACGGGACGGCTGGCATCTGGCGACGCCGCGCCATAGAAATGAGCGGCGGCTGGCAACACGACACGCTGACTGAAGATACAGACCTCTCTTTCCGCGCGCAGTTGATGGGCTGGAAATTTGTTTACCTGTTGGAAGAGGATGCGCCATCCGAGATTCCCGTCGAGATCAACGCGTTTAAGGCGCAGCAGCGTCGCTGGGCCAAGGGCGTGATGCAGGTCGGCATCAAGCTCTATCGTCGCATCTGGTTTGCGCCGCTGCCGCTTCGCGTCAAGCTTGAGATGTTCTTTCGCCTGACGGGCAACATCAGTTATCCGCTGATGATCGTCGTCAGCTTCCTACAGTTTCCGCTCCTGCTCACGCGTTACAATCAGGGCTTTTATCAATTGATGGCCTTCGATGTGCCGCTGCTTTTCTTTTCGACGATCTCCGTGGTGCTCTTTTACGGCACGGGCGTCTGGTACTTGGACACACGCCGTGTGCCGCGCCTGTTGCATCTGCCGCTCGTCATGGCCTTAGGCATTGGTCTAGCGTTTAGCAATGCGCGCGCCGTCCTGGAAGCGCTCGTCGGGATGAAATCCGAGTTCGTACGCACGCCGAAATATCAGGTCGAGCAATCGAGCGACGAAACCTGGAAGCGCAAAAAGTACAAACGCAAACGCGGTTGGCTGCCGCTGCTTGAGCTGTCTTTCGCCGTCTATTTTCTGCTCGCTATTCTCTATGCCGCGCGTATGCACATGTGGGGGCCGATCCCCTTTCTCACCCTCTTTTTCTTCGGGTATGGTTACATGGGGCTGATGAGTATTCTACAGACGGCGAGCGGGAGGCGTTTGAAGTCGCTCTGGCAGCCTCTGCTGCTCAAAGGTCGTGCCTGAAGTGTTAAGGGTAGAATAGAGAACTGCAAACCTTAAAATAGTAGATGGCCCTATTCGCATGAAACCATTTCGCGCCGCGCCGCACCTGCTTACTGTTTCGCTTCTCTTAACCAATCTTCTTGCGCTCGCGCCGCTTTCCGCTCAGGCCGCGCCCGCAGGCGATTTCTATGACGAGCCGGGCGTGCGCCTTCTTAATCAACCCTTGGGTGAGTACCGCGCGCGTCGTCAAAAGCTGATGGAGCAGACGAAGGACGGCGTCGTCCTCATCCTCGGTAACGTCGAAGAGGACATGGGCGTCGAGATGCGTTACCGGCAGAACAACTGGATGGCTTACCTGACCGGAGTGCGCACACCCGGAGCGGCACTGCTGCTCGTGCCCGCCGGACTGCCCTCCGCAGGCGGCGCACGCGAGATCGTTTTTATTCCGCCGCGCGACCCCGTAGCCGAACGCTGGACGGGCGTCCAACTCGCGCCCGGCGCGGAAGCCGCACAAGCCTTCGGCGTCGAACGCGTGCTCCCGCTCGCAAGAAGGGACGACCTGCTGCCTTTGTTGAAAGAGGCTGCGGCGCTTTCGGCGTTTAAGAACGCCGCCGGGCAAAGCTCTATGAAGCTTTATACGCTCGCGCCGCGTCGCGCCGTCAACGGCTTCGTGCGTGAATACGAGTTGGTCGAGCGCGTGCGCAAAGAGTTGCCCGGTGTTGTGATCGTCTCAGACATGCAAGCCGTCGCCGAGATGCGCAAAGCGAAATCGCCCGCCGAGATTGCCTTGCTGCAAAAAGCGATAGACATCACGGGCGAAGCCCAGCGCGACATCATGGCCGCTCTCAAGCCCGGCATGTACGAGTTCGAGATACAGGCCATACTCGAAGCGGCCTTTATGAGAAACGGCGCTGAGCGTCCGGGCTTTCCTTCAATCGTCGGCAGCGGCATCTATTCGACCATTCTTCACTATGGAGAGAATCATAAAAAGATAGACGACGGCGATCTGGTGGTCTGCGACATAGGCGCGGAGTATTCGCTCTACACTGCGGACATTACGCGCACCTATCCGGCCAACGGCAAATTCACGCAGCGCCAGCGCGCCGTCTATCAGCTTGTGCTTGATACGCAATCGGCCATCGCAGCCTATTGGAAGCCCGGCATGACGCATTCGGATTTGCAACGCTTCACACAGGAGTACCTGCGCAAGAGTCCCTTGCGCGCGCGCGACGCCGACGGGCGCGAGTACACGATGGAGCATTTCTATATTCACAGCTTCGGCCATTATCTGGGCATGGACGTGCATGATGTCGGCAACTCTTCTTTACCCATGCGCCCCGGCGAAGTCTTTACCATAGAGCCAGGCGTCTACATCCAGACGGAAAAGCTAGGCGTTCGTATCGAAGACGACTATCTGATCACGCCAGAGAATACTTTGCGCAAGATGTCTGAGAAGATTCCTTCCGCGCCCGACGAGATCGAGCGCATCATGGCCGCCGCGCGCAAAAGCTAAAGCCGCAGGAGGACGTGTTATGATTACAATACGCAGGGCGGAAGATCGCGGCCACTTCGACTTCGGTTGGCTCAATACCTATCACACTTTCTCGTTCGGCGAATACTACGACCCGCGCTTTATGGGCTTTCGCGATTTGCGCGTGATCAACGAAGACCGCGTGCGCGAGGGACGCGGTTTCCCGACGCATCCGCACAGAGACATGGAGATTATCTCCTACGTGCTCGAAGGCGCTCTGGAACACAAGGACAGCATGGGCAACGGGTCTGTCATTCGTCCGGGCGAAGTGCAGCGCATGAGCGCCGGAACAGGCATCACGCACAGCGAGAAAAATCATTCACCGAATGAGGCCGCACATTTTCTTCAAATCTGGATTGTCCCGAACGAGCAGGGCCTGAAGCCCGGTTACGAGCAGAAGATGTATAGTGATGAAGAGAAGCGCGGTCGACTTCGCCTGATCGCATCCAATGACGGGCGCGACGGCTCTGTGACGGTTCATCAGGATACAGAGCTGTACGCCGGATTGCTAGACGCCGGACAAGAGGTCGCGCACCCCATAGCGCAGGGGAGACACGCCTGGCTACAGGTGGCGCGTGGAATGGTGACGGTCGGTGAACAACAACTTAAACACGGCGACGGCGCGAGCATCAGCGAAGAACAATCGCTTATAATCAAAGGTCTTGAGCCGTCCGAAATACTTCTTTTTGATCTGGCATAAAACCGGCAGCCCCTGTTAGGCGCTGTCTCAGAGAAACTTTACCGATATGAAAGAGCTAAAGGAACTTCTCGAAAGAAACAGAGAGTGGGCGACAGAGCTTACGGCTAAGGACCCGGATTTTTTTACGAAGCTGGCCCGGCAGCAATCGCCGACTTATCTCTGGATCGGTTGCTCGGACAGCCGCGTTCCCTCCACGCAACTCGTCAGCCTCTCGCCCGGCGAGATGTTCGTTCACCGCAATGTCGCCAACATAGTAGTCCATACGGACTTCAACTGCCTGTCCGTCATTCAGTACGCGGTCGAGGTGCTGAAGGTGGGACACATCATCGTCTGCGGCCACTACGGATGCGGGGGCGTGCAGGCCGCCATGCAAAATCTACATTTTGGCTTGATTGATAACTGGCTGCGACACGTGCATGACGTGATAGATAAACACAAGGGATTGCTCGACGCCGTTCAGGACGAGACGGAGAGATTAAACAGACTCTGCGAATTGAACGTCATAGAGCAGGTGATGAATGTGAGCCAGACGACTATTCTACAGAAGGCATGGGAAAGCGGGCAGGAGATAGCCGTCCACGGTTGGATTTACGGACTGCAAGATGGACTGCTGCGCGAGCTGAACATTTGCATTACGGGTCAAAACGAGATGTTCGTGGCCTATGACAACGCCGTCTCTGCTTCCGGTTAGACACGGTGGGCCCACGAGTTCTTTCAAGCTAAAAAAGCAGGTTAGACTTTTTCCTGAGCAAGCCTCTTAATTTCATCCTCGCCTTGTGTAACTGCGACTTACTTGTCCCCACAGAGCACCCGAGCATCCTCGCGATCTCCTCGTGCTCATGCCCCTCCACATCGTGCAGCACAAACACTGTCCGGTATCCAGGAGGTAGCTGCGAGATAGCCTTGTCCAACGCGATCCTGTCCACCACAGGCATCGAGTTCGGGTTCTCCGTGCCATGCACCACCTGCACGGGCGTCTCTCCTTCTTCCGTAGTTTGCTCCATCTTGACCGAACGTTTACGGAAGTGCATCAGCACTTGGTTAACCGTCAGACGATGCAGCCAGGTGGTGAAGGCAGATTCTCCACGAAAAGAGCCTATTTTGCGAAAGAGCTGGATAAAGACTTCCTGCGCGAGGTCTTCGGCCTCGGAGACGTTTTGCGTCATGCGCAGGCACAGAGAGTAGACGCGGCGATTATGGCGTGCATAGAGTTCTTCGTACGCACTCATATCGCCCTTGGCGGCGGCCTGGGCCAGCGCATAGTCCGTTTGCGGAACATCGGCGGCGGCGCTTCCGATGTTTTGCCAGATTGGGTAGATGGCTGCGTCGGTAGTCATGCGGCGGATTACTGCAAGATCAGTGCCACGCCCTAAATGGCCGAATATGCCCGTAAAACGGCCCTCAAACCCCTCTCAAAATGACCACCCGACCATATCGGGCTGCCCTGATAACGAAAGCGTGTATTGTGAGAATGCATCGACCGCAGGCGCAGCAATAGAGAGCCGAAGGGGTGACATTACGAAGCGGCCAACTCACTCCAAGCCGAGTTCCATTTTGATAAATTCTTTGACGCCCTCGCGCCCACCGATTCTCAGCCAGAGCGGAGCGTCAGTTGGGCCAACTTCGAGCGCGAAATTAAAGAAAGGGCAGCACAGGCGTTCGATGGTAATAAATTCCGCCGCGAGCAAAATCGTCTCAGTGTCCGCCGCGAGACGGAAAGCGTAACCGTCATTCGTCTCCTGCATCTCTTGAATAAGAGCATGGAAGCTTTTCATCAGAGCTTGCTGGCGCTCTCTTTGCGCGGCGTTCAAAGCCGTCATGTCACATGCGATGGGTAACTCCTGCATAAAGATTGCTGCTCCTTTGATCTTGCCTGTGATGATGATTCAATTTCGATGGCTTTAGCTTGAGCGCGCGAAATCAATATAGCCGCGCTCCGGCTCTGTGGAGATCAGCTTGACGCGCACCTTATCGCCGACATCCATTCCCTGTTCTCCGCGCATCACGCGCCCTTCCGCCGGAGGCGCAATCAGCCGCACGTAAGTGCCTTTGTCCGAAGCGCCCGTCACAATCGCATCGAAGGTCTCGCCGATTCGTTCGCCAAGCAGCACTGCCGCCGCAGCCTTGCGCATCAGCCGCTCGACTTTTCTGGCGGCATCCTCGCGCTCTGTGCAACGCTCCGCGATGTCCCTTAGCTCCGCTACAGTGTAAGGCGTTGACGCGCGCGCGGCGCGTGCCTTGAGCAGTCTTTGCATGATGAGGTCTGCATAGCGGCGATTCGGCGCGGTCGAATGCGAATAATCGTTGACGGCCAGACCGAAGTGTCCTTCGCCTTCACCGCCCGCGCTCTCGACAGTGTATTCACCAGCGCCGAGCAGTTTCACAACCGAGAGCGAGAGGTCTGGAAAATGTAGAGGGTCTGCGGCGCGCCTTCGCGTGAGAAATGCCGCGAGGGCGCGCGAGTCCGGCTCTTCCGGCAAGTTCTCTCCGACCCCTTGAGCAAGCTCGACGATGCGCGGCCAGCGCAAGGGTGTTCGCACGACGCGGCGAATCGACGGCCAGCCCTGGTCTTCCAACAGCTCCGCCATCTCTGTGTTGGCCGCGACCATAAAACTTTCGATGATGTCGCGCGCGCGATTGTGTTCCGTCGCTACGAGGTCGACGACGCGCCCGTCCTGCGCCACCGGCTTGGCCTCTATCGTTTGTAGGTTGAGCGCGCCCGCACGCTGGCGCAGAGCGCGCAGACGATTCGTCGCTTCATCCTGCAAGCGTAGCTGTTCAGCCAGTCCCTTAACCTCCGAGACTTTCTGCGGCGCGGGAGCTTTCTTTTCCAGCCACGCGCCGACCTGTTCGTAAATCAGTTTCGCGTGGTTACGCACCATCGCGCGATAGACATCTTTGGAACGCACGTCGCCGTCGGGGTCGACCGTTAAGTCAATGACGACCGCCGCACGGTCGACATTTTCGAGCAGCGAAGTCGTGTCGTTGGAGAGCTGTTCGGGCAACATCGGGAAGGTGCGCACGCCCGTGTAAACGGAGGTCGTATTGTGCAGAGCCAGGCGATCAAGCGCAGAGCCTTTGGCGACGAAAGCATCGACATCCGCGATTCCGATCATCAGGCGAATATCGCCGCCGGGCAAAGCCTCTGCATACTCGACCTGATCAAGATCGCGCGACTCAGCATTGTCGATTGACGACCAGAGCAAAGAGCGCAGGTCGCGTACCTTTGAATCAATCGCATCGACTGGCCCATGTTGTTCAATCGCTTGCACCTCGCGCTCTGCGTCTTCGGGTAAGTCCGGCTCAAAGCCGTTTTCAATCATGGCGCGGCGCGCCATCGCGCGCAGATCCAGAGATGAGTGCCTGTTTCTGTTTTTCATACCGTCAAGGTTGCCCTGATCTTCCGGCAAAATCAAGCGCGACCGCCTAAGTCCGCGCTAAATTCTTGCAAAAATACTGAAGGCGCGGTAGGCTTGTGATCACTACAGGTGATACCCATGATCAAGCAACGCTAGCAGCTAAGTAAGAGAGAAGAGTCAACAGTAACCGCCGCTGCCGAGTTCCCGCTCAGGGAGTTGGCGAACACGCGGCGGCGCACGAACGCTTCCACAGAGCGGCGCGACTCTTTCCCTCGCTTACTTGGTTCTCACCATCGCACTTTAAATCCATTCATCCCTTTTATCGCCAGAGCGCATCGTGAGGATGCTTTTCCCGCGTGGAGTTGTCATGACATATCCGGCCATCGAAGTACGAAGCTTGCGCAAGATGTTTCGTAAGCGCAAGGGGATTTTGAAATCGAAAATCTCAGAGGAGTGGGCGCTCGACGGCGTTTCGTTCGAGGTGGCGCGCGGGGAGACTTACGGACTGCTCGGGCCAAACGGCTCCGGCAAATCGACGCTGATTCGCATTCTCTCTACGCTGCTGATCCCGGATGCCGGTGTGGTGCGCATACTCGGCCACGAGTTGCCGCGAGAGCATAAAGTCGTGCGGCGCAAGATCGGTCGCGTCAGCGTGGATGCCGCCTTCTTTAAAAAATTGTCGGCGCGCGAAAACCTGCTCTATACGGCGCTGCTCTACGGCTTGAGCGCGCGCGACGCCGAGAAGCGAGTGATGCTCATACTCGAACAGTTGGGGATGGAAGAGCGCAAGCTCACAGCGCCGCTCGAAGAGATGAGCCGTGGGATGCAGCAGAAGGTCGCCATCGCGCGCGCACTGATGGTCAACCCGCCGCTCCTGCTTCTGGACGAGCCGACGACGGGACTTGATCCGCGCAGTCGTCGTGATGTGCAGACATTCCTTGAACGGCTCAGGCATCAAGAGGGCACGACCATTCTGCTCACGACGCACGACATGGCGGAGGCTGAAAGGCTCTGCGCGCGCATAGGCTTTCTGGCAAAAGGGCGGCTCGTGGCCGAAGGCACAGCGCTTTCGCTCAAGGCGCTGGCGGGCGCGGGCAATCTGGACGATGCTTTTATCAAGCTCACGGGCGAAGAGCTGCTTGATGAAGAAGAGGAAGAGAACGCAGAACTGGAGGAAGTCTGATGGAACAGGTAATCGAGCGAACGATGCGGCAAACGTGGGCCTTCGTCTTTCGCGGATTTCATTTGTCGCGCCGCTACCTGTCGTGGGAGATCGTTTTCAGCTTCTACGCCCTGACCACGTCGGCCACCGTCGCCCTCATCGGCGTCGCCGCAGGGGACTATCAACTAACGCTGACACTCGTGATGGGCGCGCTGCTCTGGAACTTTCTCTCGAAGCTTTATCAGGAGATCGCCATGTCAATCGCGTTCGAGCGCTGGGAGGGCACGCTTGAGTACACCTTTATGGCCCCGATCTCGCGGCTGGTGCATCTCTGCGGAGTGAGCCTGACGGCGATGATCTATAGCCTGATACACACGTTGATCGTGCTCACGGGGCTGCTGCTCTTCACCGAATTGAATTTGGAAGGAGCGAACATCTTCGGCGTCCTCGTCGTGCTGTTGATGAGCACGCTCGCCTTTATCGGTCTGGGATTGATGGCGGCCGTGCTGCCGCTGATGAGCCCAGAGCGCGGGGCGGAAGCGACCAATATTTTTCAGGGACTACTGCTGCTGGTCTCCGGCGTTTACTATCCGGTAGAGGTGCTGCCACGTTGGCTTCAACCGCTCTCGTACCTTTCGCCTGCGACGTACACGCTCTCTGCCTGCCGCAAGCTGGTCGGCATCGGCGACGCTTCGTCAACGCAAGAGCATCTGTCCGGCGCTCCGCTCTCGATGGTCTTGCCGGAGTTGTCGGTACTGTTGCTGATGGGCGTCGTGATGATCCCGCTCGGCCTCTGGGTCTTTGGCCGCATAGAGCTATGGGCCAAGCACACAGGGAAATTAAAGAGGACGGGTTGATGGTTCGAAGGCTATTGGATAAATGATATGAGCCCCGAAGGGGCGGCAGAGTGTAGCCCACGGCGTCAGCCGTGGGTAGAGCGCGATCATAAAGAGAAAAAGCCCCGTGAGGGGCGAAAGAAGTCCGACCTGAACGTCTTTCGCCCCTTGCGGGCTCTATGCTTTTTTCTAATCTGATTCCCACGGCTCGCGCCGTGGGCTACACTCTATCGCCCCTCGCGGGGCTTTTTCATCACGCTCTTAGAAACACGTTTGGAACATTCATGCTTTACTTTTATCTCAGGAGGGGGAGATGAGAAAGATCATGATGTGGCTCGGATTGTGTTCGGCGCTGTCTACTCTCGCGCTGGCGGGATTGGCCCAGGTGCGTCAGACAAACAGTAAGAATGCGGCGCTGCCCGCCGATATCAGGAATGCGTCGGCGAGCATCACAGCCGCCGAATTGCTTCGACACATCAAGGCGCTCTCGGCGGACGAATATGAGGGACGCGCGCCCGGCACGCGCGGCGAAGAGCTAACTGTCCGGTACATCACAGCGGAGTTCAAACGGCTCGGCCTCAAACCCGGCAACTCGGACGGCACTTACGTACAGAAAGTTCCGCTCGCGGGCCTCACGGCTGAGCCCACTGCATCTTTCAACGTCGGAGGACGAACGCTCACGCTCAAGCACAAGGATGACTACGTCGCACTCTCGCGCCGCTTTGTGCCAGAAGTCAAAGTTGAAAACTCCGAGATGATCTTTGTCGGGTACGGCATCGTCGCGCCGGAATTCGGCTGGGATGATTACAAGGGTGTGGACGTGCGCGGCAAAACCATCCTGATGCTGGTCAACGATCCGCCCATTCCAGACCCGCGCGACCTATCCCGCCTTGACGAGAAGATGTTCAAAGGGCGTGCCATGACCTATTACGGTCGCTGGACTTACAAGTACGAGATCGCAGCCGCGAAGGGAGCAGCTGCCGCCGTGATCATTCACGAGACTGGCCCGGCGGGTTATGCCTGGGAAGTTCCTGCGGCCAACGCCGGACGCGAGAGCTTCGATATAGTCGCGCCCGACCGCAATATGAATCGCGCCGCCGTCGAATCATGGCTTCATCTGGATAAAGCGAAGGAGCTTTTGGCCGCCGCCGGGCAGGACTTTGACAGCTTAAAGCGCGCGGCGATGAGTCGTGATTTCAAGCCCGTGCCGCTCAAAGCACAGGCGAACATTACTATCAAAAGCAAACTGCGCGAGGTCGCGTCACACAACCTGATCGCGAAGCTAGAAGGCTCTGACCCGAAGCTGCGTGATGAATACGTCATCTACTCCGCGCACTGGGATCATCTGGGGCGCGATGAAAGCCTCAAAGGCGATCAGATTTATAACGGCGCGATTGATAATGCCTCGGGCGTCGCGTGGATGCTCGAAATTGCTAAAGCCTACACGAAGCTTAAGCGACCGCCGAAGCGTACCATTCTCTTTCTCTCGCCGACCGCCGAAGAGAAGGGGTTGCTCGGCGCGCGCTACTACGCGACGAATCCGCTCTACCCGCTTGAGCGCACGCTCGCAGACATCAACATGGATATTATGAACCAGTGGGGACGCACGCGCGCCATCGTCAGCGTCGGCTACGGCAACACGACACTCGAAGACCTGCTCGTCGAGCAGGCCGCCACGCAGGGACGAACAGTCAAGCCTGACCCTGAGCCTGAGAAGGGCTACTTCTATCGCTCGGATCATTTCGAGCTGGCGAAGCAGGGCGTGCCCGCGCTCACTTTCCTTTTTCCCGGCACGGACTACATAGGCAAACCCGAATCGTACGGTCAGCAGAAGCGCGAAGAGTACGTCTCGCGCGATTATCACAAAGTTTCTGACGAGATCAAGCCGGACTGGGATTTGTCCGGCGCGGTCGAAGACACACAACTGCTCTTTGAGGTAGGCTACCGCGTGGCCCAAGGCAACACCTGGCCCGAGTGGAAGCCCGGCACGGAGTTCAAGGCCAGACGCGAAATGATGCTCAAAATGAAGGGCGCTCATAAAGAGCGCTAAAGGAGGCTTTTCTCTCGGCACAGCCGCACGAAGACAGCCCTGGTTGATTGCCCGCTTATCTCGGTTTTCAATTGAGTGTAATGGAAGTTGCCGTTCACCACAGAGGCACAGAGAAAAGATTCAAACCTCCGTGCAATCTCCGTGTCCTCTGTGCCTCTGTGGTGAATGCTTCTCCGCGTACATCCAATTGAAATTCGCTCTAAGCCGAGCCCAGTTTGATGAACGCGCTTCGCAGCCTTTCGTGTTGTTGCATCAATCGCAGGTAACGCGACTCATCTCTGCCCGCCTTGGCGCGTATGATCCGCGCAGCACCAAGCCTCTCATCTTTCGTCCACCTTGAGAGATCGGGAACGAGCGAGAGAACAAGCGATAGATTCTCAAACGCCTGCCGCTCCGTTTCCTTCCACTCAGCCGTTTGTAGGCCGAGCGC
>DATLMN010000163.1:0-31851 GCA_035537255.1 Pyrinomonadaceae bacterium | reverse complement strand
ACTTACAGGCGCAATACAGAGAGATCAAGACGGAGATAGACGCGGCCGTGGCGCGCGTCATCGAGAGCGCCGCCTTTATCCTGGGCCGCGAGGTCGAAGCCTTTGAGGCGGCCTTTGCCGAATACTGTGGCGCGCGCTTTTGCATCGGCGTCAACAGTGGCACGGCCGCGATTCAACTGGCCGTGATGGCTTGCGGTATCCCTGCGGGAGCGGAAGTCATTATCCCGGCCAACACCTTTTTTGCGAGCGCCGAAGCGGTCTCGACCGCAGGCTGTGTGCCCGTCTTCGTCGATGCCGACCCCGTCTCTTACACGATTAACCCGACGAAGATACAAGCGGCGATCACCGAACGCACACGCGCCATCATGCCCGTACACCTCTACGGTCAGGCCGCAGACCTGGACTCCATCCGTGAGATCGCGGCGCGTCACAATCTTCTAATCATAGAGGACGCGGCGCAGGCGCATGGCAGCCTCTATCGCGGGCGGCGCGTCGGCGCGCTCTCCGTTGCAGGGTGCTTCAGCTTTTATCCGGGCAAAAATCTCGGCGCTTACGGCGAGGGCGGGGCAGTCGTGACGAACGATGCGGAGGTGGCGCGCCGCGTCCGCCTGCTCAGAGACCACGGCTCTGAGCGCAAATATCATCACGAGATCATCGGCTACAACTTCCGGCTAGAAGGCTTACAGGGCGCAGTACTGAATGTAAAGCTCAGACACCTTGATCGTTGGAACGATCTGCGCCGCGCACATGCTGCGCGCTACCATGAGCTGCTCAAGGACACGCCTCTGCTGCTGCCGCGCGAGATGGATTACGCGCGCCATATTTATCATCTCTACGTCATCCAAACGGATGAGCGCGAACACTTGCAGCAAAGCCTCTCGAAAGCTGGCGTCCAAACAGGCATACATTATCCTGTGCCGGTTCATCTGCAACCAGCTTACCGTTTGCTCGGGCACAAGCCGGGTGATTTCCCTGAAGCGGAGCGACAGGCCGCGCGGGTGCTTTCGCTCCCGATGTTTCCCGAATTAACGGACGAGCAGCTCAACTTCGTCGCCGAAGCGATTCAGGATGCTGTGAGCCGCACCGCATCACTCGAAGGAAGGGCCACGGCATGAAGGCGCTGCGGGGATCAAAGCTCTTCGCCGTGCAGGCGCTTCTGCTCTTCACGCTGTGCGCTGCTACTGCCGCGCCTGTGTCTGTCAGAGCGCAGGAGGGCTTGAAAATCTCCACGCTCGAACAGCTCGGGGAAGAGTTCAGCTCAGTGCCGTGCAAAAATGAGGAGCGTCTCGCGGCGGTCAAAGCCCTTTTCGAGAAGGTCGGCGCGCCCGCTTCAGACATCTCAATCGATCATTTCAAGGATGTAGACAATCTCGTCGTCCTCAAGCGCGGAACATCCACGGAGAAGATCGTCATCGGCGCGCACTACGATAAAGTAGCAAACGGCTGCGGCGCGATAGACAACTGGACGGGCATTGTGGCGTTGGCCCATCTCTACAGATCGCTCAAGGACGTGACGCTCAAAAAGACTCTCGTTTTCGTCGCGTTCGGGAAAGAGGAGAAGGGCCTGATCGGCTCGCACGCGATGGTCGGCGCGATCAAGAAAGAAGAGCTTAGCCAGTATTGCTCTATGGTCAATATAGACAGCCTGGGCCTTGGCCCTTTACAGGTGGCGGACAATATGTCCAGCGACAAGCTTGGCGACCTTGCAGCCGAGCTGGCTTTGAAAATGAAAGTGCCGCTCTCGCGCATCGTCATCGAAAATGCAGACGCCGATTCAAGCTCCTTCAAGGGAAAAAAAGTTCCTGCCCTGACCATCTCCGGCCTTAATGATGATTGGCGATCTGTGATGCACAGCAGTAACGATCAGCCGTCCGTGGTGAATCCGACGAGCGTCTATCTCGGTTACAGACTCATTCTATATCTATTGGCCCACCTCGAAGATTCTGCTTGTACTGCGTATAAATGATGATGAGCGCGACGACCATCGGTGTGATCGGCTGCGGCTACTGGGGGCCGAATCTGCTGCGCAACTTTGCCGAGAACGACGGCGCGCAGCTCAGTTGGATGTGCGACCTCGACATGAAGCGCCTCGATACGGTCGGGCGCCGCTATCCCGCCGCGCGCACGACCCGTGATTGCGCGCAGCTTTTCGCAGACCCGCATCTGGACGCCGTCGTCATCGCCACGCCCGTCGCCACACACTACCGCTTCGCGCGCGCCGCGCTCGAAGCCGGAAAGCATGTCCTCATCGAAAAGCCTTTGACCTCTAACTCCTCCGAAGCCGAAGCCTTGATCGAGCTGGCCGAGCGTCGTGGCCTGACGCTGATGGTGGATCACACCTTTATCTACACGGGGGCTGTGCGCAAAGTAAAAGAGATCGTCCAGAGCGGAGAGCTTGGCGACCTGCTCTACTTCGATTCGGTGCGCATCAACCTGGGGCTCTTTCAACGCGACATCAACGTCGTCTGGGACCTCGCGCCGCATGATCTTTCGATCATGGACTACATCATCGGTCGCGAGCCCGAAGCCGTCACCGCCACCGGGAGTTGTCACATAGAGCCCGGCATTGAAAACATCGCCTACGTAATGTTTCGCTTTCCGGATCAATTCATCGCGCACTTTCATTTCAACTGGCTCGCGCCCGTCAAGATTCGCCGCACCTTGATCGCCGGAAGCCGCAAGATGGTCGTCTACGACGACACGGAGCCTTCGGAAAAACTGCGCGTCTACGACAAGGGCGTGACCTCTAATCGCATCGAAAACGATGCTGATAAAGAGGACGCCTACCGCACGCTTGTCAGCTACCGAACGGGCGACGTGTGGGTGCCAAAACTCGATTCGACGGAAGCCCTGCGCTACGTCTGCCAGGAATTCTTAGACTCCATCAAAGAGCGCCGCCCCGCGCTCACCGACGGCCACGCGGGCCTGCGCGTCGTCCGCCTCCTCGAAGCCGCAGAGCAATCCATCCGCGAAGGCGGCCGCCCCGTCAATATTATTTAAGAGTTATGCTAAATTTAGTCTTCGTGTAAGCGCGGGTTGAAGGAGAAAGTTATGAGTACCGCAAAAGAAGAAGTCGAAGCTTTGCTCGATAAGTTACCCGATGATTGTTCGCTGGAAGATATTCAGTATCATCTCTACGTGCTCGAAAAAGTTCGTCACGGGCTAGAGGCAGCCGATAATCAGGGAACGCTCACGCAGGAAGAAGTCGAAGGGCAATTGAGCAAATGGCTTACGAAGTAGTTTGGTCTTCGAGAGCCGTCGAAGATGTCGAAGCGATTGCCGTCTAGATCGCTGCCGATTCCACCTCCTATGCGGCGGCTGTTGTGAAAAAGATAGTTGATACTACCCGCAGTCTCAGTCGCTTCCCGTTTACAGGTCGTATCGTTCCAGAGTTCGGTGAAGAAAATATTCGCGAAAAGCTCGTTTACAGTTACCGGATAATCTATCGTATCCAGAACGAAACGATCACCATCGCGGCAGTCATTCATGGCAAGCGGCTTTTAGAATTAGACGTGCAGCCCTAAGCGCACTGTCTCGTCCGATATGAGATTCGAGCCGTCTTGACTTTCACACTGCGCCCCAGCGGACTTTGCTGGAAATATCGTTGCCACGCGCCTTTCGCGCCTCTAGTTCGTGGCGGGCCAATTCAAGGTCACTGTCGACCATCAGTTGAACTAATTCTTTGAAGCCAACCTTGGGCTCCCAGCCGAGCGCCTCGCGCGCCTTGGTGGCGTCGCCCAGAAGGAGATCGACTTCGGTCGGGCGAAAATAGCGCGGGTCTATCTCGACGTATTTGTTCCAGTCCAGATCAAGATGGCCGAACGCCTTGTCCAGAAACTCGCGTATTGAATGGGTCTCGCCCGTCGCGATGACGTAATCGTCCGGCTTGTCCGTCTGCATCATCAGCCACATCGCTTCCACATAATCGCGCGCATAACCCCAGTCGCGGCGCGCATCCAGATTTCCCAGATAGAGCTTGTCCTGTAAACCCAGCTTGATGCGCGTCGCCGCGCGCGTGATCTTGCGCGAGACGAAGGTCTCTCCACGGCGTTCTGATTCGTGATTAAACAGTATGCCGTTGCAGGCGAACAGATCGTAGGACTCTCTGTAGTTGACTGTGATCCAATAGGCGTAAGCCTTGGCGCAACCATATGGCGAGCGCGGATAAAATGGCGTGCGCTCCGTCTGCGGTGTCTCCAACACTTTGCCGAACAGCTCCGAAGATGATGCCTGATAAAACTTCGGACGTATGCCGACCTCGCGTATCGCTTCGAGGATGCGCACAGTGCCGAGGCCCGTCACCTCGCCCGTGTATTCGGGTACGTCGAAGCTGACGCGCACATGACTTTGCGCGCCGAGATTATAAATCTCGTCCGGCACGGTCTGGCGCAGGATGGTGTTGAGCGAGCTGGAATCGTTGAGGTCGCCGTAGAGCAACCTGAGGCGCGTCCCCGGCTCGTGCGGGTCTTGATAGAGATGATCTATGCGATCAGTGTTGAAGGACGAAGAGCGACGAATAATGCCGTAAACGTCATAGCCTTTTTCCAGCAGCAGCTCGGTCAGGAAAGAGCCGTCCTGCCCCGTGATGCCTGTAATCAATGCGCGTTTGGTCATCGGTTGATAATCCTGTGTGATTTTATTGCCGAGCACGCTCTAGTCACGCAGCGTGTGCGTCGGCACAAGCGCCTTGCCCTGCTCGCGGTCAAAACAAGGTTTGCGATTGAAGGGCGCGCTCGCGCTGGCGCTCTCGAATCTGATACCATAACCAAGCGTAAGGTTTTGAGCAAGCAGCGAGGCACGTGCGTCTTTTGTTGACCGTCACGGCTTTTGATATGGCTCATGCTCTAACGAGTGCGTAAATTTTATCTTCGACTTGAAGAAAGATCAGATGAACAATTCGGTTCAAGAGTTCCCTTACAAAAAAGTGACTGTCACGGGCGGCGCAGGATTCCTCGGACGCCACCTTGTCCAGTGCCTGGAAAGTCGGGGCGTGGATGTGTTCGTGCCGCGCAGCCGCGATTACGATCTGGTCAAAGAGAGCGATGTCGCGAGACTGCTCGATGATTCCGCGCCCGATATGCTGATACATCTGGCGGCGGTCGTCGGCGGCATAGGCCACAATCAAAAAAATCCTGGCCGCTTCTATTACGAAAACCTGATGATGGGCGCGCAACTGATCGAGCAATCGCGCCTGCGCGGTATCAAAAAATTCGTCGCGCTTGGCACAGTTTGCGCGTACCCGAAATTTACGCCCGTGCCTTTTAAGGAAGACGATATTTGGAACGGCTATCCGGAAGAGACCAACGCGCCGTATGGCCTGGCGAAAAAGATGATGCTCGTGCAGGCGCAGTCCTATCGAGAGCAGTACGGCTTCAACACGATCTACCTGCTTCCGGCCAACCTCTACGGGCCGCACGACAATTTTGATCTTGAGACTTCGCACGTCATCCCTGCCTTGATTCGTAAGTGCATAGAGGCCAGACGTGCCGGTCTGGATCACATAGATGTCTGGGGCTCCGGCGATGTCTCGCGCGAGTTTCTTTACGTAGAGGATTGCGCGGACGGCATTCTTCGCGCGGCTGAAACTTATAACGAAGCCTTGCCCGTCAACATAGGCACAGGGCGCGAGATTATGATTCGTGAGCTGGTTGAACTGATCGCTCGGCTCACAGGCTTTGACGGCGAGATCAGGTGGCAGACCGATAGGCCCAACGGTCAGCCGCGTCGTGGGTTAGACGTGACGCGCGCGCTTGAGAAGTTCGGCTTTCGCGCGCAGACCTCTCTTGAAGATGGCTTGAGCCGGACGATCCGCTGGTATGAGGAGTCAGCCGCGCCGCAGCCGCAGCAGAGCGGTGCAGTAGAAGCGAAGTGAGCCGCAGAGCGTTCTTCATCTCAGTCTCCGCCTAGATATGTATAAGCAGCTATTGAACAAGGTCATAGGCCTCTATCTCTTTCCGTTTCGCAAGCCAGACACCAGACTTTATCATTACGTTAAAGATCGGTTCTTCACGGGCAACACGGAACATCTCTACAGAGCGATCAGGCATATCAAAAGAAGTGGGCACGCCGAAGCTGCGCCCGGCGCAGTAATCATCGATGTCGGCGGCTTCGACGGTGGCACGTCTCTTTATTTCGCAGAGCATTTCAAAGGCGCGGAAGTTTATTGCATAGAGCCCAACAGCCGTATGATCCCGCACTTAAAAGAGGTCGCCGCGAGAGAGAAGAGAATCCACGTCAGGAATCTGGCGCTTGGCTCTGCGCGCGGAGAAGCCTCGCTTCACGTCACTTCAAACAACGTCTCATCTTCGATCAACGAGTTAAATGTGGCGGAGATCGGAAAACAACCGCAGGTCTTTCAGGACTGGCTGAAGGAAGAAGCGGCGGAAAAGGTCACGGTCTCGACGCTAGATGAAGAGTTCAAGGAGGGGCGCGACGTTCTGTTAATCAAGCTCGATACGCAGGGGACTGAGCTGGACGTTTTGAAAGGCGGAACGGACGTGCTCAAGCGCACACGCTTTGTGCTGACGGAGATGAACAATCACGAGATGTACAAAAACGCCTGTCAGTATTACGAAGTAGATCAGTTTTTAAGAGAGCACTCGTTTCATCTGGTCGACATCATTGTCACGTATCGCGCCGCCGAGGGCGTCAAAGAATACGACGCGCTTTACGAGCGCGCAGGCTAGGGTATGCTGAAAAAGAGTCTCAAAGATGCCCTGCTCAGGGCCGGGCTTTATTACAAGCTCAACAATTATCGCTTTCGCGATGCGGAGTGGGGAGGGCGTCGCGAAGCCGCGCAAAAATCGTTCTATGCCCGGCTTATCGAAAGCAGCGATACTGTTTTTGATGTCGGCGCAAACGTCGGACAGCGCACGCAAATCTTTGCGCAGTTGGCCCACAAGGTCATCGCCGTCGAGCCGCAGAAGGAATGCATACGCCACCTGCGGTCACGTTTTATGTTTACGAAAAATGTTTTGATCGAAGCGGTCGCGCTCGGCGATCACACGGGCGAAGCCTCTATTCGCGAGAGCGATTCACACACCATCTCTTCTATGTCCGAGAGATTTATCGAGACGGTCGGCAAGTCCAGATTCAGAGAGAGTAGCTGGGAGCGCGAAGCGAAGGTATTGATGACGACGCTGGATGAGTTGATAGACAAACACGGGCGGGCCAAATTTATTAAGATCGATGTCGAAGGGTACGAAGCGCAGGTGCTCTCGGGTCTCAACTACTCTGTGCCATATATCTCTTTCGAGTTTACGCCGGAGCTGATAGACGAGGCGGAAAAATGTGTGGCGCGGCTTCACGCTATTTCCGAAGCCTATCTTTTTAACTACTGCCTGGGCGAGAATCTGAACTTCGTTTTGGAAAAACACGTCACGGCCAAAGAGATGTCTGACAGTATTCTGCCGGCGCTCTCAAGGCAGGGAAACTTCGGCGACGTGTATGCGATTCATCAATAAGGCGCAGGGTGTGAGCGCTCAAAATTTTATATGATTACGATAGTCGGTAAGCCCGGACAATTGGGGAACAGCCTTTTTCTTTTCGCCAATTTTCTCGCCTGCGCTATTGAACATGATGTAAGGGTCGCTAATCCGGCTTTTGACGAGTATGCAGAGTATTTTCGCTTTCCAGGGCAGGACTTTTTTTGTCGCTATCCGGCTCGGCCGTCTCTCTTTAAGGGAAACCGTTGGACAAGAAAGCTTTTCTTCTCTTTCAACTACTACCTCGCGCGCTTGCTCGCGAGAAGCGGGATTAGTAACCGATACGTGCGGGCCATCGCGCTTGATTGGGACGAGGAAGTGCGACTCGACAGCCCGGAGTTTGTAGCGCTGGCGCGGCGCACACACGTTCTTTTCGCGCAGGGCTGGCTGTTTCGCGACCGCACCAATTTTTATCCGCACAGGGACGCCATACGCGCTTACTTTGAGCCGCTCGAACTCTTCCAGCATAATGTCGAAGCGTTAATCAAGCGTGCGCGCGCCGATTGTGATCTGCTGGTCGGCGTGCATATTCGTCATGGCGACTACAAAAGATTTCTTGACGGCAAATATTTTTATGAAGTCTGGGAGTACGCGCGACTGATGGAAAAGGTCGAAGCGATGTACCCGGACAAGAAGGTCGGATTCCTGATCTGCTCGAACGTCAAACAGAGCGCAGAGCATTTCGCGCCGTTCAATTTCACCTTCGGCAACGATCATCTGATCGAAGATATGTACGCGTTCGCCCGCTGCGATCTGATTCTAGGGCCGCCGAGCACCTACACGATGTGGGCCGCGTTTTACGGCGAAGTTCCGCTCTACATGATCGAAGACATCACGGCAGAGCCTTGCTTTGATCGGACACAATCTTTTTTAGCCGTTGCTCTTCCGACAGCAACTGCCGCGACCGCCGTCAACACATGAGCCTTCCACGCATCAGCGTCGTCACTCCCTCTTACAATCAGGGACAATACCTGGAAGAGACTGTTCAGTCCGTGCTCGCGCAGGGCTATGCTGAGCTGGAATACATCATCATCGACGGCGCAAGCACGGACTCCGCGCTCGATGTGATCAGGAATTACGAGCAGCATCTCTCCTACTGGACAAGCGAGCCAGACCGTGGACAATCGGACGCGATCAACAAGGGATTGCGCCGCGCGACAGGCGAGATCGTCACCTGGCTCGGAAGCGATGATCTTTTTATGCCGGGCGCTCTGCACAGCATCGCAGGGCGCTTCCGTGAAAGCGATGCCGCGCTGATTCATGGCCGCACAGTGCTCTTCGGCGAAGGCTTTAAGGAGCAGGTCAAGGGAGCGGAAGATGACGATCTGGAATTTCGTTATCTGGCAGGGATGCCTTTCCCGCAGCCCTCCTCGTTTTTTCTGCGGCGCGTGCTTTTAGAGCAGGGCTATCTGGACGAAACTTTGCACTACGGCATGGATTACGATCTGCTGGCGCGGGTTGCTCTCAATTATCGAATAGAGAAAGTCCAAGACGTTTTCTCTAAATATCGCCTGCACGGAGAGAGCAAATCTATCGCGCAGGGCATACGGTTTACCACGGACTGGGCCAAGACCTTCAGCCGCGTGCTCAGATCATTCGACTTCACCGGAGAGTTTATCAAAGCCCTCGCGGAGCTTGGGCTCTACATCGAAGGCTCTGATCGATTTCAGGTGACGAAAAGTTTTAGCCGTGAAGACGTGCGAAAGGCCATGCTCTATTTCCTGGAGTTTCAGCTTTATTATTTTTACGAGAATCTTGATCCGAAGAGGGCGCGCGAACTGACGGCGTTTATCAAACGCTTCGACCCCGAGTTTTATCAAGCGCGTGGACTGGGCAAGATTCACTGGCGCTCGCGCGCGGCAAACGCCGCCCTCATCAAGCTCCTGAGAAACTTTACACGATAGGAGCGCCTGTGCCTTCTTTCAGCGTCGTCATTCCGACCTATAACCGCGCGAGCCTGATTACGGCGACGCTCGATTCCGTGCTCGCGCAGGAGCACGACGATTTTGAAGTCGTCCTGGTGGATGACGGCAGCACTGACGACACCGAAGAAGTGGTGATCAAGAATTACGCGCAGGATAAAAGAGTCAGGTACATCAGGCAGGCGAATGCCGAGCGTGGCGCGGCCCGCAATCGCGGACTAAGGGAAGCGCTGGGCGAGTACGTCGTCTTCTTCGATTCCGATGATGTGATGCACGCCGATCATTTGAGCGCTCTCGCCGCCGTCATAGAGAGGCACGCGAGCGTTAATTTCCTGGCGACCAAGTACGAGATCGAAAGGGATGGCCGTCACTCTCCATCTTCGCTCGGCCCTTTGAAGGAGGGCTTTTACGGTCTTGACCTTTTCCTGCGCGGCAATCCGCTGGCGTGCAACATCTGTGTGAGAAGAGAGAATCCGCGTCTTCGTCCCTTCGTCGAAGACAGGCGTTACGCCGTCTTCGAGGACTGGATGTTTATGGTCGAGAATCTGGCGGCGGATCAGCTTTACTTAAGCGACCGCGTGACGATCTCTCTGATCGATCACGAGAACCGCTCGATGCGCGGAGACAATCGGGAGATCATCCGAAAGAATCGGCTGGCCCGCGACTGGATTGTGGAGAACGTGCCGCTCGGCGAAGATCAGAAAAACATGCTGGATGGATACTCGCACTATTTTTGCGCGATCCATTCGTATCTGGACGGCGACCGAAAAGAGGGATTGCGCCATCTCGCACACGCGCGCCGACGAATCGGAATCAACAGAAACATCGCCGCTCTCTTCGTCAAGCTGATGGTCGGACAAAAGCTCTTGCACAAAGCGAAGGGTAAGTTTAAGAAGAATTGACGAGCGAGAGCATGAGCAGATGAGTTGATTTCCGGGCACGCCGACGTGAAGTCTGATAAGCCATGAGACCCAAAAATATTCTGGTCATCACATACTGGAGCTATAGGGATGCGCTGATTCAGACTTACACTTCGCCGTATCTGAAAATCATCCGACGGTATCTTCCCGAAGGCAGCCGGATTTTTTTGGTGACGCTGGAACAATCACGCCTGCGCATGACGGAGGCGGAACTCGGCGCGACACAGGAAGAGCTGGAAAAAGAGGGGATGCGTCTAGTGCCTTTCGGTTATTCCAGATTCGGGTTCGGGGCGATGTTGAAATGGCTGCTCTTTTTGTGGCGGCTGCTGTGGCTCTGCCGCCGCGAGCGCATCACGCATATTCACGCTTGGTGTACGCCGGGCGGTGCGGTCGGATATATTTTGTCTAAGCTCACGGGCCGCCCGCTCGTCATAGACAGCTACGAGCCGCACGCCGAGGCGATGGTCGAGAACGGCGCTTGGGCGCAGGGCGGGCTAGCATTTCGCATACTTTTTCTGTTTGAAAAATTGCAGTCGCGCCGTGCCGCCGCCGTCATCGCCACAACTGCGGGGATGAAAGATTACGCCAGAGAAAAATATGGTGCGACGCTGCGACGCTTCTACGTCAAGCCCGCGTGCGTTGACCTCAATCTTTTCTCATCAGCGGACAGAAAAAATCCTGACCTGCTTGAGAAGTACAATCTAAAGGGGAAAATAGTCTGCGTGTATGCAGGAAAAACGGGCGGCATTTATCTTGAGCAGGAGATTTTCGATTTCTTTCGAGCGGCAAGCGATTATTGGGGAGACAGTTTTCGCGCTCTTGTGCTGACGGATACTCCTCGGGAAAAAATCCTTGCGCTCTGCAATGCTTCCGGTCTAGACCCCTCGATCATCGTCACAAAGTTTGTCCCGCACAGTGAAGTTCCGGCGCACATGGGCTTGGGCGATTTCGCCATCAATCCGGTCAAGCCCGTGCCGACGAAAAGGTTCTGTACTTCGATCAAAGACGGTGAGTACTGGGCGATGGGCCTGCCCGTGGTGATTCCGCCGCGCATCTCCGATGACTCTGAGATCATAGAGCGGCACGGCGTTGGCGCTGTTGTTAAGGAGTTCAACCGCGAGGGCTACATGCAGGCGGTCAGGGAGATTGATGCGATGCTCAAGGCTTATTCACGCGAAGAGTTATATGATAAAGTCAGACAGGTCGCCGTCGAGTATCGGAATTTTTCCATCGCCGATTCGATTTACAGTGAGCTTTACGCTCTCTCGGATAAAGATTCGGTTAACACTATTTTGTAGATAAACCTTTTGCAGAGCGGACGCGGCTTCCATGTAGCGCCGCTTTCATCTCTCTTTATTGACACTTTTTTTGAAGGTTCTAGCTTTAGCCTCATATCCGATTGAAGCCGCCGCGACTCGTTATCGTCTGGCACAGTTCGTCTCCCCTCTGGCCGAGCGCGGCATCACGCTCGAAGTGCATCCGTTTATCGATTCACGACTGTTTGCCTCGCTCTACAAACGCGAGGCGCTGCCCTTTACCGCCGCGCGTCTGGTCAGCGCAACGCTCGGCCGCCTTAAGGATGTCTGGCGTGCGCGCGATGTCGATCTCCTTTTAGTCCAGCGCGAGGCCATGCTGTTTGGGCCGCCTCTGATCGAGTGGCTGGTGATGCGTGTCGGCTCTTGCCCGATGGTGCTTGATCTGGACGACGCCACCTATCTTCCGTACGTGAGTCCCGTTTACGGTCGTCTGGCGAGCGCGCTCAAGTGGTTCAGCAAGACGGACGATCTGATTAGCTGGGCCAAGGTCGTGACGTGCGGCAATCGCACCATCGCCAATTACGTCGAGAGCAAGGGCGTGGAGACGGCCATTATTCCAACGGTCGTCGATACGGATCGCTTTCGCCCGAAGAGCCAAGCGGAGCAGCCGTCCTCGTCGTCGCAGCAAGAGGACGTGCCGGTCATCGGCTGGGTGGGTACGCATTCGACTTATCCGTATCTGGAGACTATATTCCCTGTGTTGCAGCAACTGGCGCGCTCTCACCGCTTTCGTTTGAAAGTCGTCGGTGCGGGACGCGAGCACGTAGACTTGCCCGGAGTCAAGATTGAAAATCTGAAGTGGGACTTGGCGCGCGAGGTCGAAGACTTTCAATCTTTCGACATCGGCCTTTACCCGATAGTCGAGAGCGAGTGGGCGGCGGGCAAATCCGGCTTTAAAGCGATACAATACATGGCCGTCGGCGTTCCTTACGTGGTCACTCCCGTAGGAAGCTGCGCAGAGATCGGCGAAGCGGGTGTGACGCATCTGTGCGCATCGACGCTGGAAGAATGGCACGCGGCCCTTGAGCGACTTCTAGAGGACGCCGAGTTGCGACGCCAAATGGGAGAGGCCGGACGCCGGCACACTTTGCAGTATTACACCGTCCCCGTACAATCCGATAAACTGGCTGAGGTGCTGCGCAGGGCAGTCTCTGCATAAAGAAGTTATATGAATTCGGTTCTGGCATTTCTGGCTCTGGCAATCGGCATTAGTATCGCCGTCTTCATCCCCAACGAGGGACAACCGGCGCTGATCTTCTGTATCGCGCTCACGCTCGTCGCAGGCTTCTGTATCTACGCCATCAAGGAGGAGCGCCGTTTCCTTCTGCAACTTTTTATCATGGGCCTGCTCTTGAGAGTCCTGGTCGGCGGTCTGATCTACCGCTTCGAGTTACAGAGTTTCTTCGGCGGCGATGCTTTCACCTATGATGCCTACGGCTACCTGCTGGCGAGGTCCTGGCAGTACGGGAACGTCTTTGCGGAGGAGTGGTTCACGGCGGGCGGCGGCGGCGGCTGGGGCATGATCTATCTGGTCGGGGCGATCTACACGGTGGTCGGGCGCAATATGCTGGCCGTGCAATTCTTTAATGCCGTGGCGGGCGCGGCCACGACGCCCGTTATCTTTCTGTGCGCGCAACACATCTTTCGCAACATCAAAGTCTCGCGCACGTCCGCTTATCTGGTTGCGCTCTATCCATCGCTGATTCTGTGGTCGTCGCAGGGACTCAAGGACGGGCCGATCATCTTTCTGCTGGCGCTCTCGATGCTGGCGACCTTGAAGCTCGGAGAGAAACTGAGCCTCAAATACTTTGTGATACTGGTCTCGGCGCTGTTCGGCATTCTGGCTTTACGTTTTTATATCTTCTACATGTTGGTGGCGGCCATCGGCGGCACGTTCATCGTCGGGACAAAGGCCTTCTCCGCTCAGAGCCTTGTACGCCAATTCGTCATCGTGGTCGGGATGGGTCTGGCTCTGACTTTCCTTGGTGTGTCGCAGACGGCCAGCGTGCAATTTGAGAACTACGCTAATCTGGACGCCGTCCAGCACAGCCGCGCGACGCAGTCCAGACTGGCGACTTCCGGTTACGGCAACGATGTCGACGTGTCAACCACCTCGGGCGCGATCACTGCGATTCCGGTCGGGCTGATCTATCTTCTCTTCGCGCCGTTCCCCTGGCAGCTACTCAACCTGCGCCAGAGCATCACACTGCCGGAGATGATTGTCTGGTGGGGAGCGTTTCCGCTCTTCATCCTTGGCCTATGGTTTGCGATCAAATATCGTTTGCGACAAGTCTTGCCGATACTGATTTTCACCGTCATGCTCACACTCGCCTATGCCCTGGTGCAGGGCAACATCGGCACGGCGTACCGTCAACGCTCGCAACTGCTGATCTTCTACTTTATTTTCGTCGCCGTCGGTCTGGGCCTGCTTAAGGAAGTCCGCGAAGCGCAGCGCCTGCACGCGATGGCCGCCAAGCAAGCCATCATCGCGGGACGCTCTTTGCCGAAAGCCTGATCACTGCTTCAATCATCCGGATAATTTCAAAGACGCTTAACCGATGTCCACGACTGCCCGCGCCGAAGAGGCGAAACAATCAAGCATCAACGCAGCAGCCAGCCAGTCGATAGATAAAGATATGTATCGCTGGGTAGAGCAGGTGTGCCCCGTGTGCGAAGCGCCGCCGACGACGTTGATCGGGCGACGCGGAGGAAGCGCGCATCGTCAGGGACTCGGCGTCGTCTGCGACGTGTGGCGCTGCGCGACTTGCGGGCTCATCTTTCCCAACCCAATGCCGGTGCCCGTGGGCGGGCCGGATCAGCATTACGGCGTCGAGGCTGATGATTATTTCGAGCAGCACGAGACAGGAGACAAGGTCGAGTCGGCTTTAGGATTCCTGCGACAGGCCGAAGGGCTCACGGGTGGAAGGGGAAGACTGCTGGACATCGGAGCAGGGCGTGGAGAGTTGCTGCGCGTGGCGCGCGAGCAGGGCTGGACGGCGGTCGGCATCGAGACCTCTTCGACCTTTGCCGCGCACGCCGCGCGCTATTCCGGCGCAGAGATCAAACAACAGACACTAGAAGAATGCGGTTTTGAATCGAACAGCTTTGACGTAGTGATTCTGGCGGCCGTGCTCGAACACCTCTACAACCCTGACGAGATCATCAAAGAGATTGCGCGCATACTGCGTCCCGGCGGCGCTCTTTTCGTTGACGTGCCCAACGAAGAAGGTCTCTATTTCCGCATCGGAAATCTTTACCAGCGCCTGAGGCGGCGCGACTGGGTCGTCAATCTCTCGCCGACATTCTCGCCCTTCCACGTCTTCGGGTTCGGCCCGAAATCCCTGCGCGCTCTGCTCGCCAAACATGGCCTGAGGCCAAAGCTCTGGCGGCTCTACAGCGTCAGGACCTCCGTCCCCGCAGGGGGCGGGCTGACCAGTTTCCTGGAGCGACAAGCATCCGAAGTAGTGCTGGCGGTGAGCCGCCTGGGCAATCTCGGAACGTTCATCGAAACCTGGGCCGTTAAATCTTAAGCCGCCAATCGCAAGCCGCACTCATTCTGCCATGGGCGCGTCAGCATCCGCACTCACGCCGCTTCTTTTTGAATGACGCAGCGACAGAATTTGCTGCACGCCTCCCGATGCGAGCACGATTAGCAACATCAGGAAAAAATAGCGCAGGCGAAACAGCACGGCGACGTTGACGACCACCAGCCCGAGCGAGATGATGCCGCCGACGGCGCTCAAGGCCATCAACCAGACAGGCAGACGCCGCCGCCCCGTCCATAAGCCAAAGATCGCCAGCAACTCGATCAGGTATATCAGGAGCGTCTCGACACCGCTCAGCAATCTTCCGGAAAGTCCTACGCTGCTGCCAGACTTAAGCCACATGTCCGGATAGGGCGCAAAGAATCCATTCGCCGTGGCGCGCGGAAGAAACCTGAGCAGGTCGCCCACCGTCTCTAATTTCACGCAAGGGTCTATGTTCGAGCCCGCGTCGAAATACGATGTGATAAATCTGCGGCGCAATTTGCCTAGACTCGTGACCGCCCCGTCTGCTCGCGCGCGCAGCCGCGACCATGCGCCCTGCGGTTGCTGTAGTGAAGCCTGCGCACCACTTCGCGCTTCGTCCGGACAGGGCACAAAGTTTGAAGGCAACGCTCGAAGCTCCGTCTGATTCGGCGAGAAAAAAGAGTCCGGCTGCAAAAATCTTCCGACCACAGAGGGCACGAGCGCCAAAGCGACCAGCAGCAGCAAAGCGCCCGCGATGTTTCCTACCAGCCACACTTTTGCGCGCCATTGCCTGACGATCAGAAAAACGACGCCGACCAATGTGATACCGATAATCACCATCCACATGTTGTAGCGTGTCAGCCAGACGACGGCGCTCGCCCCTGCGCCGGCTAAGCCTTCTGCCAGACCTCTGCGCAGCGTGTGTTCTCTTACGAGCCATCTGATAATGACCAGCAACAGCAGGAGCATCGCGACGATGAACAGCGGGTCTCTTAACAATTGTGTGGTGTGCAGCAGGAAAGACGGCCAGAGCGCGATTGCCGTGACGGCCAGCAGCGCCGCGCGTCGCTCAAACACCTCCGCGCAGAGTTTGTAGACGAGGATGAGGATCAGTAGATAGTAGAGTAGATTGAGCGGCTCGACGCTCAACATCGTAAAGCCGAACACGGGGCTCAGGACGGCGAACGAGAGTGAATATAATTTGACGTGAAGGGGCAGAGGCGCGTTGAACCATTCACTGAAGCTCCCGCGCATCAGAGCATCGACAAGCTCGACCGATTTTCGACGGTAAAGAAAACTGTCGAAGGCGAAAGCTCCGCTGATTCCGTTTTCATCGAACAGGCCGGAAAGAAGCGCGAATCGCCCCACGAGCGCAATCGCTATTGTTAAGACAAGGTGCAGGATTGCCGCCGCCAGTAAAAGATAACGAGCGCGCGCGCGCACGATCCCCTGACCTAAAGCTTTGGGCCAACCAGAGAGTGCCATAACTTTTTACAAAGGCGCGCACACGCTTACACGTGCTTTCACCTGATCATCTCGCAAATTTTGTGCGCCATCATTTCACCGCCCACCGCGTGGCCCGTTTCGTTCCAGTGCCCGACTCCTGGAGTGCGCCCAAAGCCGTGCAGAAAAACTTTTCTCTGCTCGGCAAAGGTTTGAAGCGGTGGGCCAAGGCTCAAGACTTCAAAGCCCTTGCGCTCGCCAAGCGCCCTTATGCGCCTGTCGGGATAAGAAAAGTCACTGATGCCCAGACGTTTGACCGTCTCCTCTCGGACGCGCGCGTCCGGATAGACCTCCATCGTATGATTGAGCGTGACGACTAAAAACTTCGCTCCGCTTTTCAACACCTCATCGTGCATCAGCGAGATCAGTTCTTCCGTCACCGCCCATGCTTCCTGCCAGACGGGATCGGCGGGCGGACTGTAGGCCGCCATATCAAGACCGACTTCGCTCTGTTCGGCTGCGCCGCCCTTTGCAGTTGCTCCACCTTGTCTGGCACGCGCCGCTTCATTGGCCCTGATGACGTTTGGCAGATCCAGCACAAACTGCGCGAGGCGCGAATAATCGCGCGCCCTCTTTGAGAGCTGATACAGAAATGAATCCGGCGAATAAAAGCCCCGCGCGTTAAGGAAGGATGAATCGAGGGAGAGCGCGCCGTCCCGATAAATAAAATAAGGGGTCATCTCCTCTTTTTTCAGAGCGCGCGAATTGTCCTTCACGTCGTTGCCGCCGTTAAAGGCCAGCAGGACAATGTCGGGCGAGTAGGCCCACACCTTGCGGCGCAAGGTGATCAACTCCTGCGCCGTGCCGTAACCGGAGACGCCGAAGTTGATGACCTCTATCTGCTTTCCCTGTGGAAGACTTTCGCACTCGGACAGCTTTCGCCCCATCACGTCCCAGAAAGTTTTTTCGACGGGAACCTGCAAGGCTTCGGCCCACGAATCGCCCAGCACGGCGATGCGCAGCGTGCCCGGCGGCTTCTCTCTGTTATGTTCTCTATCACGCAAACCGTCGCTGTTGATCTTGATGTAGGCTTCACCCTCCCTTCGCCACCAGCCTTCAGCACCCGCGCGAAGCGAGAAGCCTAAATCCCTGTCAGTCGTATAGAGGCTCGGCATAGAGTAGCCGACGAGGCGCAGGCCGAGTTCTGCGACGAGCAGCAAGACCACAAGCACGCCGAGCACCTTCAACTGCTTAATCGCCCAACGCTTGATCAAATCTCGATGTTTAGACAATAGAGGAGAGGGCATACGCTAGCAGGCAAGCGTGGGCGCGCGTCCGTGATGAAAGCGCATCAGTGATTCGTCTCTTCTTCGAGCCAGCCCTGAAACATCAGCACATCCCAAATGTAGTATTGCCAGTTACGCACGCCGCGCAGATGTTCTTCCCACTTACGCCGCACGGGCTCTGCATTCAGGAGTCCTTCGCGTTTGAGCCGTCCCTCGTCAAGCAGGCTCTCCGCCCAGTCACGCAAAGGGCCGCGCAGCCACTCGCCCACAGGGATACCAAAGCCCATCTTCGGTCGCTCGATCAACGCGCGCGGCACGTGCTTGTAGAGAATCTGTCGCAAAGGCCATTTGCTCTGGCCCTGTTGTATCTTCCAACTCAAGGGCAAACGCCAACTGAACTCGAAGACCCTATGATCCAGAAACGGCACGCGCGCCTCTAGGCTCACGCCCATGCTGGCCCGATCTACTTTGACCAGAATATCGTCGGGCAGATAGGTCACAGCGTCCAGATACATCATCCGCTGAATAATACCCGGCAGGTTGGCCCAAGCACGGTCGTCCGTCAGGATCGTTCGCGGCTCGCTCGATCCCGGCACTAAACGTGTAGGCTGTTTCCAATGAGAGACGATATTCATGTACATCGCCTCGACATCGGAGACGGTCAGAATCTCGGCCAGCTTATGCAAACGGTCGCCGGGCCTTGTGTGCTGTAGCCTTGAAGGTAGGAACGGTTTTAGTCCAGTGAATGCGCGATCCCAGGCGCGCGTCGAAACGGTGGTGAGCGCACCAGCGGCGACCGCGCGCGAGCCCTTAGGCATCCAGCTAATCTTATTCCACACGCTCTCGCCCAGAAGATAGCGTGTGTATCCGGCGAACAATTCGTCGCCGCCGTCGCCGGACAGGCTGACCGTCACGTGACGACGCGCCAGTTGCGAGACGAGGAAAGTCGGAATCTGCGAAGAGTCGGAAAAGGGCTCGTCATAGAGCGTAGGCAGGCGAGGGATGACGGCCATCGCGTCTTCGGGAGTGACATAAAGCTCCGTGTGCTCAGTCCCCAGATGCTCCGCGACGGCGCGCGCGTGACGCGCTTCGTTATAAGCCTCTTCGGTAAAGCCTATGGAGAAAGTCTTGACGGGCTGGCTGCTCTGCGCCTGCATCAGTGCGACGACCGTCGAGGAATCAACGCCGCCCGAGAGGAACGCGCCCAGCGGCACATCCGCAACCATTCGTAGGCCCACGGCGTCCGTGAGCAGCGCTTCCAATTCTGTGATCGCTTGCGATTCCGTCCCCTCGAATGGCTCTGCTGTGCCCGCTTCCGCAGCCTCTCTGGCAGACCAGTAAGCAAGAGGCTCAGGCAGTTGGCCCAAAGAACTCCCTCGCTCGTCGAGCGAGAGATAAGTTCCGGGCGTCAGCTTGTAGATGCCTTGATAGATGGAATAGGGCGCGGGGATATAATTGTAGCGCAGGAAAAGAGCGAGCGCGTCGCGATTGATCTCGGCTTTAAACTCCGGGTGCGCGCGCAGCGCCTTCAATTCAGAGCCGAATAAAAAGGTGCTACCGGAGAAGCCGTAATAGAGAGGCTTTTCGCCTAAGCGGTCGCGCGTTAGATGCAGCGTGCGCTCTCCTTTGTCCCAGAGCGCGAGCGCGAACATGCCGTTAAAGCGTTTGACCGATTGCTCGAAACCCCACTGGGTAAAGGCTGCGAGCATGACTTCGGTATCGGAGTGGCCGCGCCAGTGATGGCCCAGGTTTTCCAGCTCGCGCCGCAGCTCCTGGAAGTTATAGATTTCACCGTTGAAGATTAGAACGTAGCGGCCATCCTTGCTCGTCATTGGCTGATGGCCTTCGGGCGAAAGGTCTATGATGGAGAGTCTGCGGAAGCCCAGAGCCAGTCCTGCCGCTTCGTCGACAAAGCTGCCTTCATCGTCCGGCCCGCGATGAACGAGAGTGTCTGACATCCGTCGAACCGTCGCCTGCATCTCGCTGTTCGAGTTGCGAGGGGTCGTGTTCCGAAAACCGGTGATACCGCACATTGGATTTGGATCTCTTTTCAGCCGCCCTCTGGGCGATCACACTTTCGTATAAAGCTTCGTACTGCGCTACCACCAGGCCGAGCGGGAAGTATTGTATCACTCTTGCGCGCGCCGCCGTGCCTAAGGCTTCGCGTCCTTCCGCGCCCATTTCGATCAACTCTGCCCACGCATTGGTCAAGGCTTCGGGGTTACGCGGCGGCACGACTCGCCCCGTCTCTCCGACCACCCAGGGCATATCGCTCACGTCCGTCACGACGCACGGAACGGCACAGGACATCGCCTCGCCGATGACGTTCGGAAAACCCTCGCCGTAAGAAGATGAAGAGGAAGCGATGTCTAGCGCAGCCGTGATGCGCGGCATGTCCTGACGCTCGCCCAGCAGGTGTACGCGCTCGACCAGTCCCATAGCCTGAACCATCTCGCACAAAAATTGGTTGCTCCAGCTCACGCCCTTGCCTGAGAGGACGAACTGCACGTCCGGGTAACGCGACAGCAATCGACGCGCGGCGCGCAGAAAATGCGCGTGTCCCTTCATCGGATGAAAACGCCCGATCAGCCCGATCAGAAATGTGTTCTCCGCCACGCCGAGTTCCGAGCGTACGCTGCGTCGCGCTTCCTTTGAGGGCGCGAATACTTCAGTGTCGAAACCGTTGGGGATGATAGTTGTTTTCTCCGCGCGGTATCCGATAGCGCCGTGCTGCGCAGAACTGGTGCGAGAGTTATAGAGGATGCGCGCCGGACTTTTAGAGAGCCGCGCGCAGGCTTTGATAGCCAGCGCCGTGCCGCGCTTCTCGTACTCGAAAGAGTAGAGCGTCTGGCGTATGTTCCACAGGACGGAGGAACGGCGCGAGGCAACCATCGCTAGAAGCTGCGCGACAAGATTGCCGTGCGACATCCAGCCCTGAATCAGATCGGGCTTGATACGGCGCACCTGACTGATCAATCGCCAGAGGGATAGCGGCGACGGCGTTCCCGGAACTATCCCCGCCGTGTAAACAGGAATGCCCAGAGCCTCTATTGATTCGCGTAATCTGCCGCGATCAACCAGCGACATCACCACAGGGTAAAAGCGCTCTTCGCTCATGGTGGAGAGCAGCTTGTAGAGCATCATCTCAGCGCCGCCGATGGAGAGATCGTTGATGACGTGAAGAACTTTGATGCGGCCTTCGCTCTGTCTGGAAGCGGGATGACGGCTGCTCGCCCTTGACTGTAAGGATGTGACCTGCGGCGGATAAGACCCTGTTGGTGTTGGAAAAGTCATCGGGCATTCTCTAGTACTTGCCGGGCAAAGTACTGAAGATAATCATTGTCCGTAAAAAGTCAAATCATTTCGATGACGGGTCAGTTTAGGTTAGCGTCGAGATTCACCACAGAGACACAGAGGACACGGAGGAAGCACGGAGGAAGGAGTGATACTCGACTCTCTGTGTAATCTCTGCGCTCTCTGTGTCTCTGTGGTGAATGACAACTTTCATCACTCTCAATTTCAAATTGGCCCACTACTATTAAATCCGCTGCTACACGCCGTCCTTGATGGCTCGCTCCGTCTCTTCGATCATACGCGCCACGGCGAACTTTTCAGCGATGCGCTCTCGCGCACGCTCGCCCAGCTCTTTAACATTGCTCTCCAGGATTGAGCCGAGCCCTCGGGCCAGCGCGTCAGGACTTTGCGGCGCGACGACGATTCCCGTGTCGCCGACAATTAAGGACGAATCGCCCACGTCTGTGACGACACAGGGTACACCACAGGCCATCGCTTCACCAATCACGTTGGGAAAACCCTCGCTCGTGGATGACGACGCGAACACGTCCAGTGCGTTGTAGACCTCCGTCATCTGTGCGCGCGCTCCGGCCCAGATCACGCGCTCCCGTATGCCAAGCTCTACCGTTAAAGTTTGCAGGCGCGCGACCGACTCTTCAGTGCCTCCCCCGACCATCAGAAAACGCACGTCATCGCGCTCACGGCATAAAAGCGCCGCTGCTTTGAGGAAAGTCGGATGATCTTTGACGGGGTCTAGCCGCGCCACGTGGCCGATCAGAACCATTTCATTCGAGATGCCAAGCTCTGCCCGAAGCCTGAGGCCAGCCACGCGCTCCGGCTTAAACCGCTCTGTGTCGATGCCGTTGTGGATGACCAGGGATTTCGCAGCAGGGAAACCTTCCGAGAGATGATGTGTGCGCCCGGCATCGGAGTTGAAAATAATCAGATCGGCGAAGCGCGAGAAGAAAGATTGAAGCCTGAAATTGAGGCGCGCGAACCAGTCGTAGTTCGCGAAATCGATGACAGATGCGCGCACGCCCCAGATGATTTTCGTTCCGCGCAAGAGAGGTTTTAAGAGGACGCCGAGCAGATTGGGCTCAACCAGAAAGCTGTGCAGCACGTCCGGGCGCAATGCTCTCAACTGCTTTGTGAGCCGCCACAGGAATCCAAGTAAGTCCCAGCGACTCTTCTTATCTAAAGAGATGAGACGGACACCGCTCTCGCGCAGCTCCTGTTCCAAACGGCCGCCCGTATAAAAATAGAGCACCGTCACAGCAAAGCGTTCTTTGTCAAGGAAGCGCGCGAGGGTGAGCAGGTGTCTTTCCGCCCCGCCGTAATCTAGGGAGCGTATGAGGAACGCAAGCTTTGTCATCGCCTTGTGAAAACGAACTGGTTGTTGCCCAGTCCTCCTCCACAGGTGATCAATTTATCCAACTGAAAGCCGCGCGCACGGTAAAAATCAAAAATCTCTTCGGGCCTCGCGACCTCGAATGGATAACCGCCGAGCCAATCAATCCAATCATGCACAATCGACATCCCGCGCTCCTTTTTGTACTCCTTAAAGCGCGCGAGCGGATGGCGGCCTCTCAACATATCTTTGGCGAATCCACCGATGAGGAAATATGGAATAAAGATGACGGGCACAAAAGTTTTACCCACCGCACCCGAGCAATAAAAGCGCTTGACGCTTCGCCAGAGCTGAGATTTTCGCGCCTGATCGTTATAGATCGCGATGAAAAGACGACCGCCTTCAGCGACCGGCACGGCTGCATTCTCAAGCGCACGCCACATTGCGCCCGTGTGATGCAGCACGCCCCATGAATAGACGATGTCGAATTGGCCCAAGCCCGCGATGTAATCCACGTCGAGCACAGAGCCTCGCTCAATTTTCCAATCGGCGTCGCCCGCGAAGAAACGTCCCTTTAATTCCTGAGCACAGGCGACGGATTCCGTATCGTAATCAAAAGAATGCACGCGTGCGCCCAGACGCCGCGCGGCCAGAGAGAACAGACCGCTGCCGGAGCCTATGTCCAGAAAGCTCCGGCCAGAGAGCGTTTCAACTTCGAGCATCGACAGCAGAGATTTTTCCGCCTCTCGTATGCGCTCTTCGTCGAGCGTGGAAAGGAAGCGCCGCCAGTTCTTGCCGAACTCGAAGCGACGCTCGCTCTCCAACTCCATTTCCTGTTCGTAGTGGGCCGTCATGCCTGTTTACGAGCGACGCAGTTGATATAAGGCGAAGTCGAAGGGTCGGCCTTGAACTCGCTGCCGCGCCTTTCTTCGATGAACCATGTGAGCCTTGAGAGACGAACCAGCAGGGCGAGCAAACTCTTTTTAGCCAGCCACTCTGCGGAGCGCGGAGGGATGCCGTCCAGATTACAGACGCCGAAGTTGCTGCTCATAAAATTGTCGCAGGCGACGACGGTCAATCCCGCCTGCCTGTGCGCTTCGGCCAGAGCCTCTCGGTCAAGGGGAACGTGAATATCATAGACAGGACGGTTAAGCGTCTTGACGAGTCTTCCGGGCAATCCCTTCAAATTCGGAATGCTCGTCAACAACAGACCCCCTGGCTTCAAGAATGCGCTGAACGCCTTGATGCACTCCGTCGTGTTCGTAAAATGTTCCGCGACGCCAAACGAGACGACCACGTCGAAGGACGAGAGAAGATGCGCGGGCGGCTGGAAAAAATCCGCGCAATGGATTTCGCCTTGAACCTCGGCGCACGCTAGTATCTCTCGCTCCTGCTCGCAGCCAGTCTCGGAATAATCAAGGCCCGCGACTTCAAACCCGAACTCTCTGGCGAAATAGGGAAGCCACAGCGAGCGAGCGCAACCGATCTCAAGCAGCTTTGCATGATCTGTCTCTATGCCGGAAAAAACGTGATGGAAAAATCTGTCGAAGCGCCGCCGGACATAGCCGTCAGCGCCGTCGTGTTGTAGCGCTTCGACTGCGTTAGGCAGGCGCTTGGCCGCCCAAGACGCATCCCAGAACTCTTTGCCTGCCTTGTCCATAACTTAAAGCCTTGACGGCGATGTCGTTTATCCCATAGCTGCGGAAAAGAATTCGATACCGAACGAAAGAGCCACACGACCGAACGATCCGCTTCGACACTCTACCTAAGTTAAACCACTCGTCGCTGAAGTAAAAGGCATCGGGCATCGGATGATCTTTTCGCAGGTCGCCCGAGCTTCGCAGCTTATACCTTGATGCTTCCATTAACTGCGCTCGATTTTCGAGATGCGCCGGTTGAGAATCGTATAACAGAAAATAAAGGACACTAGATAGACGAACGAGGTGGAAAGGGCTATTCCGGCCACGCCTAGCCATTGCATTAACAGGTAATTCAAAATGATATTGACGCTTAAGTTGATCGCCGCTCCCCACAGCAAAATCTGGTTGGCCTGCATCGAAGAGATGACGCGCACGACCATGATGCCCGCGATATAAAAGGGAATCTGTAGCGCATAAAAACTCTGCACACGTGCCACCACTTGAGAATCCTCGGCGGTAAACGCGCCGCGCTCGAACAGTAGTCGCACCAGCGGCCTGGACGCCAGGATCAAAATAAGCGTCAGGGGCACGGTCACGGCGAAAATCAGTCGCAGGTAACGGCCAAGAGTATGGCGTACTTCAGGCCAGTCACTTCGCGCCACCATGCTCGAAAAATATGGCACGGCGACTGTGCCCAGCGCCGTCGCGGCCAAGCCCAAGGGCAGAGCGACGACGCGGCTGCCGTAATTGAGCGCCGAGACACTTCCGCCGGGCAACATCGCGGCCATCAGTTGGTCTACCAGATACGTCCCCGTCATCAGTACAGCGCCAGCGATCATCGGCCCGTATTGCGCGGCAACCTGCCGCATGTGCGCGTCGAATCCATGCCACGTCGGGGTCAAGCGCATACTCTGCCGTCGCAATGCGAAGCCCAAGATAATCATCTCGACGAAAGCGCCGCACAGCATTCCGGCGGCGAGCGCGAAGACGCTCCAGGACTTGAAGACTATCAGAAACAGAACGCCTGTGGCCGGGGTCACGACCGGAGAAAGGGCTGCCAGAGCAAAACGCCGCCCGGCATTTAAGACCGCTCCCCAGACTGTGACCAGCCCGCTCAAGATCACCACGGGCGAGACTATCAACAGGAGTCGAAACGTCAGGTCAAGTTTTGCGCGGCTAAAGCCGGAAGCAATCAAAGGTAGATAGAGCGGCGCGCACAGCAGCATCAGAATGCTCGTCGCGGTCAATAACATGACGCTCCAAAGCATCACGTTGGAGAAGAGCTTTTGCGCCGCAGCGTCGCCCTCGCGTTCGCGTACCTGTATAAAGGTTGGAATAAAAGCGGCGTTGAAAGAGCCTGCTACCGTCTGCACGACGAAAGAGGGAACGAGCAGGGCGATCAGATAGGCGTCGAGCGCGTCGCTCGTGCCGAAGCGCCAGGCGACGATCAGTTCGCGGCCAATGGTCACGGCTTTGACGAGCGCCGTCAGCAGCGCGACGGAGATGGCCGCGCCCAGAATCTGGCGGCTGACAGAGCCCGTCGTCAGTCGTCTCCACGAATGGGCCAACGCGGACGCTCCTGAAGAATTACTCACGCTCTTAGTTTGAATATGTGATGCATTGAGACTCAACACAGAGGACACAGAGATAGCACAGAGGCTTGAATGCTATTCACTCTCTGTGCCTCCTCAGTGTTCTCTGTGTCTCTGTGGTGAATAACAATTCCCATCACGTTCAATTTCAAATTGCCCCGCTCCTTGATAAAGTGAGCCGGTGGCGAAATCGAAATGGATAATGTATAAAAGGCAGACTTGACCTTCTACGCACGATTAATCAATATAACGGTGCATAAACGCATGATCTGCGCTGACGGCGTCGGGCGCGCTCGACCGAATAGCTCGCCACATCTTTTGCGCCCCGGTATCAAAGCATATAAAAGATGTGCGTGGCAAAGTGAGGACGCCGACTGCGCGCGAGCGCGTCTCTTTATTTAATCCGAATCAAAACGAGTTTTGGAGGAGCTTGAGGTGAAAGGTGTCGTACTGGCTGGCGGACTGGGATCGCGCCTGCGTCCGCTGACGGCTGTGACCAACAAGCATTTGCTGCCGGTCTACAACCAGCCGATGATCTATTACCCGATTCAAACTCTGGTCAACGCGGGCGTCAAGGACATCCTGATCGTGACGGGCGGAAATTCCGCCGGAGATTTTTTGAAATTGCTCGGCAACGGTCGGGCGTTTGGCCTCAAGCACCTTAACTATACTTATCAGGAAGGCGAGGGCGGCATCGCCGAGGCGCTCTCGCTGGCGGAACACTTCAGCGCGGGCGAGCCCCTTTGCATAGTGCTCGGCGATAATATCATCGAGGGCAACATACGCCGCGCCGTGCGCTCCTATCGCCATCAGGGCGGCGGCGCGAAGATACTTTTAAAGAAAGTTCCAGACCCGCAGCGCTTCGGCGTGCCGGAGCTGGACGGTCGCCGCGTCGTGCGCATAGAGGAAAAGCCCGAAGTGCCTAAGTCTGAATACGCAGTCATCGGCGTCTACATGTACGACGCAGAAGTCTTCGAGATCATACGCACGCTCAAACCGTCTGCACGCGGCGAAATGGAGATCACGGATGTCAACAATGCTTACATCGAGCGCGGCGAGATGACCTGGGACGAACTGGACGGATGGTGGAGCGATGCCGGGACGTTCGAGAGTCTCCTGCACGCCTCGAATCTGGTGGCCCGGACAGGGGCCAATAAGTTGGAGGAGGAAAGGGATGCGCCCCCAGCCGGGACAGCCGTCACAACCACAAGCACACGCTGAAACTTTCAAGCGCGGCAAGATTCGCGATGTCACTGTCACAGACCTGCGCAAGTTCGTCGACGAGCGTGGATGGCTCGCGGAGCTTTTTCGTCATGACGAGCTGACGGAACAGTTTTATCCGCAGATGGCTTATATCTCTTCGACGCTGCCGCAGGTCACGCGCGGGCCGCACGAGCATGTCGATCAGGCAGACCTCTTCTGTTTTATAGGCCCTTCAAATTTCAAGATACGTTTGTGGGACAATCGCGCGGACTCGGAGACCTATCGTCACGTGATGACGCTCTTCGTCGGCGAGGATAATCCCAAGGCTGTGCTCGTGCCCAAAGGCGTCGTTCATGCTTACCGTAACATCGGGCAGACGGCGGGCATCGTCATCAACTGCCCCAACCGTCTCTACATGGGCGAGGGAAAACGCGCAGAGATAGACGAGATCAGGCACGAGGACGACCCCGACACGATCTTTAGGATAGACGATTGAACAGTTATCAGTTTTTAGTTTTGAGTAAAAGCAAGTTGTCTCTGGCTGAAAACTGAAAACAGATAACTGAAAACTGCTTTATGAAAGTTGTGCGCATCATTGCGCGGCTCAATGTGGGCGGGCCTGCGCGCCATGTCGTGTGGCTGACTGAGGCGCTTGCTGGCGCAGGCGTCGAGTCCGTGCTGATCGCCGGGAGTGTTCCGCCGGGCGAAGGCGATATGACCTACTTCGCGCGCGCGCACAATGTAGAGCCTCTGGTCATCCCGGAGATGAGCCGTGAAATCTCTCTCAAAGACGGGATTACTGTCTGGAAGCTGTATCGCCAGCTTCTGAGGCTCAAACCTGACATTGTGCATACGCACACGGCCAAGGCCGGGACTGCCGGAAGGCTTGCAGGTTTGCTCTACAGGTGGCTTGTGCCCTCGTCCTTGATTTTGCGCCCGCGCCGCGTCCGCTTTGTGCATACGTACCACGGGCATATCTTTCATAGTTATTACGGCGCGCTCGCGACAAAGCTGTTTCTCCTGATCGAAAAAGTTCTGGCGCGCGTGGCGACAGACAGGATCGTAGCCATCAGCCCGCAGCAGTACAGGGAGATACACGAAGAGTTCCATGTGGGCAGCGCCAGTCAGTTCCGCGTCATTCCGCTCGGGTTGGATTTGGAAGCCTTCGAGGGGTGGCCCACACGCCGCCGCGTGCTGCGTGATGAGCTTGGCGCAAACGAACGCGAAGTGCTGGTCGGCATCATCGGGCGTCTGACGGAGATCAAGAATCATAAGCTCTTTTTAGAGGCCGCCGCGCTCTACAAAGCGGAGCGACAAGCGGCGACTGAAGGAAATGCGCCGCGCGTGCGTTTTCTTATTATCGGCGACGGCCATCTGCGCTCTGAGCTTGAGACGGAGGCGCGCTCTCTGGGACTTGAAAATGATCTGCTCTTTCTGGGCCAACGTGATGATCCGGAGAACTTTTATCCGGGCTTAGACATTGTGGCGCTGACATCTCTGAACGAGGGCACGCCGCTCACCTTGATCGAGGCGATGGCTAACGAGCGTGCGGTGGTAGCGGCAGCGGTCGGCGGCGTCGTCGATCTGCTCGGAGATGAAACGAGCAGAGCGGTTGATGGAGAGCAGGAATATGTTTTGTGCGAGCGTGGCGCGCTGGTTCGTCCGCAATCGGCGCGGGCCTTTGCCGCTGCGCTCTCGGCGTTGATCGAAGATGAAACGCTGCGGCGCGCGATGGGCGAGAGTGGCCGCTCCTTTGTCACGCGTAGTTATACAAAAGAGCGGCTGGTGGCGGACGTTTTGAAACTTTACGAGGAGCTGATTGATACGAAGCGTGCGACCGCGAAGCTTGATTCATCACAGCCTGCGATTAAAACGAAGAGTCTGAAGGAGGACTATTAATTTTGCGAATACTGATTACGGGGGGCGCTGGCTTTATCGGCTCGCATCTCTCGGACGCCTACCTTGAGCGTGGCGACGATGTTTATATTATAGATGATCTCTCGACCGGCTCGTTCCAGAACATAGCTCATCTCAAAGGCAATCCGCGCTTTCATTACACGATTGATTCCGTTCATAACCAGCCCGTCACGGCTGAGCTTGTCGATCAGTGCGATGTGATCTTTCACTTAGCGGCTGCCGTCGGCGTTAAGCTTATCGTCGAAAGCCCTGTCCGCACCATAGAGACCAACGTGCGCGGGACGGAAGTCATCCTCGCGCTCGCCAACAAGAAGAAGAAGCCCGTGCTCGTGGCTTCGACTTCGGAGGTTTACGGACTCTCTATGGACGTGCCGTTTCGCGAGGACGGCAATCTGGTGATGGGAGCGACCACGAAGGGGCGTTGGAGCTATGCCTGCTCCAAGGCGATAGACGAATTTCTGGCGCTCGCCTACTGGCGAGAGAAAAAATTGCCGACGCGCGTCGTGCGTCTCTTTAACACTGTGGGCCCAAGACAGACTGGACAGTACGGCATGGTCATTCCGACCTTCGTCAAGCAGGCGCTCGCGGGTCGTCCCATCACAGTCTACGGCGACGGCACGCAGACGCGATGCTTCGGTTACGTCGGAGACGTGGTCGGCGCACTCATCAAGCTGATGGAGCACGAAGGCGCTGTCGGCGAGGTCTTCAACATCGGCAGCAACGAAGAGGTCTCTATATTAGAACTGGCGAACAGAATCAAGGAGCTGACCAAGTCCGAGTCCGAGATCGTGTTAGTGCCTTACGCGGAAGCCTACGAGGAAGGGTTCGAGGACATGCCGCGCCGCGTGCCGGACATTACGAAGGTCGGCGCGTTAGTCGGATTCAAGCCCGAGATGAAACTGGACGGCATACTGAAGAGCGTCATCGATTATCAATCCGGCAGGCTGGGCGGCTAGGGAACGAAAGCGACGAAAGCGGCGCTTCACAGTTTTGGTCAAACCTTTATGCTCGTCAGAATCTTGATGGGATTAGTGATGGCGGGGATGGGCGCTTTCGCCTTCTATACCGTTTTGGCTAAACCGCAGCATAGCTGGTCTGGCGAGCCCTTTGACCAGGCCATAGGGATTCCGAAGATTGTGACGAGAGTCGTGCGCGGCGTATTCGGATTGCTCTTCGTCATCCTCGGCATCATTACAATCCTGCGAGCCGTCGGACTGCTATCTTAAGAGCAACGCTTGGCGAGCTTATCATCCGTGCGCTCCGGCACTTGATTTGTTGCGTCTGATCGAATAGGGTTTTCGGTTCTCGAATCCAGGGGTTATCCTCGTCCGTCTCGGCTCTATGTCATTTAACCTGAAGCATCTCGTTGCGATAGCAACTTCGTTTGTCCTTGCGCTGGTGCTGACGCCGATTGTGCGCGCTCTGGCACGGCGCTGGGGCGCTGTGGCGCGGCCCAAGATGGATCGCTGGCACAAAAAGCCAACCGCGATGCTCGGCGGCGTGGCCGTCTTTCTTTCAGTCACGATCACTTTTATCTTTCTAGTCCCGCGCGCCCCGCACACTTGGGTCGTCATCGGCGCAAGCTCCTTTCTGTTTCTGGTCGGCCTGGTGGACGATCTGGTTCACGCCAAGCCGTATCAGAAATTGATCGGGCAGGTGATGGGCGCGGCCTTCGTCATCTATTACGGGTTGAGCACGACGTGGACGCGCTCTGCGCTGCTCAACATGGTGATTACCATCTTCTGGCTGATCGGAATCACCAACGCGATCAATCTGCTGGACAACATGGATGGGCTGGCCGGAGGAATCGCGGCGATTGCTTCGATCTTTCTGGCGCTCAGTTTTGTCGCCAACGGGCAGTTGATGGAAGCACTGATGCTCGCCGTCTTTGCCGCTGCGCTCCTGGGGTTTCTCGTTTACAACTTTAACCCGGCGTCGATCTTTATGGGCGATTGCGGGTCGATGTTTATAGGCTTCTTTCTGGCATCGACGGCGCTGCTGACTGTGGCGGGAACGGCCGGGCGCTCGCGCAGCCTTCTGCCCGTGCTGACCGTCCCCATTCTGATTCTGTTTATCCCGATCTTCGATACGACCTTCGTCACTGTCTTGCGTAAGCTCAGAGGGCGCGCGGCTTCGCAGGGCGGGCGCGATCATACCTCTCACCGTTTGGTTGCGCTCGGCATGTCTGAGCGGCGCGCTGTTCTGATGCTTTACGGGTTCGCTGCGCTCTCCGGAGTGCTGGCGATACTGGTGCGAGAGTTCAAGCTGGATGTCAGCCTCGCGGCCATCATGGGCTTCACAGTGTTGTTGACGCTGCTGGGAGTTTATCTGGCGGGCGTCAAGGTTTATGACGAGGAGGAAGCGCAAACGGCGCGCGAGACTCCGCTCTTTGCGTTTCTCATAGACCTCTCTTACAAGCGGCGTGTCTTCGAGGTGCTGCTCGATGTCGTGCTCGTCATCCTCGCTTACTACGGCGCGTACGCTCTCGTCTTCGGCCCGTTTTCGATGGAGAGCCGCGACTGGCAGCTTTTCCTGCGCACTGTGCCGCTCTTAGTCTGTCTGAAGATGGCGACGCATCTGCTGATCGGCGTCTATCGCGGCATCTGGCGTTATACGAGCGTCGACGACCTCGTAGTCTTTGGCAAGGCGGTAGTGATTGGCTCAATCGCGAGCGTGCTGGCGATACTCTTCGCCTTTCGCTTCAGAGAGTTTTCGCGCATCGTCTTTGTTCTGGACGGCATGTTCCTGTTCCTGATGCTGGCGGGAAGCCGTATGGCCTTTCGACTGTTTCGGCAGATGTTGCCGACGGCGCGTACGCGCGACGGCTGCCGCGTGCTGATTTACGGCGCGGGCGATGCGGGCGAGCTGCTGCTGCGCGAGATGCTGAATAATCGCGAGCTGCAATATGCGCCGGTCGGATTCGTCGACGACGACCCGCGCAAGAAGGGCAAGGTCATACACGGCCTGCGCGTCTTCG
>DATLMN010000162.1:0-53897 GCA_035537255.1 Pyrinomonadaceae bacterium | reverse complement strand
GGGCATTCCGCAGGCCAACCGCGACATCGCCTTCAAGATGATTCCGATGGGTCGCGGCGGCACACCGGAAGAGGCCGCTGGCGCTGTCCTCTTCTTCGCTTCACCGCTGAGCAATTACGTGTCCGGACAGGTGTTGGAAGTAACCGGCGGATTATGAAAGCGATGCTCAGGTGGGCCAACTCGAACGTGCAGGCCGCAGAACTCATCATGTGAGCCGCACAGGTAGCACTTAACAGTTGGTATGACATTTATCTCTGTGACACGCCTGCGCGTGCGTTCATGGCGCTACATGCCGCAATTCGTCTGGCAGTCTTTAAAGACCGGGCGGCAGGCAGAGCGCGCCGCTGGCTTCATCGGCGGCAAGTTGCTGCGTGAAGCGAGGAATGCTTTCTGGACTGTGACCGCATGGGAAGACGAGGCGGCGATGCGCGCATATCGTAACGCGGGCGCGCACCGCGAGGTTATGCCAAGGCTGCTTGAGTGGTGCGACGAAGCTTCGGTTGCCCATTGGACTCAAGACGAAACAACCCTTCCCGACTGGCATGAAGCGCACAGGCGGATGGCTAAAGAGGGCAGGCCGTCAAAGGTCAAGCATCCATCGCCTGCGCAGGAAGCTAAACAGATAGCAACTCCGCGCCCTGGCCGCATCGAGCGAGTTTTAAAGCCGGAACATTAATCAGGAGTCTAAAAAGAGTGATGAATTACGAAGCCATAAAGTTTGATATTTGCTGCGCCGCGCGACTGCTTTACAGGCAGGGCCTGAGCGTGGCTAACGCTGGTCACTTGAGCGTGGCGGTTGAACCCGACAGGATGCTGGTCAATCACTTCGGGCCGTCGTTTGCGACGCTCCGTCCGGAAAATATTGTGCTCGTTGATTTCTCTGGCCGCATCGTTGACGGCGACGCTTACGTCAACGACACCATACGCCTGCACGGCATTATTCATCGCGAGAACCCGCATGCCGTGGCGATTGCTCACACGCACCCGCCCGCCGTCGTCACCTACAGCGCTTTCCGCATCGTGCCGGAAATCTTCGATCAGGAGAGCTGCCTGCTGGTCGATGACATAGGGATAGTGCTGGAAGAGTACGAGGGTTTGGCTTCGGACGAAGAGCGTGTAATGCCGGTTGCCAACGCGCTTAAAGAAAAGCGCGCGGTCTTTCTGCCCAATCACGGCGCGATCACCATCGGCGATAACATACAGGTCGCTTTCCTGCGCATGGTGCTCCTCGAAGACATGGCGCAACGGAATCTCGCGGTCGCGCAGGCGGCGCAAAGCTTAGGGCGCAAGCCCGTGCCGATTGCAGTTGAGGCGGCGCGGCGCGCCAAAGAAGAGATCGCGCGCATCCCAGTGCTTGCGCACCTTTGGAAAGATTTTCTGACGCGGCTGCACGCCAGTGACCCGGAGCTTTTTGAAGAGCACGGTAATGCGGCGCGTGGAGTGAGCTAAAAAGTCGCTGAAAGAAAACAACCGTGCCGCCAATAATCGAAGCCTGTCAACAATGAGCTATTCAATCAATCGTGTCGTGGTCATCGGTTCGGGGACGATGGGCGGCGGCATCGCCGCGCACGTGGCGAACGCCGGAATCCCCGTCTACCTGCTGGACATCGCGCCGCGTGAGTTAACAGTAGAAGAAGAAAAGCGCGGCCTCAAGCTCACGGATTCGCAGGTGCGCAATCGCATCGTCAACGCCTCGCTGGAACGCATTAAAAAATCTAAGCCCGCCGCATTCTTTACGCCCGAAACGTCTAATCTGATTACGGTCGGCAACCTAGAAGACAACTTCGATTGGGTGAGCGAAGGAGATTGGGTCGTCGAAGTCATCGTCGAGCAACTACAACCCAAACGCGACCTTGTGGCGCGCATAGATCAGGCACGCAAAGCTCGTAGCATTGTTTCGAGCAACACATCGGGTCTGCCGATTGCGACGATTGCCGCAGAGGCTTCCGCAGATTTCAAGGCGCACTTTCTGGGCACTCACTTTTTCACCCCGCCGCGTTACATGAAACTGCTCGAAGTAATTCCGTCGCGCGAGACGAAACCGGAGATCGTCGAGTTTATGACGGACTTCGCAGAGCGCCGACTGGGCAAGGGCGTCGTCATCTGCAAAGACACGCCGAACTTCATCGCCAATCGCTTCGCTTCTATCATGGGAGCTTCGACTGTCAGCTACGCGCTGGAAAACGGATATACGATAGAAGAAACCGACGCCATCGTCAGCCAACTCATAGGCCGCCCCAAGACCGCCATGTTTCGCATGATGGACCTGGTCGGCCTGGATGTCTCCAGCGCGGTCGGCCAAAACCTTTACGGCTTGATCGAAGACGATGAATCGCGCGAAGTTCTGCGCAACCAGAATCTGGGCAGACTTCAGACCATGCAGCTTGAGCGCGGGCGTCTGGGCGATAAGACCGGACAGGGATTTTATAAAAAGCCGCCGAAGGGTACGAAGGGCAACATCCTCACGCTCGATCTTGAAACGATGGAGTACAGGGAACGGCGCGAACCCGACATCCCGTCCATCAAAGAGGCTTTGAAGATCAAGCCTCTGCCCGAGCGCCTTGCATTCGTGCTTGCGCAGGATGATAAGGCCGGCGCGCTTGCACGTCACACTATCTATAATACTCTGGCTTACGCCGCGCGGTGCGTTCCAGAGATCACAGACCAGCTTATCAACGTAGACAAGGCCATGCGCTGGGGCTACGCGCACGAGCTTGGGCCATTCGAATTGTGGGACGCGCTCGGCGTGAGAAAGACCTCTGAAGCGATGGAAGCAGAGGGCATCGCCGTCGCAGTTTGGGTCAAAGAGATGCTCAGTCTCGGACACGAAACTTTTTATCGTACTCATGACGGCATCCTGAGCTATTACGATCAGGCGCACAAAAAATATATCGCGGAAGCGCTGGACGAACGCAAAGTAGAGTTGCGTCGTCTGAAAGCAGCCGGGCGCGTGGTGCGCGAGAACGAGGGCGCTAGCCTGATCGATCTGGGCGACGGCGCGCTCTGTCTTGAGTTTCATACCAAGATGAACACGCTCGACGAAGATATTAAGAACATGCTGCGCGAAGCGGTCGAAGAAGTTGAGACGAAAGACTGGCGCGGTCTTGTGATCGGTAACGACGGCGCGGACTTCTCCGTCGGCGCAAACCTCAGTGCGGGCGCAAGCGATCTCAAAACGATTGAGCGTGGAGTCAAAGAGATGCAGGACGCAGTGATGGCCGTGCGCTTCTGCACAAAGCCTGTCGTGACTGCACCCTTCGGGCGCACGCTCGGCGGAGGCTGTGAAGTGTCTATGGCGGGTGCGCGCGCCGTCGCGTCGGCGGAAACTTACATCGGGCTGGTAGAGGTCGGCGTCGGGTTGATCCCGGCAGCGGGCGGTTGTAAGGAGATGGTGCGCCGCCTGGTCTCGCCGCCCATGCAAATACAGAACACAGACCCGCTGCCTTTTCTACAACAGGCGCTGCAAACAATCGCTACGGCGAAAATCTCTTCGAGCGCAATCGAAGCGCGCCAGCTTGGTTTCCTCACGGAAGTAGACTGGATCGTGATGAATCGCGATTATCAGATAGGTGAAGCCAAGCGAGTCGTGCTTGAACTAGCGGAAGCGGGTTACGTCGCGCCCGCGCGCGGTAAGACCGTTTACGCGGCGGGGCGCGATGCGCTCGCGGCCCTGCGCGCGGGGCTTTACGTGATGCAGCAGGGCGGCTATATGAGCGAGTACGATCTGCTGGTCAGCGAAAGGGTCGCGTATGTGCTCACGGGCGGCGATCTGTCAACGGGGCAGTGGGTGGACGAGCAGTATTTTCTAGACCTCGAACGCGAGGCTTTCGTCGCACTGTGCGGCGAGCAGAAAACAAAGGATCGTATTCAGCACATGTTGACGACGGGCAAGCCCTTGCGAAATTAAATTAGAACAATTTGCTCGCGCACAAACGAGAAGCATGACACGCACAGTCAAAGAAGAATCGTCTTCGGATAGAACGGAAGCCCGTCGTCGAATGAGCGGGCTCGAATACATGCGAAAGCTGATGACTGGCGAAATGACTGCCTCAGGCATGGCGCAGTTGATGAATTTCAAGCTGACGGAGGTGAGCGAAGGCCGTGCAGTCTTCAGCATCATGCCGGACGAGCGCCACTACAACGGGCTCGGCATCGCGCACGGCGGGCTTGCTGCCACGCTGCTAGACACGGCCACCGGCTGTGCCATCAATACCATGATGCCAGCGGGCAGAATCTTTACTACGCTTGAGATGAAGGTCAACTACGTGCGCCCCATGAAGCGCGAGACGGGCTTGGTACGCTGCGAGGCGCATGTGATTCACGTCGGCTCTCAGGTGGCGACGGCCGAAGGTCGCATCGTCGACGCGGAGGGCAAGCTTTACGCCCACGGCACTGCGACCTGCATGTTGTTTCGCGTGCAGTAGGCAGAATAATTCTCTAAACAGGGTGCGAAGATGAAAGTCGGTGACGTAGTCAGTTGGGAGCGAACCTTTACGGAAGATGACGTGCGCCTCTTCGGCAGGTTTTCCGGCGACGAGGGCACGCATCATTTACAGCCGGATGCCACGGGCAAGCTGATGGTACACGGGCTGCTGACGGCGACTCTGCCGACCAAGATCGGCGGCGATATAAACTTTATCGCGCGCGAGATGGTCTTTAAATTTCACCGCCCGGTCTTTAGCGGCGATACAGTGCGCTGCGAAGTGACGATTCTGGAATTGACCGAGACGGCCGAGTACAAACAGCTCAAGTCATCCTGGGTGTGCCGTAACCAGCACGGCAAAGAAGTGATGAGCGGGCAGGCGCAGGGGATCATCAGAGAGGGTTAATATCAGTACCGCCTGCATAAGCCGGGCGAGGGTTGGCGGCCAGACGACCCGCCCGCCACCACAGGCGGTACTGACCAGCTCAAGAAAGGTTTTTTATGAGAGAAGCTGTGATCGTCGCGGGTGTGCGCACAGCCGTCGGCAAAGCGCCGCGTGGGAGTCTGCGTACCACGCGGCCAGATGACATGGCTGCCGCCGTGATAGAGGATTTGCTAAAGCGCGTTCCATCCTTGCCGCCCGAATCAATCGAAGACGTGATCATCGGCTGCGCCACGCCCGAAGGCGAGCAGGGAACGAACGTTGCTCGCATAGCCTCTCTGCGCGCAGGGCTTCCGCACACAGTGCCCGCCGTGACCGTCAATCGCTTTTGCTCTTCCGGGTCGCAGACCATAGCGATGGCTGCGGAGCGCATCATGGCCGGGATGGCCGAATGTATCATCGCGGGCGGCACGGAATCCATGAGCATGCTGCGCGGCAACACACGCTTTCGGCCAAACCCTTACCTTGTAGAGCATCATCCGGAGGTTTACTTGAGCATGGGCCTGACCGCAGAGAACGTGGCGCGCAAGTACAACGTCTCGCGCGAAGAGGCGGACGGCTTTTCATACCGCAGTCACCAGCGCGCTCTCGCGGCGCAAGACGCTGGCCTGTTCAAGGATGACGGTATGGTCCCGCTCAAAGTTGAAATCAAAGAGGTAGGCGAGGATGGAAGGACAGAGCAAAAGAGACGGGCGTTCGACCGCGACGAGGGGCCGCGCCCGGATACTACGCCGGAGGGCTTAGCCAAACTGCGTCCGGTCTTCCATGTCAAAGGCACAGTCACGGCTGGTAATTCCAGCCAAACATCCGATGGCGCTGCCGGAGTCATAGTCATGTCGCGCGAGCGCGCCGAAGAGCTTGGACTAAAACCCTTAGCGCGGCTGGTCTCATATGCCGTCGGAGGCGTGCCGCCGGAGATCATGGGCATGGGCCCAGTCGTGGCAGTCCCTAAGGCGCTCAAGCTCGCTGGGCTCAGGCCAGAAGAGATCGACCTGATTGAGTTGAACGAAGCATTCGCGTGTCAGGCGATAGCCGTCATGCGTGAGCTTGGGATGGACGATGAGCGCACGAACGTCAACGGCGGCGCGGTCGCGCTGGGCCATCCGCTCGGCGCGTCCGGCGCAAAGCTGACCGTGCAGCTTCTGGGTGAGATGCGCCGTCGCCGCAGTCGCTACGGTCTGGTGACGATGTGCGTCGGCGGCGGGCAGGGCGCGGCGACCGTCTTCGAGAATCTTCAAAGTTAGAACGTGGGGTGCGAGAGAATTGAGAAGAGAATTAACAGGGATGGACAGAGATTGTCAGGATAAAAACAGGAAGAAAACATTAAGCTTTAAGTCTGAAATCTCAACTCATCTTATTAAGCATTGCTTTTATCCTGCTTATCTTGTCGATCCCTGTTTGAATCCGACCTGCGCGTCCGGAGATTAGATCAGAGACTCTGAAGCGACATGAAGACAGAGGGAGATACTTAATCGATGAGCAACGATGATCCTTACATGGGCTTTCAGGTCTCTGATCGAGCGCGCACGCTTTATCAGAAACTTCGCGCCTTTATGGACGCGCACGTCTATCCGAATGAGCGTCTGTTTCGTGAGCAGATAGAAGAGGGCGACCGCTGGCAGCCCGCGCCTTTGATGGAAGAGCTGAAAGCCAGAGCGAGAGCGGAAGGCTTATGGAATCTGTTTCTGCCTGAGAGCGAGTACGGCGCGGGACTGACGAATCTGGAATACGCGCCGATGGCGGAGCTGATGGGACGATCAATGGAGTTCGCCTCGGAGATTTTTAATTGCAGCGCGCCGGACACGGGCAATATGGAAGTCCTCGTGCGTTACGGCACGCCAGAGCAAAAGCAACGCTGGCTAGAGCCGCTGTTGGAAGGCCGCATACGCTCTTGCTTTGCCATGACCGAGCCGGAGGTGGCCTCTTCGGACGCGACGAACATTCGCTCGACCATCGCGCGTGAAGGCGACGAGTACGTCATCAACGGGCGCAAGTGGTGGACGAGCGGCGCTGGCGACCCGCGCTGCAAAATCAGTATCTTTATGGGAAAGACTGACCCGTCAGCGCCAAAGCACCGTCAGCAGTCTATGATCCTCGTGCCGATGGACGCGCCGGGCGTAAAAATTGTGCGCCTTCTTAAAGTCTACGGCTATGACCACGCGCCGCACGGTCACGCCGAAGTCCTTTTTGAAAACGTGCGCGTCCCCGCCTCGAATATACTTTTAGGCGAGGGGCGCGGGTTCGAGATCGCGCAGGGACGCCTCGGCCCAGGGCGCATACACCACTGCATGCGACTCATAGGGATGAGCGAACGCGCGCTCGAAGCGATGTGCCGCCGCGTGACGGAGCGCGTGGCCTTCGGCAAGCCGCTCTCTGAACAGGGGACGATTCGAGCCACTATCGCGACATCCAGAATAGAGATCGAACAGGCGCGACTGCTGACGTTAAAAGCGGCGCTGATGATGGACACGGTCGGTAACAAGGCTGCACGCGCCGAGATCGCTATGATCAAAGTCGTCGCTCCGAACCTGGCGCTGGGCGTCATAGATCGCGCCGTGCAGGCCCACGGCGGGGCTGGCGTCTCGGATGATTTTATGCTCGCGGCAGCGTGGGCCAACGCTCGTACACTGAGGCTCGCGGACGGCCCCGATGAAGTTCATCTGGAATCAATCGCACGGATGGAACTGAGCAAATATCAGGACTGAAATTCTGGTATTGGGTCATTTTGAAATTGAGTGTGATGTAGATTGCAGTTCACCACAGAGACACAGAGAGCACAGAGGAGGCACGGAGATTTGAATATCACTCGAACCTCTGTGCTTCCTCCGTGTCCTCTGTGTCTCTGTGGTGAATCTCAATTTCCTTGATACTCAATTACCCGAAGCGACCCACGACACGTGATTGAGAAAGCTTGAGATGAGGAGAGTCTAAATGCCTGTGACGGAGATCGAAAACATCGCGCAACTTGGCGAGCGCGTCGGACAGGAAGTCGCTACGAGCGATTGGCTAGAGGTGGCGCAGGAGCGCATCAACGAGTTCGCCGAAGCGACGGAAGATCGTCAGTGGATTCACGTCGATCCTGAAAGGGCCGCGCGCGAGTCGCCTTTTAAACAGACCATTGCCCACGGCTTTTTGACACTCTCGCTCTTGAGCGAGCTGATGAAGCTGGCAATATCTGTCGGGGGCTTAAAGATGGGCCTCAACTACGGTTTGAATCGCGTGCGCTTTGTCGCGCCAGTGCCCGCCGGGTCGCGCATACGCGGACGCTTCACGCTCGCAGAGCTGGAAGAGATCAAGGGCGGCGTGCAGGCGACCTGGAACGTCACGGTCGAGCGCGAAGGAGGCGGCGACAAACCATGCTGCGTGGCCGAATGGCTGGTACGCTATTACGTCTGAGCACGCCAGTGACAAATTCTTAGTCGCACAAAAAAAGGAGACTACGTTGATGACAGACAGGGCTGAGAAACTGCTCGTCACACTTGAGGACGGCATAAAGCGCATCACCTTTAATCGTCCAGAGCGGCGCAACTCTGTTGACGGCGAGATGATACAGACGTTGCGGGCGGCGATGAGGGAATCTGCTGAAGACGGCACGCGGGTAGTGATTCTGACGGGCGCGGGCGATTCGTTCTGCGCGGGCGCAGACCTCGCGGCGACGAGCGCGAGCGACATTGCCAACTACGATGTCACGGCGGCGATTCGCGCGAACGTTAATCCGACTGTGCTCGCGATGCGCTCACTGCCTGTTCCGGTCATCGCGCGCGTTCACGGGCACGCCGTCGGGGTCGGCTTTAACTATGCGCTGGCGTGCGACATGATCGTCGCTTCAGAGCAGGCTCTCTTCGGGCAGGTCTTTATCAAAATCGGTTTGATGCCGGACGGCGGCAGCACATACTTTCTGCCGCGACTCGTCGGTTATCACAAAACGTTCGAGTTGATGGCGACCGGCGATCAGATCGACGCGCAGGAGGCGCTTCAATTAGGAATAGTCAACAAGGTCGTGCCGTTAGCAGAACTTGACGCGACGGTCGACGGGTTGGCTGCGCGGCTAGCCTCTGCTCCGCGTGTGGCAATCGCGAACATCAAGGCGGGACTAAACCGTGAAGCGCAAAGCGAGCTGGCCTCTGCGCTAGACTTTGAAGCGGTCAATCAGGACGCTTGCTTTCATTCGCCGGACTTTATCGAAGGCGTCAGCGCCTTTATGCAGAAACGCAAGGCCGTCTTCGGCAAAGCCGCAGCCGTCAATAAAACGAATTGAAAATCAGTCGCTACGAACTGGAAAAATATGAGCAGCACTGCTGATAAAGGAACGCGCACACGAACTGTGAGCTGGGAAGACCCGCGCGCTTTGGCAGAGGCCGGACGCGGTCTCTCCGGTCTTGAGTATCTACGAAAGATCGTTGCGGGAGAGTTGCCGCGCCCTCCGATCAGCGCGCTGATGAATTTTGGCCTGACGGAACTAGGCGAAGGCCATGCTGTCTTCACTTCTGAGCCAGCGGAGTATCACTACAATCCTATCGGCGTCGTGCATGGAGGGCTGGCCGCGACGCTGCTCGATTCGGCGATGGGCTGCGCCATCCATTCGACGCTGCCTGCGGGCGCTGGCTACACGACGCTTGAGATCAAGGTCAACTACGTCCGCCCCATGACGGCCGAGACGGGCGAGGTGCGTTGCGAAGCGCGTGTCATACACGTCGGCGGTCGCACAGCCACAGCCGAAGGCAAAGTCATAGACGCCGGCGGAAAGCTCTACGCGCACGCCACTACGACGTGTATCATTTTTCGTTCTTAGAGCGAATCAAGGTTGAGTGTGATGGAGATTGTAGTTCACCACAGAGACACAGAGGACACGGAGATCACACAGAGAAATATTTAAAATCTCTGTGCCGCCTCTGTGCGCTCTGTGCCTCCGTGGTGAGTTTTTAACCTGCCTTACAGTTAATTAAAAAAGTTCCTCTCATGTCAGATGAAGTGATTGATTCAACCGATACTAGGCCAGTGCGCGCGAGCGAGCAGCTTGATTGGGATGCACTCTCCGGTTACGTGCGCGAAAAGCTGGCGGGTGTGTTGGGCGATAGCTTCGACGCCAGCGCCCCCTTGACGGTTGAGCAGTTCCCCGGCGGCCATTCCAACCTGACATACCTTCTGCGCTTCGGGACTCAAGAGTTCGTCATGCGTCGGCCGCCGTTTGGGCCTGTGCCGCCGAAGGCGCACGACATGGCGCGCGAGTATCGCATTCTAGAAAGGATTCATCCGGTCTACACGCTTGCGCCCAGACCATTCCTGCTCTGCGAAGATACGAGTATCACAGGCTCTACCTTTTACGTGATGGAGCGGCGGCACGGCCTGGTGGTGCGCACGGAAGAGCCTCCGCAGTTGGCCGACAAACCTGATGAGCGCCGCCGTGCGAGCACCGCTCTGGTCGATGCGCTCGCGGACTTGCATGCGGTTGACATTGAAGCGCACGGACTCACGTTGCTCGGCAAGCCGGAAGGATTTGTCCTGCGGCAGGTGCGTGGTTGGAGCGAGCGCTGGAAGGGATCGCAGACCACGGAGCTGCCGTTGATGGACACGCTCGCCGCCTGGTTGATCGAGCGTCTGCCCCTTGACCCGCAAAGACCGACGCTGGTTCACGGCGATTTCAAACTGGATAACGTGATGCTCGATGCGAGCGATGTGGGGCGCATCGTCGGCGTGTTCGATTGGGAGATGGCGACTGTCGGCGACCCGCTCGTGGACTTGGGAATCTTTCTCTGTTACTGCGTGCATACCGCGACCGCTTCACATCAGGATGCCGTTGGCACTGTCACGCACCGCGAGGGTTGGTTGACGCGCGCAGGGATTTTAGACCGCTATGGCAAGCGAACAGGATTCGATCTGACGAATACAGCTTTCTACGAAGTGTTTGCCGTCTTCAAGCTGGCCGTCGTGCTGCAACAGATTTTCTATCGTTATGCGCGCGGGCAGACTGATGATCCGCGCTTCGCTCATCTGGACGAGCGCGTCAAGTGGCTGGCGCGCATCGGCACAACGCTGATTGAAAAAGCATGACGAAATAAAATCTCTATGGATAACTTTAGATGAAAACAAACGCCGCGATTTTGTGGGAGCAGGGAAAGCCGCTCTCTGTGGAAGAGGCCGAGCTGGAAGCGCCGCGCGCAGGCGAAGTGCTGGTCGAAGTAAAGGCCGCAGGGGTCTGTCAGAGCGATCTGCATCCGGCGCGCGGCGACTGGCCTGCGCGCACGCCCCTGGCGCTGGGGCACGAGGGCGCAGGCATCGTGCGCGAAGTAGGCCACGGCGTAAGCAGCGTGCGCGCGGGCGATCACATAATCTTCTGCTGGGCTCCACCTTGTGGTCATTGTCCGCTCTGTTTGGAAGGTCGCCCCGTTCTCTGCGACCGTTTGGAGAAGACGACCTACCGTAACAAGCTGCCCGCAGGCGGCACGCGACTCCGCGCGCGCGAGCAGGACGTGGGCCATTTCAACGGCACGGCCTGTTTCGCGGATTTCGCGGTCGTCGCAGCCGAAGGCGCGATTCCTGTTCCCGCAGATGTGCCGTTCGCGGCGCTGGCGACTTTGGGTTGCGCAGTCATCACAGGGTTCGGCGCTGTGGTCAATGCGGCGCGAGTGGAAGCGGGCGCGCGAGTCCTGGTCATAGGCGCAGGCGGCGTCGGCCTGAACGTCTTGCAGGGAGCAAAGATCAGTGGGTGCGAAACGATCATCGCGGTCGATATGCGCAGTCTTCCGCTTGAACTCGCACGCGAGTTCGGCGCGACTCACACAGTCGAAGCGTCTGCGGAAACTATCTTTGAGCAGGTGCGTGAATGGACGGACGGGCGCGGCGCGGATTACGTCTTCGATACGGTCGGCGCGCCGGCGACGCTCACACAGGCGCTCAAGTTCGCGCGCAAAGGCGGCACAATCGTCGTCACGGGCTTGTCCCGCACGGACACGCTCGCACAGATTCCGCTCTTCCCATTCGTCATGCAGGAGAAGCATTTGATCGGTTCAGTCTACGGCTCTGGGCAGGCGTCCAGAGATGTGCCGCGCCTTCTGGCGCTTTATCAGGAGGGCAAGTTAAAGCTGACGGAACTGGCTACACGCAGCTATCGCCTCGAAGCCGTCAACGACGCGCTCGATGCGCTGGCAATCGGCGAAGGCGCGCGCGGAATACTAAAGTGGTAGTTAGTATCTCCCTTTAACCGACGAGCAGCACCTTGCCGCTGCGTCCCGGTCGCTCCGCGTGCTCGACGGCGGCGAGCACGTCCGTTAGTGGGTACTGGGCTTCGACGGGTGGGACTATTTCGTTGGTCGCCATCGCGCGCAGCATCTCGGATGTCACAGCCTGCTGGCGTTCGGGCGGGGCCGAGCGCAGCCATTCCGTCAGCCAGAAGCCCTTGAGTGTGGTCGTGGTAAAGATCATGCGCCCGCCGTCAATCGGCATCGGCTGCATAGAGAGCAGTCCGTAGACGAGCAGCACGCCGCCGCGCCCAAGCGCGCGCATCACGTCCGCGCCGGTCTGGCCTCCGACTGCATCGATGGCCTTGGTCAGCCCGGCTTTGCCTGTGATCTCTTTGGCTCGTTCGGCGATGTCTTCGTCGGCGGTGCAGATCACTTCGTCCGCGCCGAGCGCTTTTAATTCTTCCACCTGCTCGCGCCTTCTCACTACGTTGATCGTTTTGAATCCGCGCTGGCGCGCGATCTGAAGCACGACACGCCCGAGTGTCGAGCCCGCCGCCGTTTGCAGCAGCCATTCGCCGGGCTGAACCTTTAGCTCTTCGATGGTCATAATCCATGCGGTCAGGGGATTGACGACGAACTGCGCCGCCGTCTGATCGCTGATGCTGTCGGGGATGGGAATCAATTGTGCGCTCGGGGCCAGAATATATTCCTGCCATGTGCCCTGCACGCCGAGCGGTATGACGCGTTGACCCGGGCGAAGATGTGTCACGCCGTCGCCGATAGCCGCTACTTCTCCCATGCCTTCGAGACCGGGCGTCGCGGGCAATTTGGGCAGCGCTCCGTAGAGGCCGCGCACCGTGAGAAGATCAGAAGGATTGATGGAGCGCGCCCGAAGCCTTACTAAAACCTGATTCGCGCCGGGCTCGGGCTGTGGCACATCTTCCACACGCAGCACGTGCGCCGGATTGCCGAACTCAGAAAATTTTACGCTCTTCATAATCTTTCTCCGTGATAAAGGGGAATCAAAAGTCGTATTTAAATCTTCGGTCTTGAACGTTCGATGATGCGGTCAAAATTCGTGTTCGGAGGCAGCGTCCCGAAGACCTGGCCTGCATCACGCGCCAGACGCGAAGCGCAGAAAGCATCCGATACTTCGGCGGGAGCGTGCCTGACCAGAAGCGAGCCCTGAAGGGCCAACGCCAGAAACTCTGCCATGCGTCGCGCTCGCACTTCGAGTTGGTCTGTGTCCAGCATTTCGCGCTCAAGTTTTTCTGTGAAGTCATCGAAGTGACGATTAGCGCCGCGCGCCGCGCGTATCTCCTGAAGCGTCATCTCCAGAGTACCCGCATCCTTTTTTATAGCGCGCAGCATTTCAAGGCACTGCACATTGCCAGAGCCTTCCCAGATCGAATTGAGCGGCGCATCGCGGTAGAGTCGCGGGAGCGGCGACTCTTCGACGTAACCGTTACCGCCGAGGCATTCGAGCGCCTCTGCCACGACCGCGACGGCGCGTTTCGTGATCCAGTATTTGCCAACTGCCGTGGCGAGACGCGTAAGGAGTCGCTGTCCTTCGTCATGCGGCGATTCGTCGAAACCACGCGCGAGCCGCAGTGCAAGCGCAGTCGCCGCCTCGACTTCAATGCACAGATCGGCCAGCACGTTTCGCATCAAGGGCTGTTCCAACAATCTCTTGCCGAAGGCGCGCCGGTGCGCAGCGTGATGCGTGGCCTCTGCCAGCGCGCGACGCATCGTGGCCGCCGAACCGAAGGCGCAGTCCAGTCGTGTGTGCCTGACCATCTCTATGATCGTCGGCACACCGCGCCCCTCTTCGCCAAGCATACGCGCACGCGCGGCGCGAAACTCTACTTCGCTCGAAGCGTTGGAACGATTGCCCAGCTTATCTTTTAATCTTTCGAGGTGAAAGCCGTTGCGCTTGCCATCGGGAAGAAGGCGTGGGAGCAGGAAACAGGATAGCCCTTTAGGGGCTTGCGCGAGAGTTAAAAAAGCATCGCACATGGGAGCAGAGCAGAACCACTTGTGCCCGTTAAGCTCATACTCTTCACCAGCGCCGCTTTTATTAACAGGTACGGCGCGCGTCGTGTTGGCCTGCACGTCAGAGCCGCCCTGTCTTTCCGTCAGCGCCATCCCGAAGAGGACGCCGCATTTCTCCTGTGCCGGAAGCACGCGCGGGTCGTACTCGTCAGAGAGAACGCGCGGCAGCCACTCCTCGGCCAGTTCTGGTTGAAGACGCAACGATGGGACGACCGCGAAGGTCATCGTCAGCGGGCAACTCGCGCCCTCGTCCACTTGGTGGCGCAGCATGTTGAGCGCGGCCCGCGCGACGTGAGCGCCCGCGCGCGTGTTCGTCCAAGGCAGCGAGTGGTGCTGGTTGGCGACGCCGATTCGCATCAACTCGTGCCAGGCAGGATGAAAGTCCACCTCGTCAATACGGTTGCCAAAGCGGTCGTGCGTGCGCAAGGTGGGTGGATGGCAGTTCGCCAGCTCGCCCAAACGCAGAGTCTCGCCGCTTCCCATCAGCGCGCCGAATCGGCTCAACTGCTCTTCTGCCCAATCGCCGCCCTCACGCCGCAGCGCCTCACGGAGCGGCGCGTCCTGCTCAAACATGTTGTAGTCTTCGAGCGGCGGCGGTTGATTGAAAACTTCCGTGGGCTGCCGGTCAGCAGCCACTGGCTGCGACATCATTTTCTCCTCGCTCCGTAGGAGCCGGGATGTTTATAGCTCAACAGGATATAACCTTAAAAGCTCCGTCAGGAGCGACATATTAACATGCCGCTCCTGACGGAGCTTCTGATGAAGAAGTAAGCATGGGCTATAAACATGCCCGTCCCTACGTGACTTTTAAAACAGCTTTTAGTATTGAGACTTTTCATCCTGTGCCGGATGCTTCACCGCCGAGAGCTGCGCGTAAGGGCGTTGGAATCTCCGTCGGCTTGCCGTCCTGCAAGACGACGACGGTCATCGTGCCCTCTATCGCCAACTCTTCGTCGGCATCGAAAACCGTGTAGTCGTAGCGAATCGAAGTGCGTCCGAGCTTACCGACCGTGAACCGCAGCCGGAACGGCGCGTCGAGCGCAAGTATGCGGTGGAACTGGCATTCGAGATGGACGCGCGGAAAATCATAATTCCTGCGCCGCACGTCCATCGGCCATTCGATTCCGCGAAGGAGTTCGCTCTCGGCCTCTTCGACGATCTCGAAGATGCGCGGGAAGTGGAGGCGACCCGCCGCATCAGCGTCGGCCCAGCGAAGTCGTCTCTTGAATTCTATAAACGGAGCGGGCATAGCTGTCTTTGAATGTGCCTCACAAAATCGGAAGCGGATTCAAACAGGATAGACAGGATAAGCAGGATAAAAGCAAAGCTTAGCTAAGTGAGTTTAGATTTTTAATTTCAGCTTTAAAGCATGAATGCTTTCTGCCTGTTTTTATCCTGACAATCTCTGTCCATCCCTGTTAATTTCTTTCTTAGCGCGGCGGGCTGCTCAAAAAGAGGGAGAGCCAGAGGCTTTTACGCATGGCTCTCCCTCCCCAGTTTTCAGACTGTGTCCGGTCGCTTAGAAATTGAACCGGATACCGAATTGCAGTTGGCGCGAGTTTGAAGCCGAAGTGAAACCGAGCGGTTGCGTCGGGGCTTTGGTGCTGTCACCTCGGACTGTGAAAGTTTCGAGCCGATTGCGCTCGGCCAGCGGCAATGTGCCGACGATGTTGTTGACGCCTTGAAAGTTCGTGTGGTTGAAGAGATTGAATCCTTCCAGCGTCAGCTCCAAAAACTTAGTCTCGCCGAACTTGATACGGCGGGCCAAGCGCGCGTCAAAGCTGTAGAAGGGCGCGCCCAAGCCAGTGTTGCGTCCGACAGTGCCGGGACGATCCGTCTGCGTGCGACTGTCGCCGTTGGAATCGAAGCCCAGCAGCAGATTGAAGGGACGGCCCGAACCCGCGATAAAGATCGGCGAGAACAGGAAGTCACGTAAAACTATGTGACGCCAGGGGCTCTGGAATGTGCCGCTGAAGACCGCGCGATGGCGCTGGTCAAAAGCAGAGAGCGCGCGATCCAGACGCACGTTCAAAGGATTCTGTGCGGAGAAGTCGCTGTTAAAGTCCGTCACTTCATCAATCGATTTAGAGAAGGTGTAGTGCGCGTTGATGCTGAAGTTGTTGGCGAACCTGCGCTGGATTGAAAACGTCGCGCCGTGATAGAAGGAACTGGCGCTCGATTCGTAGATGTTGTCTTGCAGGATACGCGGCACTGCAAAGTCGCTGCTGAGTCCGGGCGTCAGAGTCAGACGAATAAAGGTTGGCCCACCGCCCGGATTAAGGGCGTTGGGCGGCCCAGTGATCTTGAACGGATTGATGTCGCGATTGCGCGTCAGGTAGATGCCGCGCACGAACAGATAGTCTGCCTCGAATGAGAAGCCGTGTCCCAGATCGCGTTGAATGCCGAAGCTGGCCTGATAGGACTCTGGCGTTTTGTAGCCAGGGTCGGCGCGGAAACGCACTTCGAGCGGCCCGCCTGCTCTGGGTATGATGCGAGTCGAAGTGAAGCCAGGGAAGATGCCTGTGGTCGGAGGCGCGACGGCGAACACATCCGCCTGTGTAATGGGACGCGAAAAGTTATTGGTCAGCGCCTGCAAAGTCTGATAGACGGCGAACGAGCTGGGCAGGCCCAGGGCATTAGAGGTGGCCGTCGCCAACACGATATTGATCTCCGTCGGGTCGCCGAAGCCCGCCAGTTCCGAAGTCACGTTGGCGACAGCGTTGTTGACCGTCCCTGCGAAGATGCCAGCGCCGCCGCGAATCACAGTCTTGCCATCCTTCCAGGGGTCCCAGGAGAAACCAATTCGCGGTTGCAGATCATTCTTGTCGGTGCGAATGTTGTAAGGCTCGTTGTTTATCGAATAACGCAGCCCGTAGTTGAGCGTAAAGTTCTGGCGCATCTTCCAGGTATCCTGAAAATAGACGCCCGTGCGCACCGTCCACGAACTCGCCGCCGGGTCGCCGAAGCCCTGTTGATAAACGGTCGGCAATCTCAGATTGAAGGCTTGCAAAGGATTGATCGGTGTCGCGAGCGCGGGCAGCAGGCTCGGATTGGCAGCCGTCAAGAAGGTCGTCAGACCTGTGAGAAACGCCGGGCCCAGCGCAGGGTTAAGACCGATGATACTTGAGAGCGGAATCTGCGGCGTAAAGTTGAAGCGCCCGCCGACAAACGTTTCGCTGTTCGTGCCGATCTTCCAAGCGAACAGATTACCGCCGAACTTGAAAGTGTGATTGCCGGAAATGCGCGTCACGTTGTCGACGAAATCGTAGTGACGCTCAATCGTTTCCGACGGCAGGAAGATGTCGCGGCCAAAGTTGCCGAAACCCTCTATGTTAAATTCAGGCCCGTTGGGGTCGTTCGGAAAGACGCCCTGGCGAATGTAGCTGAACTGAAGCTTCAATTCGTTGACCATGTTCGGGTTGAACTGGTGAACCTCCGAGAGCAGCATGCTCCCGTTGAAGCCGTCGATCTTGCGCCCGCGAGAGACGGCCGTGAGCGCGCCCGCAGCCTGATTCTCAAAGACCTGATCGTTGAGGCTAAAGCGCACGTAGCCGTTATCACGCTCGCTGAAGGCGTGATCTATGCGCGCGGAAAATGTTGTCTGGTTCGAGTCGAAGGGGAACTGGCCGCTCTCTCTGGTAAAGAGGTCTATGGTGCGCGGATAAGCGGCAGCCGTCGTGGTCAACGCGGCGCGCAAACCGGCAGCGCCCGCGACAAAAGGCGCTGGCACGCCCGGCGCGGTTTGCAGGAAACTAAAGAGCGCGTTTTGTGACGAAGTAATCTGGAAGATAGAAGGATCGTTTAGAAGATTGACGAATGCGGTCTCTTTCTGATGAAAACGCTCGACGGCGACGAATCCGAAAGTTTTGTCCTTCTTGATGGGAAAGCCTATAGAGCCGCCGTACTGCTGGCGACTAAAGGGCGATTTGCCGTTGGGCGCAAAGTCAAAAGGATTGCGCGCATCGAATTTCTGATGACGAAAGAGTCCGAAGAGACTGCCGCTGATGCGATTCGAGCCGGACTTGGAGATAGTGTTGATGACGCCGCCGGATGCTGTGCCGAACTCAGGGTTGTAGCTGTTGCGCAGCACCTGAAATTCCTGCACGGCTTCCTGGCTCACCACTTGAACCACGCCGCCGGAAGCGCCCTGCGTCTCAACACCGTCGACGGCGACGTAGTTGCCGCGCCCGTTGTTACCGCCAAACGAGAGACCCGATTGCGGCGTCTGTGCCACACGGAAGTCCGATGAGTCGGCGATGTTGTCGGAGTCCGTGACGCCCGGCGTGAGCAGCGCATAATCCAGATAGTTACGACGACTGATCGGCAGGTTGGTGATCTGCCGCTCGTCGATCACAGAGGATTGGGACGTGCGATCCGTCTCTACGACTTCCGTACCCGCCACGACGTTGACGGTTTCCGCTACGCCCGCCGCCGTCAGTTGCACGGGGATGTTCGCCTGTTGACCGACAGTCAAGGTGATGTTCGTCGAGCTGGCCGCAAAGTTACGCGAGGCCGCTTCGACCTTGAGCTGGTAATCGGAGGGCGGCACGGCTAGAAAGATGTACATGCCGTCGTCATCCGTTGTGGCCGTACGGCTCGTCCCTTTGCCTACGTCTGTGATAGTCACGGTCGCGCCGGGAACGACAGCGCCGTTAGAGTCCGTGACCTGTCCGCGCAGCTCTGCGGTCGAGCCGGACGCTTGACAGAAAACGGGCACGACTGCGGCCACACAGACCAGTGCGAACAACAAAAATATTCGGATTAGGCTTCTCATTTCATCTCCTTCCAGAGCGGCGGGATCATGATGGCTAACATCCAGACCTTCAGCACATGCAGCTTCTCTAACGCTTGATGCTCCAATAAAGTACTGACCGGCAAGTTCCAGGGTCTAATTTATTTCTTCTGAATAAAAGGAAATTGACAAAGCCCGCTAGTGGGGTATGATGGCTACCGAACGGTCGGTAAAGTAACATCAGAACGCGAGAAACGTCAAGCATTTCGTGTGCGGGTTATTCGGCGCGCTCGTTGCCCTAAATCCTTTATCAAAACAGCTCAAAAGAGAGAGGCTTTGCCTGATGAATCAAGAGCGCAAGAGTGCGTGGTTCGCGTTGTGGGTTTTGTTCGCCATCAACACGATGAATTTTTTCGACAGGCAGGTGCTCGGCGCGGTCGGAGAGGCTGTTCGTAAAGAGTGGGAGCTGAGCGACGGGGCGCTCGGCGCTCTGGGCACGGCCTTTACGCTCCTTTATGCTTTCGTCGGCGTGCCCTTGGGGCGATTGACGGACAGAATGGGACGCAAGTGGATTCTGTCTGCGGGCGTGTTCGTCTGGAGTCTGACGACGGTCGCTTCCGGGATGGCGCGCTCCTTCTGGCAACTCTTTGTTCTGCGTCTGGGTGTGGGCGTCGGCGAAGCATCCTGCGCGCCGGCGGCCACGTCTCTGATCGGCGACCTTTATCCGGCTAACCGCAGAGCAAAGGCGCTCTCCATATTTATGCTGGGACTTCCGGTCGGCATCGCGCTCAGTTTTGCCGTGAGCGGAACGATTGCGCGCTCGCACGGCTGGCGACCGGCGTTTTATGTCGCAGGAATTCCGGGACTGCTCTGTGCCATCGCTGTGCTTTTCGTGAGAGAGCCAAGGCGCGGCGCGAGCGAGGCGCACAATGTTGGCACGCGTCAGCGAGAAGGCTCGCCATATAGATTGGTGCTCGCCTCGCCGACGATGCGCTGGCTTATTATTTCGGGCGCGCTGCACAACTTCAACATGTACGCCATAGGCTCTTTTCTCACACCGTACCTGATGCGTTATCACGGGGCGGACATTCGCACGGCGAACTTCGTCTCGATGGTCGTGTACGGAGTGTCCGGCGCGCCAGGGCTGATCGTCGGCGGCATCTTGGGTGACGCGATTATGAAGCGGCGCGCGAACGGTCGCTTGCTCGTCGGCGCGCTGGCGATCCTTTGCTCAGTGCCGTTTCTGTTTCTCGCGCTGGGAAGAGCGGGCGGTGATCGACTGGGATTTATGATTCTGATGGGGCTGGGATGCGCGCTGATGTATGCCTATTACTCGACGGTGTATTCGACGATTCAGGACGTGATCGAGCCGAGCCTGCGCGGTACGGCGATGGCGCTCTATTTCTTCGCCATGTATGTGCTCGGCGCATCGCTCGGGCCATACGGCACAGGCTTGGTGAGCGACATCTTTACCAAGCGCGCGGCTGACGCTGCGGGCGTGACGAATTTGACGCAGCAGGCTTTGGAGCCGTTTCGCGCAGAGGGGCTGCATACGGCGATGTACATCATCCCCGTGCTCGGACTGCTATTGGCTCTGGTGCTCTTTGCCGCTTCGCGCACGGTGGCAAAGGACATGGAGAAGCTGCAACGCTGGATGCGCGACTCGACCGCCGAAGCTGCGCTCGCAGAAGTCGCGCTCACGGAAGCGGCAGGGGCAAGCACGTCGAAACGATAGGGATTCATCCCGCGCTTTTAAATCGAGTGGCAGGGAAGTTGAGATTCACCACAGAGGCACAGAGCGCACAGAGGAAGCACAGAGAGTTGAATAGATTCAAACCTCCGTGCTTCCTCCGTGTCCTCTGTGTCTCTGTGGTGAGCGCCTCTTCTTATTGACTCGATTGGAAATCGCTTTACTCTCTCAACTACCTTCGGCCAACTCCGCCGCCGCTAATGATGTGGTCGGTGTCGGCGTCGTTTCAGGCTGATGCCTGCGTGTCAGTAAGACCTGCTTTCTGCCGAGCCAGAGACTGATCAGAAGCCAGACGGCGGCGAGCGGGGCAGCGACAAAAGAAACGCCAGCCATGCCAAGGCCTAGCCAACCCAGGGCAGGCGTCGACCACGCGCCGATCTGATCGCCCGCACGATAGATAAAGGTATCTATAAAACTCTTGGCCTTGTATTTGTCTTCGCGGCTCACGACCGTAAAGAGGACTTCGCGCGCGGGTCTGGCGATGGCGAAGTTTCCTGCGCGCCTGAGCACTAAAAAGATTACTAGCAGCGAGAGCGTCGGCACAAATCCCATGCCTGTAAAGCCTATGACGCTCAAGGCCGGAAGTATCGCGAGCGTGATACCGACGCCGAGCCACTTCAAAAGTCTGCCGGTCAGAAATGCCTGCACGAAAATCGTCAGCACATTAACCAGCAAGTCTATCTGCGCGAAAAAAGCTGTGCGCGCTCCGCGATCAGTGAAAGCCTGTGCGGCGATGTTCGCCTGTTGAAAATAGAGGAGCGTCGAAGTAATCGCATAAAGCAGCATGTACGCGCAGATGCCCAGCAGATAAGGCGAGCGCAGATCGTGTATCACGCCTGACCAGATGCCGCCGCCGATAGGCGCTTCCTCGGCAGCGGCCTTGCGCTTCTCTCTCTCGGAATCGCGCGAGCCTTCAAAGGCGCTCGGAAAAAATCTGACACACTGCGCGCTCAGCTCCAAAAGGATGGCGGAGAATAAGAGCAGGGTGACGGCTCCGATTCGCTGAACCAGAAGCGCCGTCAAGGCTGCGCCGACGATTCCGCCGAGCGTTCCACCGACGCTGATAAATCCGAACAGCCGCTTTCCCTGATCCGTGCTGAAGATGTCGGCCATAAAGGCCCAGAAGACTGAGACGACGAACAGATTAAAGACGCTCGTCCAGATATAAAAGGAGCGCCCGACCCAGATTTGATGGTCTCTGCTGATAACGATCAGCAGGACAAAAAAGATGAGGAGGTTAAGTATAAAGAAGCGGTAGGCTATGGGAATGAAACGGCGGCGAGAGAACTTTGCGACCAGCGCCGCGAAGAGAGCGTTGGCGATGAGCATCGCGATGAGCGTGCCCGTAAACATCCAGGGCAAGTTTTCGACGCCGCCCGCCACGCCCATGTCGTCGCGAATCGGTCGAATGATGTAGTAGCTGGAAAGAACGAAGAAATAATAGACGAAAGAGAGCACGAGCGCGCGCATCTCGTCGGCCCTGACATCGACGGCCTTTCGTAATACTCGCCAGAGCGCGCCCCTCTCCGACTGACCCTGCTTGTTATCCTTTTCTTCGGTACTCAAAAAAACTCATCCTATCAAAGAGGTCAATCAATAAAAGCAGTGCTAAAAAAAGTCGCAACCGGCAGAACGCCAAGAAAGAAAATTAACAGGGATGGACAGAGATTGTCAGGATAAAAGCAAAGCTTAGAAAGCTTGATTTGAGATTTCAAATTTCAGATTCGAGATTAAAAGCTCAACACTATCAGCCTGAAATTTTTATATCCTGACAATCTCTGTCCATCCCTGTTCGAATCTACCTTTTAACTCGTCTGAGTTTTGCGCGCGCGCCATGCGGCAAGGACTTCTGTTTCACGTTGCGGGGCGAGTCCTGCTCCCATCTTGGCACGGCGCTCGGCCGGGAGAGTCTTGTACCAAGCGAGCGTGTCGCGCGCTGTATCGGCCAGCGGGCGAAAGGTCAGACCTTTTTCCACGGCGCGTCTGATGTTGATGCGCGCAAACCCAAGCTCTTCGCCACGCGGCGGAATCCAGACGGGCATGTCTCCCCAGGGACTGACCTTCTGCGCTTCCAGAAAGTCCGCGTCGACCCATGTGAACTTCACGTCCGAAGTCGTCACGGCTTTGATGCCGTAAAGCAGCTCTGCAATGGTGAGCAAGGAGCGTGGGCCCGTCGCGTTGTAGATGCCCGTCGTGCCCTGCTCGACCATGCGTATAGTCCATTCGGCCAGATCGCGCCCGTCTATGAACTGCACGGGGTCTGTCGGATTGCCGGGCGCAAGCACTTCTCCACCGCGATCAATGCGTACGGGCCAGTAAGTAAAACGATCCGTCGGGTCGCCCGGGCCAACGATCAAGCCCGGACGAATGACTAAGGTTTTACCCGGAAACCACTTCTCAGCTTCCTGTTCGGAGAGCGCCTTGAGCGGGCCGTAAAGGCGGAAGTTAGAGGCGCGCAAAGTCTCCTGCGTCTCTTTCATCGCATCCGCGCCCTCGTACTTCCAGAGCGAGCCCGTCTCGTCCTTGTCAGGTTTGCTATTATCGTTATAGACGGAGATGGTCGAGATAAATACGTAGCGATCAACGTTGCCTTTAAGAATCTGCGCGGCGTCGCGCACCCAGACGGGAAGCGTCGTAGGGTTATCGATGGCGACATCCCACTTTCTTCCTTTGAGCGCGTCGAGTTTCCCGTTGCGGTCGCCGATGAGTTGCTCGACCTCTTTTGGCAGCTCGCCCGGATGCGTCTTGCCGCGATTAAAGACAGTCACTTTGTGCCCACGCGCGAGCGCGTAACGAACCTGGTGCGGGCCAGTAAACCCTGTGCCGCCGAGAATGAGAATACGCATCGGCTTGGCGGCTCGTTCGACGGGCGCGTCGCGTCTCTCCTGCGTCTCCTGCGCGAAAAGAGCCGCGCCGGGAAAGAGCCCAAGATTGAGCGCCCCGCCGGCAACGGCTGAAAGCTTGATGAAGTTTCTTCTGTTAATGGTCATCGGTTGATTCCTCTATCAAAACGGACGCAAAGAGAGTCCGCCACTTTTTGGTAACAAGCTGGACAGATTTCAATTGAAGGTAAGGATCGTCGGGACTCACCACAGAGGCACAAAGGACACGGAGGGAGAACGGAGGATTGAATGCTGTTCAACTCTCTGTGCCTCCTCTGTGCTCTCTGTGTCTCTGTGGTGAATAGCCACTTTACATACACTCAATTGAAATTTGCTCATAAGGCGGCCAGCAATCCTCGCCGGAGATAACTTGGTCTGCGTTCATACGAGAGGCGTGAAATTATTGTTTCATCAAGTGGGTGGGAAATCCGAGCAGAAAGCAGACGGCTGCGAGAAAGATTCTTTGAGAGAGATTCCGTTGCATAGGAGCGAGAGGGACTGCGATAAAGTTTACGGTAAAGTTTATTGATCGCCGTTTGATTTGACGGTCTCTGTTCAAGAGGCTGCTTGGCCCGTGCGCTCTGCGAGGTTGGCGACGACGGCGATCAGCTCCGCAGGCTCGACGGGCTTTGGCAGATGAATTTGAAAGCCTGCCATCAGGGCGCGCAGCCGATCCTCCGTTCTGGCGTAGGCCGTGAGCGCAGCGGCTGGCGTGCGGCCGCCCTCCTTCGGATCAAGCTCGCGTATCTTTTTGATCAACGTATAGCCGTCCTCTGCTGGCATCTCAATATCGCTGATGATGACATCCGGCCGAAAGCTCTGTACGGACTGAAGCGCCTCGACGGCGGACGTGACGGTCGTCACGCGCGCGCCGCGCTGTTCCAGTATGGTCGAGATCAGCTCGCGCGCGTCCGCCTCGTCGTCCACCACCAGCACACGCACGCCTTCCAGCATCGGCGGAGTCTCAAGCGCCGTGAAAGTTTCAGCCGTCGGATGCACGCCGCGTGGCTGAGTATCTGTTTCGACCTGAGCGGCCATCAGCGGCAGCTCGACCGTAAAAGTCGAGCCTAGATTTTCGCCCGCGCTGCTGGCGCGCACACGCCCGCCGTGCAGCTCGACCAGATGGCGCACAATCGCCAAACCAAGACCCAGGCCGCCATACTCTCTGGTCGTCGTCCCGTCCGCCTGACGAAAGCGCTCGAACACATATGGCAAGAACTCTGGCTTGATGCCGAGTCCCGAATCGCTGACTGTAATCTCGACGTGCGAATCGACGCGTTCGAGTCGCACCTGCACGTGCCCTTCTCTGGGAGTAAACTTGACGGCGTTGGCCAGCAGATTCCAGCAGACCTGTTGTAATCGATCAGGGTCGCCGGAGATTGGCCCGGCCAGCGGATCGAGCACAACCTGAAGATGAATCGCCTTGGCCTCTGCGGCGGGCCGAATCGCTTCAATCGCCAGCTCTATGACGGACACCACATCGACCGCGCGAACATCCAGGCGCAGCTTACCTGTAATAATGCGCGAGACATCCAGGAGGTCTTCGACAAGCTGTGCCTGCGAGTGCGCGTTACGCTCTATGGTCTCAAGCGCGCGCCGCGCAGTCGCATCATCCAGACCGCCCGAGCGAAGGATACGCGCCCAGCCCAAAACTGCCGTCAGAGGCGTGCGCAGCTCGTGCGAGACGGTCGCTAGAAATTCATCTTTGGTGCGGTTGGCCTCCTGCGCTTCGCGATAGAGCCGCGCGTTATCGATGGCCAGTGCGGCGCGACGCGCCAGGTCTTCGGCAAACGAGAGGTCTGCTTCCGTGTAATGCCTGCCCGATTCCGCCGTCACGAAGGTGATCGCGCCCAAGGTTCGACCGCGTGCGATGAGCGGCACGATCATGTAGGACTTGAGCCCAAGCTCCTGAATAATCCGTAGATGTTCTTCATCGCGTGCGGCGTCAATCAGCAATGCTTCGGGAATCTCTGCGCCCGTCTCCGGCTTGCCAGTGCGCAGGACGTGCGGCAGACCATAATGCGCGCTCATGTCTAAGGGATAGCGACGCTCCAACTCTATCGCAAATGCAACTTTGGCCGGATCAGTATGAGCAACCGCCAGGCGTTGAAGGTGCTGTCCCTGTTCGAGCAGATCGACGGCGCACCAGTCTGCGAGACGCGGCACGGCCAGTCGCGCCACACCCGCCAGCGTGGATTCATAATCGAGCGATTCGGAAAGTATCTCGCTCGCTTCGACGATAAAGCGCAGGGCTTCTTCGGCACGCTTCTGATCGTCAATGTCCGTGCTCGTGCCGAACCACTTGACTATTTGTCCATCGGCGTCACGCATAGGCAGCGCGCGTCCCAGATGCCAGCGATAGCTTCCGTCCGAAGCGCGCCGGAAACGATATTCGATCTTGTACTCTTCGCCTGTTTGAACAGACCTGTACCAGCGCTGCTGACAGCGCAAGACATCTTCGGGATGAAGCACGTCCTTCCATCCCTCTTCGGCAAAGCTCTCCTCTTCTGTAAGGCCAGTGTATTCAAACCAGCGGCGGTTGTAGTAATCGAGATGGCCGTCGGAGCGCGCCGTCCAGACGATCTGCGGCATGGCGTCCGCGAGCGAGCGATAACGCTCTTCGCTCGCTTCTAGCAGACGACGCTCGCGCTGCGCAGCTTCATACAGACGAGCATTATCCATCGCGATGGCCGCCTGCGCGGCCAGACCCGTCACAATGCGCTCGGCATATTCCGTAAACACGCCCGCTTCCGGGTGGCCGAAGAAGAGACCGCCGATCACTTCGCCGGAGCGCGCGATGACTGGCACGGCCAGATAGCTGGTCACAGGCAGATGGCCCGGAGGCATCCCGTAGTAAGGCGAGTTTTTTCCGTAACGCGGATCGTGTTTGACATCGTCTATGCGCAGGACCGTTTCACCACGAAAGGTTGGCCCAAAGAGGTCTGTCGCGCGCGGCATGGGGAAATGCGCGAAGGCTTCGCGCGGTACTCCTGACAACGTGTAGAGCATGTAGGATGCGCCGCGCTCGTCCAGCACGTTATAGAAGAAGGAGCCGAAGTGAGCGCCGATCATCTCCGTCGCGGCGTCTGTCACGGCCTGCACAAGCTTTTGCAGATCAAGCTCGGCTGAGAGAACCTGACCGATGCGATTGACTGTCTCGACGACCTCGCGCTGCTCGCGAACATCCGCCTCGATGCGTTTGCGCTCGGTAATATCTTCGGCGATCCCTGCGATGCGTTTGACTTCGCCCGTTTCGTCCCGGATCGGAAAAGCGCGCGCCCATATCCAGCGCAGAGAACCGTCAGGTCGGATGATTCTGTATTCCTCGTTGAATGTTCCGAGCGCTCTGCGCGGGAGCGCGGCCAACACGCGCGCGCGGTCATCCGAATGAATGTGCTCGATAAAGGATGCTGGATTCTCATACAGACTCTCGCGCGAGCGTCCCCAGATTTTTTCGTAAGCGGGACTGACGTAAATCATCTCGGACTTGACGGGATCGGTGAGCCAGAAAAGCTCGTCTATGTTTTCGGCCAACTGGCGAAAACGTTTCTCCGATTCCCTCAGCTCTTCCAGGAATCTGTACTCGGCGGCCTCTGCCTCCCTGCGCGCGGCCTGTTCTTCGATCAGGAGGGCGCGCTCGTCCTCTGCGTTTTTGCGCTCCGTGATGTCGCGAATAATACCGAGGCCGCCGACGATCTCTCCGTGCTCGTCATGCAGAGGCGAATAGCGTCCCTCGAAGAAACCCTGATGCCCTGTGCGCGGCACGACGAAAGGTCTGTTCGTGGAGATTACGCTTCGTCCTTCGAGCGCGGCGTAGAAGTACTGATCTTCGCCTGTCTCCCTGAGGAAAGGGAAGACCTCGAAGGCCGAGCGGCCTATCGCTTCATCACGGCTGACGCCGGAGAGCTGCTCCATCGCCGGATTCCAGACCGTGTAGCGGCATTCACGGTCGAAAGCGAGAATGCCATCAACGCTGCTACGGATCAGCATCTCGACGAAATTCTTGTACATGTGTTCTCTCTTTGGGAACAACCGATTTATCTTGTTATCAGCAGGGAGTATTAAGACGCGCGTCTTGCGTCAGGGTTCGGGGGAGAGCCCGAATTTGACGAGCGGGCGTTGAGCCACTCTCCGGGCCGTACGAACCGTGACACGATCAATAGTACCAAGAGGAAGCAGCTTTGCAAATTGAGGGTGATTAAAATTGCCATTCACCATAGAGACACAGAGCGCACAGAGGAGGCACAGAGACTTGAAGAGCACTCAAACCTCTGTGCTTCCTCCGTGTCCTCTGTGCCTCTGTGGTGAGTCCGCAACTTTCACAACGCTCAACTTTCGTTTCACCCGCTCGCCTCCAAACGGCAGGTGGAATATCTTGGCAACGGGAGAGTCGGCGTTGTAAATTACGCTCTCTATTTCAGGAAGAAACATGATGAATATAAAAAGACGCGCGCTCGTGACCGGAGGAGCGGGTCTGATCGGCTCGCACGTTGCAGACCTGCTCCTCAAAGAAGGCTGGAAGGTACGCATCCTCGACAACCTTGAGCCGCAAACTCATCGCAAGGGCAAGCCCGCATGGATACCTGCGGACGCAGAGTTCGTCGAAGGCGATATACGCGAGCGCGCGACCACCAGAGCGGCCCTTGAGGACATAGATGTTGTCTTTCATCAAGCGGCCTACGGCGGTTACATGCCGGAGATCGGAAAATACGTCGCCGTCAATAGCTTCGGCACGGCACAGATGCTGGAGATCATACGCGACGAGAATCTGCCCGTGAAAAAGATCGTCGTCGCTTCTTCACAGGCCGTCTATAGCGAGGGCGCAGCGCGCTGCCCGCAACATGGATTGGTCTTTCCCACGGTCAGACCGGTCGAGCAATTGAGCGCCGGAGATTTCAGCGTGCATTGCCCACTCTGCGACGCTGCGACTGAGCAAGCGCCGACGCCCGAACATTCTCCCATCGGCGGCGAGACCGTTTATGCCATCACCAAGGTCGATCAGGAAAGACTCGTCTTAACATGGGGACGGCAGACGGGCATCCCTACGGTCGCGCTTCGCTATTCCTGCACCTACGGCCCGCGCCAATCCATCTTTAACCCTTACACGGGCGTGATCGCCATCTTCTGCACGCGCATCTTAAACAACATGCCGCCGGTGCTCTATGAAGACGGCGAACAGACGCGAGATTTTTCTTACGTCGAGGACATCGCGCGGGCCAACCTGCTGGCGGCCACCACGAACGCGCTGGACGGTCTGCCCGTCAACGTCGGCAGCGGACAGGCGACAACCATTCGCCGTGTGGCCCAACTGATCTCAGAGGCGCTGGGCATAGAGGTCACGCCCGAAGCGCACGGAGAGTTTCGACCCGGCGAGATGCGACACCTCATCTCCGATACCAGGCGCATACGCGCCGCAGGTTACGAGCCGCAGGTCGATTTGGAGACCGGGATTGCACGCTATCTGGACTGGATTCGCTCGCAGGGAGGCGTGCGCGATTACTTCGCAGAGGCCGAAAAAATCCTACGCGCGAAGGGCATAGTGCATCAGGTCAGGGCGGATGCAGGGAACAATTAAGAGCGGACTAAGCGGACTAATCAGGGATGGAGACTTCTTACAAGGTTCTAAACCCGGCTACGCCGTCAAGCGAGGACGGGCGCGGACAGTGCGCGCTGGCCGTGATGATCAAAGCTCCACAGGCCGGGACAGTTAAGACGCGCCTCGTCCCGCCGCTCACTTACGAGGAGGCCGCTGCGCTCAGCATCTGTTTTCTGCGCGATACGGCGTCGAATATCGCCGAGGTCACTGCAATCGGCGCGAGCGAAGGTGTGGCCGTCTACACACCCGTCGGCGCGGAGGCATCCTTCGACGGGTTGCTGCACAGAGGCTTCAAACTCGTCGCGCAGCGCGGTGAATCCTTCGGCGAGCGGCTCTTTCATGCGGCTGAAGATTTACTGGCACTCGGTTATCAATCTCTGTGCCTGATCGACTCCGACAGCCCGACGCTACCTAATGCATTTCTAATCGACGCCGTCCGCTGGTTGGCCCAGCCGGGTGATCGCGTAGTCCTGGGCCCATCCGACGACGGCGGTTATTACCTCATCGGCCTCAAACATGCGCACGCGCGTCTTTTCGAAGACATCACATGGAGCACTGACCAGGTGCTGCGGCAGACCATAGAGCGCGCAGGCGAACTGAAGCTTGAAATCAATCTGCTGCCCGCATGGTACGACGTTGACGACAGGGAGACTCTGAGCCGCCTCTGCGACGAGCTGTTTTTGCCGGGCCACGAAGACGTGCGACGGGACGGATTCAAAGGCTATGAGGCAGAGCACACGCGCCGATACCTGGCCCGCCTGATAGATTCGGAAGGACGCGAGCGCATCTGGCCCGGACGAGGCTTCCTGCGCACAGAGGCCGCGTTATGAAAAGGGCTTGGGCCGCGCTGCGAAGGAGCGGGATACTGGGCTGGACGAATCTACTGCTCTTGCTGCTCGGCTTTGTCCTGCAAGAGATGTACAAGCGCGGGCTCGCGGCTAAAACTTCCATTGATATATTCTGGTTTATCAAGCTCGCCCTCTTCCAATCCGCGCTTTATCTTATAGCTGCATGGGCCATCACACGCGCTCGGCGAACCTCTTACTCGACGTTGATCCTGGTGATAGTCTTCGCGGCCTTTTTTCGTCTCAGCATTCTCTACGCGCCGCCGTATCTTTCCGACGACATCTATCGCTATATCTGGGACGGTCGTGTGCAGGCCGCCGGCATTAATCCTTACAAATATGTCCCGGCGGATGAGCAGCTATCTGGCCTGCGCGATGACGTGATCTACAAGGAGATAAACCGTAAGGATTTTGCGCGCACCATCTATCCGCCGTTGGCCCAGTCAGTTTTTTACGGCACGACACGTGTGAGCGAAACGGTGACGTGGATGAAAGCGACGATGGTCGTCTTCGAGGCGCTGACCGTGCTGGCATTGATGGGATTGCTCGCCTCGTTTAATTTGCCGCTGCAACGCGTCCTGATCTACGCCTGGCATCCTTTGGTAGTCTGGGAGTTCGCGGGCAGCGGGCACGTGGACGCCGTGGCCGTCGCTTTCGTCTTTATAGCGCTGCTGGCGCGTAGAAGAAATAGCGAGACGGCGACAGGCATCGCGCTCGGATGCGCCGTGCTGGTCAAGCTTTTTCCGTTGGTGCTGTTCCCAGCGCTCTACAAACGCTGGGGCTGGCGTATGCCGGTGGCGTTCGTGCTGACCATCATCGTCTCGTACTTGCCGTATGTGAGCATAGGCTTTCGCAACGCGCTCGGATACCTGCCAGGCTATGCGGAGGAGGAGGGAATCAGTGGCGGAAGCCGTTTTTTCTTTCTGAGCCTTGCGCGTCGTCTGTTCGGAGAAGCGAATGTCCCGACGCTCTCCTTTATCATCATCGCGGGATTGATTCTCGCTGCACTGGGCTTATGGGCTTTATTCAAACCGGAGGCTTCGCCCGCGAGCTTTCTCAAACGCGCCTTCGTGTTGGCTGCCGCCTTTATCCTGCTGCTCTCGCCGCGTTATGAATGGTACTTCGCGCTGCTCGTACCGTTTCTCTCGTTTGTGCCGTTCGTGCCGATGTTCGCTTTGACCGCGAGCGGCTTTATGCTTTACCTGTTGTGGTTTGAAGAAAAGCCGAATCAGACGATCATCATCCACGCCTATCTGTATGCGCTGTTTGCTTTCCTTTGCCTGCCTTGGCTCTGGCGTACACTTCGTCGTCGCTGGATGGATGCTGGCAGTCATAGGAGCGGCCTTCATCCTTCGGGCGAAGAGTCTATATGAAAGCCACATCGAATAAGACGGCGCGCTCCGTTTCACCTCGCGTCTCGGTCGTGATTCCTGCTCTGAACGAAGAGGACTGCATCGCCGAAGTCGTCCGGATGATTCCGCGCGAGATCGCGTCCGAGGTGATCGTCGTCGATAACGGCAGCGACGACCAAACAGCCGAGCGTGCCAGAGAGGCTGGCGCGCGCGTCGTCCAAGAGCCGCAGAGAGGATACGGGCGCGCCTGCCGCGCAGGCGTGCAAAGCGTTGCGCCGGACTGCGAGATCATCGTTTTCCTTGACGGCGACGGCAGCGATTGTCCCGAATTGATGGAGAGACTGGTCGAGCCTATCCGTAGGGATACGCATGATTTCGTCATTGGCTCGCGCACGCGCGGGCGACGAGAACAGGGCAGTATGAATTTTCAGCAACTGTTCGCAGGGCGCGTCGCAGGCATGCTGTTGCGTCTGCTCTACGGCGTGCGTTACACGGACATGTGTCCGTTTCGCGCGATACGCCGCGACCGATTGGAACACTTAGGCATGCATGAAGAGACCTATGGCTGGAATCTGGAGATGCAGATGCGCGCGGCGCGTGCGGGCTTGCGTATTCTTGAGCTGCCGGTCAATCACCGCTGCCGCATCGGCGGCGAGTCAAAAGTCTCAGGCACACTCGCCGGAACACTGCGTGCCGGAACAAGAATCCTCACCACCCTCGCCCGCGTCGCACTGGAAAAGCAAGAATGAAAGAGCAGATACTGGATGTTAGATGCTAGATGCTAGCGGAACGAGCATTTACCAGCATCTGACATCCAGCATCTACCATCTCTTTTCCAGTCTTTCCGTTAAGTTTGGTTGGTCGTTGGCCGTGGTGTCGTCTGGTGGTCTGATCTCGTAGAGGGTGTCGGAGATGCGACGAAAGCGGAAGCGCGGCTCGATGTCTATGAGCATGCGTCGCTCTGATAGTTGCCAGTCGTTCATGGCCCACCAGCGCGGGTTTGTGTCCAGAAAGACGCGGCGACCTTCGCTCAGATATTTTTCGATCACCTGCTGTAGTTGATCGCCCGGCCACGCCACGCCGCTGCCGATTGTGTCCCAGCGCCCCGCGCCGAGTCCGCGCCAGTACGTGACGGCGACAGTCTGTGTCCCTGAAATCATCACCGCATCGGTCGGCACAAGCGCGAGCTGCGTACGGTAATCTTTCGCCAGCGTGCGCTGCCTGATATATTCTATGCCCACAGGCCAAGAATAAAAAAAGAAGCTCGTGGCGGTCACAAACACGCACGCGAGGACGAACAGGAATGCGCGGCGTGCGCTCTTCCACCTGGCAGTCTCGACGCGTAGAAAATAGTCCGCGACGAGCGGCATCATGGCGGGCGCTCCCGTCAACAGATAACGCCCGTTGAGCACGACGCTGTAATGCACGATCAAAGAGAGATTAGCGAAGAATCCAATCAAGGCGAGCAGGAGCAGCGCTGAAAATCCGCGCCGCTTCCATTCCTGAAAAGCTGCTACAGGGAAAGCGATGAGAGCGAGCGGCGCGGCGATAAAAAAGAAATGAAGCAGCGGCCACATATTGCTCAAAGTGACAGGATGATTCGCAGACTCTATGCGTGTGAACTCTACCCACCCATGCCAAGCCTTGCGATAATGGTCTATGTCCAGCCACCACCAGAGCACGAATGGGCCAAACGCGAAGACTAGAAAGATCACGCAAGCGCTCAAAATGATCATTGCTTCGCGCCGTCCTGATTTCCATCCGCAAACAAACGGCGCAAAGACTAGCCAGGGAGCAAAGAGCGCGACGCCCTCGCGCACATTCACGCCGAGGCCCAAGAGGGCCGCACCCAGCAGCACCATCACTGTTCTTCTCGAACGCAGTCCACGCAGATGCAGAACGAGCGCGACGGCCAGGAGCATCAGCGAAGGAATCTCCGTCATCGCCTGCCCGCTATAGATGATGTAGAAAGGCGAGAGGGCGAGAAGCAGGGCCGCGACGGTCGCCGCGCGCACAGAATTTGTCAACTCACGCGCGAGCGTCCACCACGCGAGGGTTGCCAGAGGGCTTTGCAGAATGACGGCATACTTGAAAAGCAGATAAGCATGTTCGGGCTGCACTCCAAACAACGCATGAGCCATGCGCCACAGGAAATGATTCGTAAAGATAAAAAGCATGCGCCCCAGAATCATCGAAGAGGGCTGACCCTTGATGGCAAGCACAGTGTAGTCCAGCGCATCCCAATCGCCAGCGAACGGGTCTTGTAAGACGAGCGCCAGCACCAACGTCAGCAAAGCAGGCCCAAGCCACCAACGCCATGAAGCCTTGAGACCCATCAGGTCTTTCTCATCCGATGCTTTCATAAAAGAGTAGCGAGGCCCGTCTCACGTTCGACTTCTTCGATAATCTACCGAACGCACTTTAACAAAAAGCAGACCGTCTGTGCGCACTAAGGAGGCACACAAACGGTCTGCAACAGAAAGTGATTAAAAGGAGCTACGGGTTTATCGCGCGAGGCTTCGCGAAAGCTTTAGCTCAGCCGTAGATGGGCACGCCGTCGAAAATCACCTGCCAGCCATTACGACGGCTCGTCGCCAGGCTGCGATTAAACCACTTACGGGCCGCCGCCGGATCATCGTAAGTCTGTGCTGCCGGATTATTCTCGCGCGGATCGACGCGCACGATCAGTCCACCCTGCGGCGAGGTCTTCAGGCCCAAGAGGGCGATCATGTCCTCTTTCGTCATCACGACCGTGCGCACATCCACGGGCACAACATCGTCCTCTTCATCCTCCGACATCTCAAATTCATTCGTCTCAAGCTCGTCATTGATGATGTCGTCTAAAAAATCATTGTTCTCGGCCATATCAATATCTCCGTTATAATTCCCTTAAAGTTAAGAGAAGTAAAAAAAGTGTGCAAGTGCGGCTCGCGCCGCCGCGCTCATTAGCAACCCTGTCAGGCTTTAACCGTCACACCGAAAGAGTGAAACCGTACCACAAAACTCAGCTGCGCGTTAACTGGCGGTATTTGATGCGGTGCGGTTGATCTGCGGCAGAGCCCATGCGCGCGCGGCGATCCGCTTCGTATGCGGAGTAGTTGCCCTCGAACCAGGCGACGCGGCTCTCTCCTTCAAAGGCAAGGATGTGCGTGGCTATGCGATCAAGAAACCAGCGGTCGTGGCTGATGACGACGGCGCAACCGGCGAAGTTTTCAAGAGCTTCTTCGAGAGCGCGCATTGTATTGACATCCAGGTCGTTCGTCGGCTCGTCGAGCAGGAGCACGTTTGCGCCCTCTTTTAAGACCTTTGCCAGATGAACGCGGTTGCGCTCGCCGCCGGAGAGCGTGCCGACTTTTTTCTGTTGATCCGCGCCGCCGAAGTTGAAGCGTGCGACGTAGGCACGCGAATTGACCTGCCTTGGCCCTAGCGTCACAGTGTCCTGCCCGTCTGAAATCTCTTCCCAGACAGATTTTTCAGGACGCAGCGTGTCGCGGCTCTGATCCACGTAGGCCAGCTTGACCGTTTCGCCTGTGCGGATTGTTCCGGCGTCTGGCTGTTCCTGTCCGGTGATCATTCTGAAGAGCGTCGTTTTGCCCGCGCCGTTTGGGCCAATGACGCCGACGATGCCGCCCGGCGGCAAAGAGAAGGTCATAGAGTCTACCAGCAAATGATCGCCGTAAGCCTTCGTCACGCCGTCGGCTGCTATGACGACGTTGCCTAAGCGCGGGCCGGGCGGGATGTAAATCTCTAAATCGCCAGCGCGGCGCTCGCTCTCCTGCGAGAGCAGCGCTTCGTAAGAGTTGATGCGAGCCTTGCTCTTGGCCTGACGCCCTTTGGGCGACATGCGTATCCATTCCAGCTCGCGTTCGAGCGTCTTCTGCCGCTCGGATTCCGTCTTCTCCTCCTGCTTCAGACGTATCTGCTTTTGCTCAAGCCATGAAGAATAATTTCCCTGCCACGGAATGCCTTGCCCGCGATCAAGCTCCAGAATCCAGCCCGCCACGTTGTCCAGAAAATAGCGGTCGTGCGTGACGGCGATGACCGTTCCGGCATATTGCTGTAGATGATGCTCAAGCCATGCGACAGACTCTGCGTCCAGATGATTGGTCGGCTCGTCGAGTAAAAGTATGTCGGGCTTTTGCAGGAGCAGTCGGCAAAGGGCGACGCGACGGCGCTCACCGCCGGATAAAATTTTGACGGGCGTCTCGCCAGGCGGGCAGCGCAGCGCGTCCATCGCCATCTCAAGTTTCGAGTCCAGCTCCCATGCATCAGCCGCGTCAAGCTTTTCCTGCACAGCGCCCTGACGCTCAAGGAGCGCAGCCATCGCGTCATCGGACATGGGCTCGGAAAACTTCTCGTTGATGGCATCGAACTCTTTGAGCAGATCGACTACGTCCTGCACGCCCTCTTCGACGATCTCGCGCACGGTCTTCGTGTCGTCTAAGTTGGGCTCCTGTTCCAAAAATCCGACCGTGTGGCCGGGCGAGAGAACAGTCTGCCCCGTAAACTCTTTATCGACTCCGGCGAGTATCCGAAGAAGTGAGCTTTTCCCTGAGCCGTTGAGGCCGATGACGCCGATCTTTGCTCCGTAAAAATATGAGAGATAGATGTCTTTGAGGACGGCGCGTTTATCATAATTCTTGCCGACGCCGACCATCGAGTAGATGACTTTATTGGGAACTGTGCTCATGCGTTGTGAACTAAAACCTCCTTCAGGTATAGCTGGCGGAAAAAGGGTTAAATGATACGCCGTTGTGTCTGGCTGGATAAATGCGCCCTTAATCGAGAGGTTGCGTGTGGCCTTCTTTCATGACTAATAAACGTGCGCGTGCGTTGAATACTCGAAGTTAATGTATTTCAGAGGCTAAGTCCAGCGAGGGACGAAGACATAGCGCTCGCAGATGAATCTGGACGGCCCTTCGAAGGCGGCGAGGCAGACAGAGAGCCCTTGGGGGCGGAGCGCTTTGGGACAGAGTTCTACCTGCAACGTTGTGATGTTTGCTCAGGCGCTCTTTGCTGTACAGCTTTGGGAGGACTTGCTTATCGGGTTTAATCGGGTCAGAGCCTTGGCAAAGCTCTCACATCGAGTTGAGACGCGAGGCATCTCTAATTCTATCGGCCCTTCCTGCCACCGGCTTTGGAAGTTTTCTTGGCCGCTTTCTTGCTGCCTTTGCCGGATGCTCCTTTCTTCGCGCTCGCGCTGCTCTTCTTGCCTGAGGCACGCGAGGTGGCTGCACTCTTCTTGCGTGAAGATGCAGTGCCGCTAGTGCCGCCGCGCACGCGCCTGCCGCGACGACCCTCGCCCGCAATTAAGGCGCTTGATGCCAGGTAGTCGTAACTGCGGCGCACCACATTGCGCGCGACCCCTAGCGACTCCGCCAGCGTGCGTTCGCTCGGCAACATCTCACCAGCCGCCAGGATTCCCGTATTAATCAACCCTGCAAGCTGATCCGTTATCTGTCTGGTCATTGATTCCGGCCTGGACCTGTTGACGCGGACTTTTAGTTTGCTCATGTGAAGTATACCTCCTTTAGTGGCGCGTATTCTATGCGCCTCTACAGTAAGCGTCAATAAATATATCGGTTTAGCCGAAAGAAACTTCCGGCCATTGCAGAGATGTGTTGGCCGCTCTTGCAAGCTCAAGTCTGCGTCCGACTGTGATCGACATGCGCCGGAGCAGTAGCAGGCGATGAGCAAAGACGTGCTAGGAAAAAGAGCCGTGCGGACGTACCATTGTCTCTTCAAAAGGCTCTTGAGAATTCCTTCAGCCCAAACTCTTTTATGCGCGGATGGCGATGAAACGTTTGCTGTCGATGGGCCTTGAAACGCGGCCTCTCACCCCCTGATCGGGCAATGTGACATGGTCACCGGAAAATATATTTCCGTGGAGTGTTAATAAAGACCCTTGGACGACGTTATTACAGGTGGAGACAGTCTGAAGGAGGACGAATTGGTGCCAGCAACCGCCGCGCACTTGAAACCGCTCCCCAATCCCCCGGACGAGTTGGAGAGCCTGTTTCGCGCACATCACGAACAGATATTTCGCACGGCTTACCGTGTCACTGGAAGCCCGACGGACGCCGAAGACGTGCTGCAAACAGTCTTCCTGCGCCTGGTGCGCCGCACGGAAGGCTTCGAGCTTGCCCCTAACCCTGCGGCCTATCTGGTGCGCGCCGCGATCAACGCATCGCTGGATGTCATCAGAAGCCGGCGCACCAATCCTTCTATCAATCTTCAGGACAGCGAAACAGAGCAACTGGCGAGCCGCGCCTCGGGCCCTGAGGCCGAGCATGCGGACAAAGAGCTGCGCCAGTTGATTCGTCAGGCGGTCAGTAAGCTTGGCCCAAAAGCCGCCTCCATTTTCGCGCTGCGCTACTTCGAGGGTTACGATAACAGAGAGATCGCAGAGCTGCTCGGCACGTCGCAGATGGTCGTAGGAGTTCTGCTGCATCGCTCGCGCGCGCGTTTGCGCAAAGAGATCGGCAAGTATTTGGAGAAACATCATGAAGCATAATAATGAACAGGACGCCATTCTTGATCGAGTGACCGCCGGAATAAAGAACGAAGAGATCGACGCAACCGCCATCAGCGGCGCAAGAGATCGCGTCTGGTCGCGACTCTCTGCGGAGCGCGCGCACCTTTCTGAAACGGAGCAGATTGAGACTGCGCCCGCCGAGTTGATCGAAGGCTGCGCCGATTTCCAGACGCTGATCCCCGCATACTTGCGCGGCCAGTTGTCCGAAGCGCGCGCCATGCTGCTCGCAGACCACACGCACGAATGTATTCCGTGTCGCAAAGCACTCAAGCAGGCGCGCACGGGACGCGTCGATGCCGCCCGTCCGGCTCATGCCACGACAGGCAAGGCCGCGAAAAGCTCTGCATACCCAGTGTGGCGTTGGGCGGTCGCGGCGACGCTTGTGCTGGGCTTCGTTCTCACGGCGATGCTCTTCCAGCGTTTCTCCAATTCCGGCTCGGCGCGTGCGACCGTGCTGGTGATGGACGGCGATGTCTACAGAGTTTCCGATACTGAGAGCCGCGTACTTCGTGTCGGCGAAGAGATTCCGAAGGGCGAAAAGATACGCACGGCCAAGAATGCTTACGCCGTAGTGCAGCTCGAAGACGGCTCGCTCGTCGAGACCAAAGAGCGCTCGGAGTTCTCCGTCTCGGAAAACTCCGAGGGTGTGACAGTCCATCTTGATCGCGGGAACGTGATCGTTCAGGCGGCCAAGCAGCGCCAGCGTCATCTCTATGTCACCACGCCCGATTCGCTCGTCTCCGTGACGGGTACGATCTTCTCCGTCAACGCCGGAACGAAGGGCTCGCGCGTCTCTGTCGTAGAGGGCGAGGTTCATGTCAATCACGCCGGAGGAGAGCGCGTGCTGCATCCCGGCGATCAAACGACCTCGCAGGCGAGTCTGAGCCTTGTGCCCATTAAGGACGAGATCAGTTGGAGTCGGCAGTCCGAACAATACGTCAAGCTGCTTTCCGAGCTGGCATCGTTGCGTAAAGAGGTTGAGCAGAAGGCAACGCCCCCGGAGGTTCGTTTCTCCACACGTTTCCTCAATCTGATGCCCGAAGGGACTGTGCTCTACGCGGCGCTGCCCAATATCAGCGCGACCTTGAGCGACTCGCACAAGGTTATGCAGGAACGTATCAACCAGAATCCTGCGCTGCGCGAGTGGTGGGATAAAGAGCAAAGGGAAGGCCACGGCGGCCCCGGACTCAATGTGATGATCGGACAGATCAGGGAGTTCGGCGAATACCTTGGAGCAGAGATCGTCGCTTCGGCGGAGATGAACGAGCGCGGCGAGCCGGACAATTTTCTAGTCCTCGGCGAGCTGAAAAATTCCACGGGCTTTCGTCCATATCTTGAGCAGAAGATCAAGGCCGTCAATCTGCTCACCAAGAATGGCCCTGTGGTACGCATCATTGACGATCCGCTGAGCACCGCTGCGACCGCAACGCCGTCCACGACCGACAGCGGCAAGCAGCCGAAGGAGATTCTGATCTGGATACAGCAGGACTTCTTCGCCGTCGCGTCGAAGCTTGAGCAGTTGCAAAAACTGCAAACCACTATTTCTTCGCCCGCTGCAAACTCTTTCGCCGCGACGCCCTTTTATTCGCGCATCGCCGCGATTTATCAAGAGGGAGCGGGCCTGATCGTCGCCGCCGATCTGGAAAAGATCATCGCGCGTGCCGTGCGCCAGGGCGAAGCGTCGAAAGACACACAGACGCGCCTAGAGGCTTACCGCAAACTCGGCGTGCTCGATCTCAAAGATTTCATCGTCGAGCAAAGACAGGCTGATGGTAAAACGCAGAGTCGCGCCAGCCTGACCTTTAACGAGGGGCGACGCGGTATGACTTCGTGGCTGGCTGCGCCAGGGCCTATGGGCGCGCTGGAATACATCTCGCCGGACGCGAACGTGGCCGCCGCCTTCGTCGTCAAAGAGCCGACGGCGCTCGTCGATGACCTGCTCGCATTCCTTGAGACGGCCAAGCCCGATCTTCGTCAGAATCTGAAGGAGATGGAGGCCAAGCGTGGAATAAATATCCGCGACGATTTCGCAGCGCCGCTCGGCGGCGAATTCGCCTTCGCCATCGATGGGCCAATCCTGCCGACGCCTTCCTGGAAAATGGTCTTCGAGGTTTACGACCAGGCGCGTCTGCAACAGAGCTTCGAGCGCGTGGTTGAGCAGTTGAACCAGTGGGCCGCGAAAGAAGGCAAGGCCGGATTGCAATGGGAGCGCGCGGAGATCAACGGCCGCACTTTCTACGCGCTGAAGTCTCCCACCCTGGGGCTTGAGGTTCATTACGCTTACGCGGACGGCTATCTGGTGGCTGCGCCGAGCCGCGCGCTGGTTGATCGTAGTCTTCGCTATCGCGAATCCGGCATTACGCTGCTGCGCTCGCCGCGCTTTACGGCACAGCTTCCGGCGGACGGTAATGCTAACTTCTCTGCGGTCTTCTATCACGACCTAGCGCCTTTGATCGAGCCGCTGGCCGAGCGTGTGGCGAAGTCCAAGGGCATGTCCGAAGAGCAGCAGCAGGCATTGAAGTCCATAGGCGCTTCGACGCCTCCGACGCTCGCCTATGCCTATGCGCAGGGCGACAGGATTGTTCTCGCCTCGAACACAGAAGGCGGCCCGTTCGGTTTGAGCCCGAGCAGTCTGCTGGGACTTCCGAACGCCTTCGCCATCCAGCACGTCATGCAGGAGGCTATGAGCGGCAAAGAAGCCAAGCCTTAAGTGTGGACGAACCAGGACGACGAGGGGCAGGGGATTCGCCCTTGCCCCTTTTGGTCTGATTTGTCTTGACCTTTGAACCCACAGAGGCTGAGAATCAACTGCTAATGAATCCGGTAATCGATTTAGAGGGATTGAGCGTACAGCTAGGCGGGCGTCCAATCCTCAAAGACCTGCGCGGCACGCTGGGCGGCCGCGCCATTGGTCTGCTTGGGCCAAACGGCGCGGGCAAGACTACTCTGATTCACACGCTGCTCGGATTTTATCGTCCGGCGGCGGGCACTGCGCACATCTTCGGCCAGGACATCACGCGCGATGCCAAGCAGATTCGCACGCTCATAGGCTACATGCCGGAGCGCGATTCGTTTATCTCGCAGATGACCTGCGTGCATTTCGTCCAGATGATGGCGGAGCTTTCTGGGCTGACGCCAGAAGCCGCTCTGGAACGCGCGCACGAAGCGCTCTTTTACGTCGGCCTGGGCGAAGCGCGTTATCGCACGCTGGACACCTACTCGCTGGGGATGAAGCAACTGGCGAAGCTGGCACAGGCCATCGTTCATGGGCCCAAGCTGATTATTCTGGACGAGCCGACCAACGGACTTGATCCGCCGACGCGCCTGCGCATGATTCGTCTGATACGCGAGATACGCGACAGCGGCCAGGCGCATATACTGCTTTCCTCGCACCTGCTGCGCGATGTCGAAGAGAGCTGCGAAGAGATTCTGATACTTAAAGAAGGGCGCATCGCGGCCAACTGTAATCTGGAAGAGGAGCGCCGCGCCAATCGAAAATTTCTTGAGATGGAGATACGCGGCGAGGGCGGCCCGTTCGTCGAGGCCATCAGTCGTACAGGCTGCGAATATGCGCTGACGGGCGAGCGGCGTATCAAGCTGGTGTTGCAGGAGGGCGTCGAGATAACTGACCTTTACCGCATCGCCTCTGAGCGGCAGGTGCAGATTCGTCGTCTCAACTTCAAGCGCGATTCGCTCGAAGATATCTTCTTGAAGGCGATGGAGGAAGGCAGCAATGGCGGTTTATGAGCATACCTACAGGCCGTACACGGGAGAAGTGACGCCGCTCTGGTCGCGCTTTCTGGTTATCCCGCGCCACGCCTTTAAGAGCGTCTTTCAATCGAAGCTCTTCCTGGCCTTCTTCGTCGCCTCTTTGATCTATCCGTTGATCGCGGCGATTGTCATCTACCTGCCGCATAACGATAGCGCCAAGCAGATCATGAGCATGACCATCGGCGATCTGATCCCGATTGACGCTCAATTCTTTTATAATTTCCTCGCGACGCAGGGCTTCTTCGGTTTCTTTCTCAACCTGCTGGTCGGCCCGCCGCTGATCTCGCGCGATCTGTCGAACAACGCGCTGCCGCTATATCTTTGCCGTCCCTTCTCGCGCGCCGAGTACGTGGTGGGCAAGATGTCTGTCGTTGCCATATTGTTGTCGGCAATCACATGGGTGCCGGGACTGTTGCTCTTCCTGTTTCAGTCTTATCTGGGAGGATTTCAGTGGCTCAAGGCTAATCTTTATGTGGCGGGCGCGATCTTCGTCGGCAGTCTCGTGTGGATACTTCTTCTGACTTTGCTTTCGCAGGCCATCTCCGCCTGGGTCAAGTGGCGGCTGGCGGCCAGCGCCGCGCTGCTAGGCATCTTCTTTATCCCGTCGGCCTTCGGCGCAATCGTCAACACCATCTTTATCACGCGCTGGGGCAATCTCTTAAGCTTGAGCGTGGTAATCCGCGCCGTGTGGGCCGGGTTGTTTGGTATCTACACGCGGCAGTTCGGTCGTGTGCAGATGGTGGTTAACGGGCGCGACGTGAATATGAGCCTGACAGAGCCGCCGCTCTGGATGGCCTGGGCTGTGCTGATTGTCCTTTCGCTGCTCTGTCTACTGCTCATCACGCGAAAGGTACGTGCCTACGAGGTGGTGCGCGGATGAACGAAGCCTCATCACAGATGATCGTCTTCGACGATGTCTCGAAATTCTACGGCGAGATTCTCGGCGTCAATCGCGTCAATCTACAGATTGCGCCGGGCATTACGAGTCTCGTTGGGCCGAACGGCTCTGGCAAGACAACTTTGATGAATCTGATGACGGGACTTCTGCGCCCGTCGCGCGGACGCATTAGCGTGCTGGGCATCGAGCCCAACCGCCCCGAGCTGCTTTTCCGCAAGCTGGGATACTGCTCGCAGTTCGATTCGTTTCCATCGGGCCTGACGGGCCGCGAGTTCATCGGCTCGTTTCTGGGCGTTCACGGTTACAGTCGCACGGAAGCGGAAGATTTGACGGAGCGTGCGCTTGAGAGAGTCGGTTTACAGGAAGCCGCTGACAGGAAAGTGGCCGGCTACAGCAAGGGCATGAGGCAGCGCATACGCCTGGCGCAGTCAATCGCGCATGGGCCAACGGTGCTGATACTGGACGAGCCTTTGAACGGACTGGACCCTATGGCGCGCGCCGAGACGATCAATCTGTTTCGCCGTCTGGCCGCAGAAGGCTTGCACCTGATTATTTCCAGCCACATCCTGCATGAAGTTGATATGATGTCGGACAGCGTCGTGCTGCTCAACAACGGTTATGTCGTCGCAGAGGGCGATATTCACGGCGTGCGCGACGAGATGGAAGAGCATCCGATGCAGATTCTGATACGTTGTGACCGCCCGACGGTGCTGGCCGCGCGAGTCTTTGAGCAGGCAGCGGTGGTCGAGGCTCGCCTGCACGCTGACGCTCAAGGGCTCTTCGTCAAGACGCGCGATCCAGACCAGTTCTATCTATTGCTCAACAAAGTAGTGCTCGAAAACAAATTGAGCGTCGAGTCTGTCGCGCCGGTTGACGATGATTTGAATGCCGTCTATCAATACCTGATCGGTTCCGAAGGAGGCCAACCGTCATGAGCAGCCAGATTGATACGGCGACGGTCACGAAAGAGGCGGACGTATTACCCTGGGGACTCTGGGCGCGGCAGACCGCAAGTATTCTCAGGCTTGAAGTCAGAAAGAATTTCTGGGGCAAGCGCGCGATCCTGATTTACCTGTTGACGCTGCTGCCGATCTTTTTGTGTACGGCCATCGCCGTCATCCCGCCGACCTTGGGAACGCGTCCCGATACGGCTTTCGTCAATCTGATGTTCGCCAACATCTACGAGCTGCTGATTTTGAGGACGGTCGTCTTCTTCGGCTGCGCCTGGATTTTTATGAACCTGTTCCGTGGCGAAGTTGTGGACAGGAGTCTGCATTATTACTTTCTCTCTCCGCTCAGGCGCGAGGTGCTGGTCATCGCCAAGTATCTCTCCGGTCTGTTGACTTCGCTGACACTCTTTGTCTCGGCCACAGTGATCTCAATTTTGCTGGTCTATCTTTCGCTGGGCGTAAGCACAGGTATGCAGCATCTATTCGAGGGCGGCGGAATAAAAAATGTGCTGACGTACGCCGCCATCACGGCGCTGGCCTGTATCGGTTACGGCGCGGTTTTCCTCCTGATCGGTCTGCTCTTTAGGAATCCAATCGTGCCTGCGCTGGCCGTTTACGGCTGGGAATTCATCAACTTCCTGCTCCCGCCGCTGCTCAAAAAGCTGAGCGTCATACACTATCTTCAATCGCTTCAGCCACTGCCTCTGTCAGAAGGCCCGTTCGCCATCGTGGCCGAGCCGACTCCCGCCTGGGTCGCAGTCCCGACGCTGTTGTTGATGAGTGGATTGGTGCTGGCCTTCGCCTGCCTTCAGATTCGCAGGATGCAGATCAGGTACGGCGGCGAATAGGGAAGAGAATTAAGATCAGTACCGCCTGCTTAAGTCGAGCGGGTGTTTGGCTCATAGAGAAGAACCCGCCCGAGACCTTAGGCGGTACTGACTTGATCGATCCCTTTTACTTGAGCAGTGTGCTTTGCGAGGCGAATGCCTGCCAGCGATTGTCGCGCTTGACGAAGGAGTCCGTGAATTGCTGGCGCTCGACGATAGTACCGGTTTTGAAAGTTATGATGCCTGTCAGCGTCGCTGAATCCTTGCCGTAGCTGAGCAGCCTCGCTCCATCAATACTCCATGAAGTGACGGTGTCGGCGGGCTCTGTAGAGGCGAGCGTTTGCGCCTTGTTATAGACTTTGCCGTCTGCCGCGATGGCTATGTAATCCTCCGCCAGCATTCTATCGAGCGCTGTTTTGTCGCCCTTGATATTGGCCTCTGTGACCTTCCCCTCTGCGTCCTTCAACTCGGTCAACAAAACCTCCGGCTTTATTTCATTGGTGAGCGCGCCCTGCTGCGTCGCTGTGTTGTTGTCCGCCGTGGCGTTGCGATTGGCGAGCATGATACCGACGACCAGGCCGACGACCATCAATGCTATGCTGCCGAGGATGATGACCAGCATGTTTGATTTGCGCGGCGGAGGCTGCTGAGCATCCAGCATAGACCAGGGTTTTGTTTGAGCGCCGAGCGAAGGTGAAGAGCCGCTCCAATTGGAACCCGAGCTGCCGGAGCGAAAGAAATCCGGCGCAGATAAATCGCCGCTACCCTGTGAGGGCGCGAGGATAGTGGGCTGTGGCTGCGGCCTGGGCGGCACGCCCGGAAGCAGCCGTGTGCCCTCGTTGGTACAATAGGTTTGCGTGTCATCTTCGTACGAGGCAAGGCAGTTGGGGCAGTGTTTCATAGGGGGTTCCGTTTCTTCTTCGCTTCAATCGCGCGCGATTAAAGCATGTGCTGTCAAAAGAACAATTGAACGGGATGATACGACGCCGTCTGGGCCTGTCCACGGAATCGTGAAAGCGAAAGTGTGCGGCCAGGCTTTGAGGACTGGCGGCGATTATAGCAGACCTCTCAAGAACGCCGCACGGTCTTTAAGTCAGTTAAGTTAGTCCCGCCCGAAGCCTCACGCACGAACCTCAAACCTTCGGCCCGCGCTCTGACCGGGTAGGTCTTTACTGAAACCTGCGCCCCGTTGTATGCTGCGCCGTATCTGGCCGCAAGCGTCAAAGTCGCTTCACGAACCGTTTCAGTCTTACTTCTTGTCGGTGGCTTGTCCGCCCCAATTCAAAACCGTTCGCGCTGGAGGTATCGCATGGAAAGTAGATCAACCGCACGTCCCTTCATCACCTTTGCCGCCACGGCCCTCCTTCTCGTTTTCAGCTTTGCAGAGGTGAAAGCGCAGAGGCGTCCGGTCGGCGGAGGCGGCTCCGGCGGCAGCAGTAGCAGCAGCAGTAGTAGCAGCAGCGGGTCTCAGCCCTCCAATCGCAGCACGGGCACGGCTGCGGTCAAACGCGCGACGCGAAAATCTTCCGGCAGTTCAGGAGGGCGGCGCAGAGCCCAGCCATCCGCGCAACCAGCGGGAGGCGGCGGCAGCGAAGTCGAAGACACAGAGCCCGTCGCGACGGACGAAAACACAGAACAGGCAAACGGCTACTTCGATAGAGGCCAGTACAAGGAGGCCGCAGAAGCCTACAAGCGTGCGCTTGCCTCTAACCCTGGCAACATAGACGCGATGCTCGGCCTCGGCGATTCCTATCTTTACAGCGGCAGCTACGAGAATGCGCTGGACGCTTACAAGGGAGCGATTCAGATCAGGCCCAACGCGCCCGAAGCCCATTTCGGTCTGGGCAACGCTTATATTTTGATGGGACGCTACGGCGAATCGCTGGCCCCGCTGCGCAAGGCTCTGGCTCTCAGATCAAGTTATGCGGAAGCGCATTACGATCTGGGCGAAGCCTATCGCAACCTGGATATTTTTCCGTCGGCGGTCGGCTCATACAAGCAAGCCATCAGGCTCAAGCCGGACTTCGCGGATGCCTATTACAGCATGGGCCTGGCCTTCATCAGTATGGGCAACAAGGCCGCGGCCCTTGAGCAATACAACGTCCTGGTCAATCTGGATGCCGACCTCGCCCGCAAACTGAACGCAGCGATCAACAAGTAATCAAGTGCGCGACCGTACTTTCAGTTTCCCATCAAAAGCATAAGGCGGCCACGACGGTCGCCTTATGCTTTAGAAAAGTATTTTGAGCAGAGCGTAATCCAATGTATGAGCATCGCCGCAGACCATTACTCTCACGAATCGAATTCGCTTTTCGTGTTCTGCGTCATGGACTGCTCGCCATGGGCATCGTGTTTGCCGCGTTGGGAATTGGCATCCTTGGTTATCATTGGTTTGAAAATATGGCTTGGATTGACGCTACCCTCAATGCTTCGATGATTCTAGGAGGCATGGGCCCAGTCAACGCTCTGAATACGGTTGGCGGGAAACTCTTTGCTTCCGCGTATGCCCTCTTCTCCGGTGTGGTGTTCATTGGGATTATGGGCATAGTCCTTGCTCCCTTTGCGCACAGATTAATACACAGCTTTCATTTAGGCGTTGACAAAGATGTGAATGGAGATACCGTCGATTGATAAATTCGATGCCACTCCAACAACTCATTGAGCCCGAGCCGCGATAGCATGGCTTTCATCATCTCGCTTCCGAAGTAAATTGAAAGATGGATAATTGCGGCGGGTTAATATCGTGCGCTCGGTGCTTACTTGAATTTAGCGTGGAATGGGCCAATGAAGTCGAAGATTTATAATCTTGCCAAGGTTGCTGGCTTGATCGTCTTGCTGCTCTGCAATTGCCGAGCACAAGAAGTTACGTCCGAGATCGACAAGTACCTGAACGCTGCTGTGGAAAGCGGCAAGTTCAGCGGTTCTGTCCTGATCGCGCGCAATGGCAAAGTGCTTTTGAGCAAGGGCTATGGCATGGCCAATCGGGAATTGAACGTCCCCAACACGCCACAGATGAAATTTCGCATCGGCTCACTCTCGAAACAATTCACCGCGATGACCATCATGATTTTACAAGAGCGCGGTAAATTGAGTGTGCAAGATTCTGTGTGCAAATACGTGCCGGACTGCTCGCGAGACTGGGCTGAGATAACGATTCATCAATTGCTTACGCATACCTCCGGCATTCAAGAGCTTCTTTCCTTCCCTGATTTTCAGCAGACGATGGCCTTGCCTTCGCCCGTCGCTCAAACGGTCGAACGCTTCAAGCATAAGCCGCTGGACTTCAAGCCGGGTACGAAGTTCAAGTATAGCAACTCCGGTTACGTGCTGTTGGGCTACATCATCGAACGAGTCTCAGGTCAATCCTATGAAGCTTATCTCAGGGAGAACATCTTCGATCCGTTAAAGATGTCTAATTCGGGCAGCGACCACAATGACCTGATTATCGAGAATCGAGCCGCCGGTTACACTAAACGTGACGGGAGAATCATCAACGCCCCGTACATAGATATGTCCATTCCTACGGGCGGCGGCTCTCTTTATTCGACGGTCGAAGACTTGTTCCTCTGGGATCAGGCGCTCTACACGGAAAAGCTCATCACGAAAAAGTCGCTCGCCGTTATTTTTACGCCTTACACAACCGCAGATTGGGGTGACGGGGCTGCTTATGGTTGGTTCATCGGCAAGGATAAATCAAATCACAAGTACATGGGGTTTCTGGGTGGCATCAACGGCTTTGCCGCTCAAATCATGCGTTACCCGGACGAGAAGCTGCTCGTGGTCGTGCTCAGCAACTTCAGCTTTGCGCCTGTCACCGATATTGAGAGTGATTTAGCCGCCATTGTATTTAGCAGTAAGCCTCTTTGAAGTAAGAGCCGCGCCGACCAACTCATTCAACCGGAGCGGAAATAGCTTGCTTTTCATTCACGAATGATTTGGAGAGCTTGCACAAGCCATAATTAAGAGCAGGGGAACATGCCGGGAACAATGACTAATTCTCTAAAACATAACGAACCTCATACTAAAAAGAGGGGACGCTATATTTTATTCGCAGCGGCAGTGCTGTTGATATGTATCAGCCAGTTGCCGATGGCATTGGTGATTAAAGCACAGCAGGTCGCAGTCCCTGACAAGATGTCTGAGCTGAACCGTCGTGGCGAGTGGGAGCAGGCTGCGCGCCTCGCTCAGACATTCCTCATCTCAGGCAATCCAAAGCCGCTCATGCAAAGATGCCATGCTTACTACGAGCTGGCGTATGCTCAGACCAGATTACGTCGCAGTGAGGAAGCACAGGACACGCTGACTATTTATGATAAGGAATGCGGACGGCTTGCCGGGGCTAGTTCGATAAAAAGGGAAGTCGCCAGACTGCGCGCGCAGTCGACGGCAAAGCCAGAACTGCCGACAACGCAAGATGATTTCTGGCTAACGATTAATCCTGCCACTCTGGGAATGAACGTCAAGGCTTTGGAGCTTCACGGCGACCTGTGTACGCGAACAGGCGCTGACGCATGCCTCGTAATCCATCAAGGCAAGGTCGTACAGGAGCGCTATTACAGGAGCTACAGGTCGCCCATGATGGCGATGTCTAGTACGAAGTCCATCACAGGAATCCTTGTGGGAATGCTGATTGAGGATGGAAAGATAAAGAGCCTGGACGAACCCGTCTGCTCCTACGTCAGGGAATGGTGCGCTGGACAAAAAGGGAAGGTGACGCTCAGGCATCTCCTGTCAATGACTTCTGGTCTGCCAAGGATGCTCAGCGAAGGAGTCGGCTTCGTCGGCGATAAGAATCCGTTCGTCATAAATCTATCTCCCACGACGAAACCCGGGACGGCTTGGGCCTACAGTAACGAGGGTGTCCAACTGCTCTCGCCCATCTTAGATCAAGCCGCTGGCGAGCCGATTCAGGATTACGCACGCAAACGCCTGTTCGAGCCGCTGGGGATGAAAGACACTCGTCTACATCTTGACGACAAGGGACACGCCTGGACATACGCGGACATGGAGACTACGCCGCGCGACCTTGGGCGCATAGGTCTATTGATGCTGAACAAAGGCGTCTGGCAGGGCAAGCGAATTGTCAGCGAGTCCTGGGTAAAGCAAATGACCACGCCGTCACAGACTCTCAATTCACGTTACGGTTTGCTGTGGTGGCTCTTTGATAATCCCAAAGGTTACGCGGCGCAAGGGTATTTGGAAACTAACCTCTACGTTTTCCCCGAAAAGGATTTAATCATCGTCCGCATGCAAGCCAAGCCCCTCGCGCCACAGCCGCCTTATGAAGACGAGGCGCTCTCTATTTTTAACCAGCTCACGCAGAAGTAAGCACTTATGAGGAGGATCAAGAGATGAGCACCCAAACGCAACCGACAGCAATCCCTTTGATGCAGATCGTCGCAGGGTTCTGGGCGTCCAAAACTCTGGCCGCTGCGGTCGAGTTGGATTTGTTTACAAAGCTCTCCGGCAGGGGCGTTAATGTCGATGAACTCGCCAGCCTGCTCGGGCTGCACCCAAGACCGGCAGAGATGCTCCTGAGCGGGTGCGCCAGTTTAGGACTGCTTGAGAAGCGAGGTGATCGCTTCTACAACTCCGAACTTTCGGAAGAGTTCCTTGTGAAGGGTAAGCCCTATTACTTCGGCGGCGTAGTCACGATGCTGGATCGCAGACTTTATCTACCCTGGAATCGGCTGACCGAGGCGCTCAAGACTAATCGCGCACAGACGTGGGGAGATGAACAGGGTCTGTTCGAGGCGCTCTCTCAAAATCCCGAGGAGCAACGTATCTTCACGGAGGCGATGCACAGCTTTAGCATTCAGTCCGGGAAAGCTGTCGCGGAGGCGTTCGACTTCTCGCCTTATAAGAAACTGCTGGATGTGGGCGGAGGCTCCGGGGCGTATTGCATAGAGGCCGCGCGCCGCCACACGCACCTTCGCGCGACGGTCTTCGACATCCCGACGGCATTGGAGATCGCGCGCGAGAAGATAGCCGAAGCCGGACTGTCCGACCGCATTGAGACTCATAGCGGAGACTTCTTCAACGAAGAATTGCCGAAAGGGTCTGATGTCATACTCCTTTCGATGATCCTACATGACTGGACTCCCGAGAAGAACCGTTTGATTCTAAGAAAATGTTTCGACGCGCTGCCCTCGGGCGGTGCATTGATCGTCAGCGAGTTGATGATGGACGACGACAAGACTGGCCCTGTGCCTGCGGCGCTGATGTCCCTGAACATGCTGATCGAAACGGAAGGGCGTAACTACACCTGGTCGGATTACACAGGCTGGATGGAGGAAATTGGATTCACAGAGATCAAACGCATACCGGTACAGTCACCAGGAGCCAACGGCCTGCTCATCGGTCACAAACCTTGAGTCGAATGCTGTCCGGATTCTCAAGGTGTAACCCTTGAAAGCATCTCGTTCGGATAGTTGGCTACAATACAGGCACGCTAAATAATAAGGGTGACCGAGATGGTCACCCTGTATTAATGAATTTAATGGGGCGGCTAGTCGGGGTCGAACCGACGACCTCTTGAACCACAATCAAGCGTTCTAACCAACTGAACTATAGCCGCCGCAAAATCGTTGTGGGCTTTTTGCCGTTGAGAAAAGCATTTCTTCGGCAAAAAGCTAGGTCTCATTCTGCTAAAACATCATACCGAAACAGACCGTTGACTGACAAGCGCACTCTTAAATAACCTACACAAAAATTAATGCCCCCGGCACGACTCGAACGTGCGACCCTCTGCTTAGCCTACCACTCCAGGTTTCCCTGACCTCCGGTGAGTTGTGGTCTGGACCATATCTTGGGCATTTCAGCCCGGATGCGTATGGCCTCTACGCAACAACATGACCGTGCTTGTTTAGCTCTTTAATTCTATTCATCAACTCAGTTCGACCCTCAAGATTAAGTTTCCCTCTTTGTCCGGCCAAGCTTACAAACTCAAGTAGGATTCTAGCTTGATCCACCTTGCCAACCAAAAAAGGGAGAGTTAATTCAATAAGGCTCTGAATCGACGAATAGTTTTTTACTCGTATACGCATCACCCTGCGGCCTCGCTGATGACCATTCTTCGGATCCTGGTAAAGGTACTTGATATGAAGCTCATCAAGTATTTCCCTACAGCGTCCTAACAGTAAGCAATTCGAGTTGGTGATGGTCAGGTTAGCCGATGGAGAGGGATTATCTGCATCTTTACGATGAACACCGTAAATTGAAAAACATCCTTCACCATCTATGATGCCAGCCAACCAAGCTAAATCTACATCTCGCACAGTCATCTTGCTTTGCTCGGTGTTGTCATGGAAGCATCGCTGCTTCTTTAGAGATTCACCGATACAGCACCCTCCACCATACGAATTACTATTCTCCGTATGGGCTCCTGTTTGAAGGCAGATGCTCTATCCACTGAGCTACGGGAGCGCATTGCTAAAACAGTTGGATGTTACCATGCGACCCGCCTTTTGCGTCAACCGGGGTTTTCAGCTAAGTGTCTGTTTCATCCGATCTATGGAGAAGAGTAAATCCGCAAAAGGTTTTCAGGTATGTTAAAGTGGGCTTTCCTTGAGGCACTCTTGAGATGAATGAGCGAAAAATAGAGGCGCGCCTGCTGGCGCTGCTGATTGCCACGGCCATCGCCCTATATTTGTGCTGGCTGATGCTTCAGCCCTTTGTGAATGTGCTGGCGTGGGCTGCCGTGCTGGTCATCTTCTTTTATCCAGTCCACCGTCGTCTGGTCGCACGCACGCGCAGGCCCTCCATGAGCGCGCTGCTGTCCAGCCTCTTCGTCATCATAGTGATCTTGCTGCCGCTGGCGCTGATTACTCTCGCCGTCGTCAATGAGCTGTCGGGGTTGTTGCAGAACGTCCAAACGAGAGCGGCCACGCTGCTTGATCCAAACTCGCCCGTTATGGGTCGCCTCACGGCATGGCTCGGCCAGTACGTCAACGTCGAGCAGTTGTATTCTCAGGAGTTTCTTCTTGAACGCTTAAAGGGTCTGAGCGGAACAGTCGCCGGGAGCACGTTCGGATTTGTCGGCGGTCTGTTGGGCGTGATCGTGCAGGTCTTTTTCGTGATCTTTACGATGTACTACCTCTTTCGCGACGGCGATAGAATCGTGCGGGCGCTGCCGGAGATGCTGCCGCTGGAAAGGTCGCAGAGCGAACTGATCTTTACGCGGACGAGGGACGTGATTGACGCCAGCCTCTATGGCGTGCTCGTCATTGCGATGATTCAAGGCGCGTTAGGCGGTCTGGCCTTCTGGGTGCTCGGGCTGCCTTCGGCAATCGTGTGGGCCGTCGTGATGATCTTTCTCTCGATGATACCGATGGCGGGCGCTTTTATCGTCTGGGTTCCTGCGGCCATTTATCTGGCGGCGACGGGTCACTGGGTCAAGGCGCTTATTTTGGTCGCGTGGGGCTTGCTCGTGATCGGGACGATTGATAATTTCCTGCGACCAAAGCTGGTCGGCGAAAAAACAAGACTGCACGAGCTGTTTATCTTTTTTTCTGTGCTCGGCGGGTTGAAGGTCTTCGGCGTTTTGGGGATTGTGCTTGGGCCGGTCGTGCTCGCCATCACGCTGGCGCTGCTGGATGTCTTTAGACAGGCTGATCGCCGGACGCGCGTCGCTGCTTCGGCTGACCCTCTGCTGGAACAAGCAACACCAGTCAAGACGGAAACGAGCGCAGAGCAGACCGCCGATTAAGAGTGCGAGCCCATACTTCATTCCGGATAAATAAAAGCGATTCACGCAAAGCTATTCTGACGCAAAGCCATTTCGGATTACTGAACACGCTGCTATTCGATCATGTTTGATGAAACAAAGAATCCCTGGCGCACACGCTCTACGCGAGGGGTCTATGATAATGACTGGATCAGTGTGCGCGAGGATGAAGTAACGCGGCCCGACGGCGAGAGTGGAATCTACGGGGTGGTGCATTACAAAAATACCGCCGTCGGCGTTCTCGCCGTAGAGGATGACTCGGTCTATCTGGTCGGGCAATATCGTTATGTGCTCAACCAGTATTCATGGGAAATCCCTGAAGGCGGCTGCCCTGAGGGCGAAGATATTCTTCGTGCGGCGCAGCGCGAGTTAGAGGAAGAGACCGGACTGCGCGCCGCGAAATGGGAATTGATGGGACGCGCGCATCTCTCTAACTCCGTCTCGGATGAGCTGGCCGTCTGGTTCCAAGCCACAGGGTTAACGCAGGGAGAGCATCATCCGGAAGGGACAGAACAGCTCAACGTGCGGCGCGTTCCATTCAAAGAGGTCTTACGAATGGCGCTTCAAGGCGAAATCACGGACGGCTTGAGCCTGCTGGCGATCATGCATTACTCGATCAGGCTTCCATTAGGCTGAAAACTTTTGCTTTCAAGATTCCGGGCCGAAGACGCAAAGGGAAATTTGATTGGCCTCTGGATGGTAACTCCGGCATCGCGGCTTCTATTCCGGAATTTGGGCACGGAAAGAGACCGCCATCCTAAGGAGGACGACGGTCTCAATTTTGCGTAAAAAGCTTGTTCTTTTAGGCGGCGCGGCGGTCGTCGCTGGTTTCAGCGAAAACGCGGCGGCCATTCAAAGCGTCATCAATGATCTCGCGGACAGCAGATGTGTCCGGATTAACATCCATCCGATCACATGCGCGCAGGTGACGCAAAA
>DATLMN010000161.1:0-14714 GCA_035537255.1 Pyrinomonadaceae bacterium | reverse complement strand
GGATCAAGCGGGTGATTACGGGCGCGACGGAAATCGAAACTAACTTAACCATTTTCCAACTCATAACTGCTGCTCCCATCCTCACCTCAAGTTCACGATCCGACAAGAATCGCCACAAGCACTGGAAAGCAAGGGCCGCATGAACCTTGCTCGCAGTCTCTCATGCGAGATTTACGAGCGAGAGAGAGTGCCGGGTATGGCGCGATAAGCTCTTGATAAGCGCCGACGAAAAGCAATCTGACAGGAGTCTGCATGTCTACCGAAGAACCCAAGCCGAATGACGGCGAGGCCAACGACAACACCAATCAAACTCAAGCGAGCGAGCAAACAAGCGCACCCGCAACCAACGAAGCGCGTCCCACAGCCATGAGGCAGGGCAACACTTCCTCCGCATCGGCCGTCGCTTCAGCCAGAACCGCCAGCAACGCGACAGACCCGGACGAAGACGACGAAGCGCCGTCGGACTTTGGCGCGATGCTCGATCAATTCGAGCAGGAGCAGGCCGCCTTTCAGGAAGGCGAGGTGGTGCGCGGCACAGTCGTTGGTATTACAGAGCGCGGCGTCGTCATAGACTTCGGCTATAAGTCCGAAGGCATTGTTCCGCAAGCCGAGTTTATGGACAACAATGAGATGACCGTCAAGCCCGGCGATGAGGTCGAAGTGCTCGTCAAGAGCATGGAGACGCACGAGGGTTATCCAGTCTTATCGCGCGCCGATGCCGTTCGCATGAAGGCCTGGGACGAGCTTGAGAAGGCTTACAGCGAAGGCACGCCGATCAAGGGACGCATCACGGAACGCATCAAGGGCGGACTGCGCGTGGACATCGACGGCATCGCGGCTTTTCTGCCCGGCTCGCAGGTCGATACGCGCCCCGTGCGCAATCTCGACTCGCTTCGCAATCAGGAGATCGAAGCCAAGGTCATCAAGCTCAACCGCAAGCGCTCCAACGTCGTGCTTTCACGCAAAGCCGTCATTGAAGAGCAGAACGAAGGCAAGAAGGGCGAGACCCTGAACCAGATTGAAGAGGACATCATCGTCGAAGGACAGATCAAGAATCTGACGGACTACGGCGCATTCGTTGATCTTGGCGGCATAGATGGATTGCTGCACGTCACAGACATGAGCTGGGGACGGCTGCAAAACCCCGCAGAGCTTTTCAAGGTCGGCGATTCAGTACAGGTCAAGGTCTTGAAGTTTGACCGCGACCGCGAGCGCGTCTCTCTGGGCTACAAGCAATTGTTGCCAGACCCTTGGAGCAGCATCGAAGAGCGCTTTACCATCGGCAGGCGGTTGACGGGTAAGGTCGCGAGCGTCACAGACTACGGCGCATTTATAGAGCTTGAGCCGGGCGTCGAAGGTCTCGTTCACGTCTCCGAGATGAGCTGGTCCAAGCGCGTCAAGCATCCCTCTAAGCTGGTCAATCCGGGCGATACGGTCGATGTCGAAGTCTTGAGCGTTGACCCGAAGGCGCGCCGCATCAGTCTGGGGATGAAGCAGATTCAATCGAACCCCTGGCAGACGCTGAAGGATCGTTATCAGGTCGGCTCGCGCGTTCACGGTCGCGTGCGCAACCTGACGGACTTCGGAGCTTTCATAGAGGTCGAGGACGGCGTCGACGGGCTCGTCCATGTCTCGGACATCTCTTGGTCCAAGCGCATCAAGCATCCGGGCGAGGTCTTAAAGAAGGGGCAGGAGATCGACGCCGTCATCACCAGCATCGACACGGAAAATCGTCGGCTGTCGCTTTCGATCAAAGACCTTGAGCCAAACGCTTGGGAACGCTTCATCACGGCGCACAAGCCCGGCGATGTCGTGAAGGGTAAGATCGCGCGCTTTGCCAACTTCGGCGCGTTCGTCGAGCTGGACGATAACCTTGAGGGCCTGTGTCATATCTCTGAGTTGTCGGACGAGCGCGTGGAAAAACCCGAGGACGTAGTCCAATTGGGACAGGAGATGGACTTTAAGATTCTGCGGATTGACCCGGAGTCGAAAAAGATCGGACTGTCTGCGCGCGCCGTCGGTCGTGACGATGAGCCCGGCGTCGATACGAAGACTTATTCATCGGAGGTCGGCAGCGGAATGGCTTCTTTGGGAGAGTTGGCGGGTTTGATGAACCCTCAGCCTACGACGCCTCCTCCTCCGCCGACGGAAGATGAGAGCGAAGAATAGTCGCCGTCTTCTTAATTATTAACATAAGAGCGGTCTCGTGCTGAAGCCCGAAGCAAAGGGGTTTAGCCCGTGACCGCTCTTTTCGTATGCCTCCGGGCGGTCGTGTAAGATGTTGGCTACAATGCGCTTGTAGTCTTGCGGGAGGCCGCCTTTTTCTGCTACTGTAGGCGAACTTCGAGACCTCACCTTGAAAGACTTGCATTATTTTCTTGAGCCCCGAGCAAGAGGGCTTTTGAGGCGTTAACAGCCTTTGTCCAACAGCGAGGTAACGGCATGACGAAAGCGGAACTGGTTGAAGATGTCGCGCGTGCGGCCGAGTTGACCAAAAAGGATGCGGAGCGGCTCGTCGAGATCGTGTTCGAGAGCATCATCGAAACTCTGAATCAGGGCGAGAAGATAGAGTTGCGCGGCTTCGGCTCATTCCGCGTGCGCGAGCGCGGGGCACGTCGCGGAAGAAACCCTAAGACCGGAGACCCAGTCAATATTCCAGCCAAGCGCGTCCCTTACTTTAAGCCCGGCAAGGAACTGAAAGAGTTGATCAACGAAGAGGGCGCACCTTCATCTTCCTCGTCCACGGAAACGACGGACGCTGGCGGCGAGGCGGAAGACCGCACGCCTCCCAATATCTAAACACTGTCAGGCCCGCAGCAGAAGAGGTGAGCAGCGAGTGGACATACTGTGGAGCCCCTGGCGCTACGACTACATCAAATCGGGCTCAAGGGAAAGGGAAGAGCGCCAGCCTCCCGCCTGCGTGTTCTGCGCTTTACAGACGGCCGCAGGCGATGACGAAAGCAAATTTATCCTCCACCGCGCGCGTTTCAACTACGTCGTCCTCAATATTTATCCTTACATCAGCGGCCATCTTTTGATCGTGCCCTTCGCTCACGTCGCAGAGCTTGACGGCGCGTCCAAAGAGACGACAGACGAATTGATGGATTTAGCAAAGCGCAGCCAGGCCGTGCTGCGCGACGTTTACAGCCCGCACGGCTTCAACATCGGTATGAACCTGGGCCGCGCCGCCGGTGCGGGCGTCGCCGGGCACATTCACTTGCACATCATGCCGCGCTGGACAGGCGACTCGAACTTTATGTCCACCGTTGGCGAAACACGCGTCATCCCCGAAGACCTCAAGACGACCTACAGTAAGCTGCGCGGAAAGTTTTAAGAATAAGCTTCTAGCGTATTAGATAGAGTGGTTCGGCTAACAGATAGCCGGACTTTTTTGTTTGCCGTGTCGAAACAAAAGCGGAATCGAAGACGTAGAAAATTTTGAAATGGATACTATCTGGCGAACAATTCTCTGGCAGCAGTTCGGGGCCGCCATCGACATGCTCGAAAATGCTTTGCGCGACTGTCCAGAAGAAATCTGGGGCGACCGCTCCGCTCAGCCTGAATACTGGTACGTCACGTATCACACGCTCTTTTTCTTAGACCTTTACCTCTCCGGCTCTGCCGAAGGGTTCGCTCCGCCAGCGCCTTTTACACTCGACGAGATGGACCCAAGGGGACTGATGCCCGAGCGTGTGTATACGAAAGACGAGCTGCAAGTTTACCTAGAGCATGGTCGGCGGAAATGCCGCGCGACGCTTGACGCCCTGACGGACGAGAGGGCTCGCGAGCAGTGCCGTTTTTCGTGGGGCGAGATGAGCTTCGCGGAGTTGATGCTCGATAACATGCGCCACATCCAGCATCATGCCGCGCAACTGAACCTTATCTTACGTCAGCGGACGGATTCTGCCCCGCGCTGGGTCGCCACAACCAAAAATAAATAGAGCGGCATTAAAGAGGCTGGCGTTCCCGCTGCGTTTCTACACTCGTCGCTCTCACAAGCCTTATGTAAGGAGCAGGCTGATGAAGAAACTTACAGTGATCGCTCTCCTGACCTTTGCTTTCGCGTCTCTGGTTTCCGGTCAAAAGAAGGAGGCCGACAAACGCGCCGCGCTCAAAGAAACTTTGATCAATCTTGAAAAGCAGTCCTGGGAAGCCTGGAAGAAACGAGACGGCAAATTTTTTCAGGAATTTCTCGCGGACGATCACGTCGAGATGGGCTTCGGCGGGCGGACGGACAAACCAAATGTCGTACGCTTCGTTGGCAGTCCTGTTTGCGTCGTCAAAAGCTACGCGGTTGACCAGTTCGAGTTACAGATGTTCGACGCCAACACGGCGCTCTTGACCTATCATGCGCAACAGGACACGGCCTGCGGCGGCAACCCCGTGCCGAGCCCCGTCTGGGTCAGCTCCCTCTACGTCAGACGGGGCAAGCGCTGGCTCAATGCCCTCTATCAACAAACGCAGACACGCCAATAAAGGTCTTTGATTGACCGCCTGGAAAATCCGAACGGCCACGCGCACCCGGACAAGGAAAGCTCCGTAGGAGCTAAAATTTTTTCTTAACTCCATCTCGAATTGATGTGCTTTGAAGCTTGGCTGGCGGCTTAGCGTTTGACTGTCTTGCGTGGGAGGGCTTCGTCTTCCACTTCGCCGCCTTTGTTGATGGGTATTTCGGACGTGCGGTTGTAGCTCACGCCGCGCTCTTCCGTGTCGAGTTGTGCCTCTGGCAGCGGAGGCAGAGCGCCCGTCAGCGCTGGCGGATTAAAGCCCGGATAATCTATGCGCGCGTGATAAATGGCCGTCAATGATGTGATGATCGCTTCGCGGATAGTACGCAGCTCGTGGAGTGTGAGATTGCTTTCATCCAGTTGGCCGTCGCTGATGATGGCGTCGACTATCTTGGTGACGATGGTGCGAATATTCTCCGGGTCTGGATGGGCGAGCGAGCGCGCCGCCGCTTCGCACGAATCGGCGATCATCATAATGGCCGCTTCCTTAAACTGCGGCTTGGGCCCAGGATAGCGAAACTCCGCTTCGTTGATCTCTTCATTGGGCGCGGCCTGCGCCTGTGCCTTGCGTAAGAAGAAGTGCAGTGTTCGTGTGCCGTGGTGCTGCGGAATAAAATCCGTGATCTGTCTGGGCAAGCCTATCTCTTTCGCCAGCTTCAGGCCATAGGTGACGTGCGATGTGATGATGCGTGCGCTCTGCGATGGACGCAGGCGATCATGCGGATTCTCTCCCTGCTGATTCTCTACGAACATGTCCGGCGCGGCAGTTTTCCCTATGTCGTGATAGAGCGCGCCGATGCGTGCGAGCAGAGGATTAGCGCCGATGGCGCGGCAGGCTTCTTCGGCCAGTTGGCCCACAGCGTGCGAATGCTGGTTCGTGCCCGGCGCACGCAAAGCGAGTTGGCCCAACACTGGCAGGTCTGCGTTCGACAATTCCAGGAGCTTTACGTCCGTCAGAATGCCGAAGATGGATTCGTTGATCGGCAGTCCGCCTCCTGTAAAGACCGCCGCCAGAAGCCCGCCGACAAAGCCGCAGGCGACGGCCAGCAAGATTGTGTTGAGCGTCAGCGCCTGTTGCCCGTAAGCGATAATCGCCACTGCCAGCAGCGCGTTGACGCCTCCGACGATCAATCCCGCCTGCGTCACGGACTGGCGTTCGCGATAGCGTCCGATGCCGTAGATCGCGACCAGTGACGAGATCATCGCGTAGAAGGCTTTGAGCACGCCGTCGGGCGCAAGCAGTCCGGCGAAAAGCGCGGTTATCAGCGCGGTGATCAAAGCGATCTGCGTATCGACCAGCAGCGCGACCAGCAGCGCAGCGGCGGCAAACGGGATCGCATAATTCCAGATCGTCGCATCGTTGTAGGGCGCGCGCATGCTCCCAGAGGCGATGCTCTCTGTAAAGGTAAAGCAGACGCGCATAATAATCGTCTGAACGATCACGGACATGCCGATCAGCGCGAAAGCCTTTCTGTCCGATAGCATCAGGTTGGCAACAGTGCTGCGGTGCTCGGCGAATTTCCAAGCGCCCCAGTAAATCGCCGTGACGATAAAGAAGAGGCCGATCAGATGATGCCAGGGTCTGCCTGTGCGCTCGTACTCGCGTATCTCACGAAACTGCGCGAGCATAGGCTCGGTCACAGTATCGCCTTCGCGCGCGACGACCTGATTACGACGCAGAGAGATCGGCGGTGGCTTAACATTCTTCGCAGCCGTTTCCTGCGCAAGCTGCGTCGCTCTCTGATCAAAGGACAAATGAGGCTTGACGAGCGGGAGCATGGCCGTCACCAGCGCCGCCTGCTGTTCGTGCGACCAGCCGGATAGTTGTGAAATGCGAGAGCTTAGGTCACCATGCGCGGTCGCGAGCGAGACCAGCCGCTCCGGCGGCAGATTTAAAACTGCCGGAGCTGCGGGGTTACGCACATCGACGAGCGTGATCTTGCCCGCCAGGCGCTCTGCATCCTGATCGTCATAGATATAACGGTCGCCAGTCTCGCGCAGCAGCCCCATCAGCCGCTCCAAATCATTATTCTCTATGCGATGCGACAGCAACGCGCGCGCAATCTCCGGACGCGCCTTCTCCGTCACGCCTTCGCCGTTCCACTGTGGCTCTTTTTTACTGGTGGCGCGCGCGTCTGCCTGGTTGCGCAGGTCTTCCCATGCGGCGCGAAAAGTCTGCGCGGCGTTTTCAGAGCGCGTTGGATCGAAATTAAAAACAGGGGGCGCGTTATTGATCGCCGCCACGCGCAGCCGCTCCTTCTCCGCGCTCCAATCCTTGATGTCGACGCCCGCAATATCTTCGGGAGCGATGACCGTGCGCCTGACGACATCTCCCTCGCGGTAAAATTCCGCAGGGACGCGCGTGTAGCTATTGACCAGCAGCAGCGTGGTGATAAGGACGATCAACGCGAAGCCCAGGGCGAAGCGCGTGGCCGGAGAGAGCCATGCCAGTGGGCGCATGACGAACTCAAGCACGCGATTGCGCACCGTAGTCATACGTGATGTAAAACGTGGACGACGCGTACTCATTCGGCTGCCTGTGCGGCGTACTCTTCCTCTTCTGTGGGCTGTGATTCAGCGGGCGCGCCCGGTTGCTCGACTAGATTGCGCGCCAGTAGCGCCCCTGCTCGCTCTAACAGCGGACGCAAAGTCTGCGCGTTCGTGGCGGAGATACTGATGCACTCGCGCGCGCCGTTCTGCGAAGCCTGTCGCATCATCGCTTCGAGCGTCGCGGGCTCGACGAGGTCTGCTTTGTTAAAGACCAGGAGACGCGGAATCTCTCCGAACTTAAGCTCTCCCAGAATCCTTTCGACCGATTCAAGCTGCTGCCACCAGCGTGGGTTCGAGGCGTCCACCAGATTGATGAGCAGGTCACTGTCGCTGATCTCTTCGAGCGTGGCGCGGAAAGCCGAGAGCAAATCCGGCGGCAGGTCGCGTATAAAGCCGACCGTATCGTTGATGATGACCTCCTGCTCGCGCGGTAAACGCAGCCGTCGCGAAGTCGGGTCAAGCGTGGCGAACATACGCTGCTCTGCATGAACATGGCTCGCCGTCAGCGTGTTGAGCAGAGTGGATTTGCCAGCGTTGGTGTAACCGACGATGGAGATGATGGGAAGCCTTTGTCGCGTACGTTCTTTGCGACGCTCCTGACGGCGATGGCGCTGCGTCTCAATCTCTTTCTCAAGACGATTGATGCGGTCACGCACGCGGCGGCGATCAGTTTCGAGCTTGGTTTCGCCGGGGCCTCTGCCGCCGATGCCTCCTGCGAGGCGCGAAAAGGCCGAATCGTGTCCGACGATCAGGCGGGGCAGTAAGTATTTCAACTGGGCCAACTCGACCTGAATCTTGCCTTCGCGAGATTGCGCGCGCTGGGCGAAGATGTCCAGGATCAGTTGCGAGCGATCAATCACTTTAAGGTCTGTCGCTTCCGAGAGCGAGCGTACCTGCGCGGGCTGCAACTCGCGATCAAAGACGATCAGATCAGCGCCTAGCTGTAGAGCGCGCACGAGCAGCTCTTCGAGCTTGCCGCGCCCGAGCAGCGTGCGCGGATCAATCGCCGGGCGTCTTTGAATAATCTCGTCCAGAACAACAACGCCCGCCGAGGTCGCGAGTTCTGCCAACTCCGCCATAGACTCTTCGGCTTCCGCCAGAGAACCCGTCGTGACGTTGACCAGAATCGTACGATCACGCGCTTCGGCACGGCGGGTCGCACGGCGATTGCGCGCCATCTCTTCTTCCAGAGAATTGATGAGCGCCAGAAAATCTACATCTATCTGCGAGGGAATCTGCGGCTCTAGAAAAGCGTAGGGCGCTGCCGCTGCTTGAGCATCCAGCTCCGCTGCGGTCGTCGGCAAGAGATGCGCCGCACGCACCATGCCGGGCAGTCCCGTGCGCTCGTCCACGTCTAACGCAACCATCAGATCGAGCCTCAAGAGCGCGAGGTCCGTCAGGTCGTCCTGCGTCAGATGCTCGCCGCGCAGGTGCGTATGCACACAACGCAGCCCGCGAAAACGGTCTGCGGCCACGCGCGTACGCTTCAAATCCGGCAGTTCTATGCGACGGGCATCGCCGACGACGACGTATTCGATATAGCCTTTGCGGTCGATGAGCACGCCGATTTGACGGCGCGTCTCGTGCGAAAGCTCCGTCAGTGAGCGCGCAAACTCCGGCGTCACGATCTGGCGCGGCGAGATGCGGCGGTCGTAAAGCTTTTCAATGCGGCGCAGTTGGTTCTGTTTCAAGCCCTGCGTATTACCGTGTACGTTACTGATAACTCTGTTCCTCCAAATAAGTAATCAGTAGTCAGCAGAAAAACCGGCGCTTAAGACGAGCCGCCGGATAGAGGCTGAATACTGATAATTGACTACTGACTGCTGATAGTTACAAAAGTATTGAAGCGAGCGGTAGGCGTCGGACGCTGTGTGAAAACCTTTGATGTTGCTCTCGTGCGTAATAGAGTCGCTTAGTCGCTTGAGCATTGCGATTGTTTAGTCAAGGCATTGCTTCCGTTCCGGCAAAAGGCCACAAGGGGCCGAAGCGATTGCCGCACAGATCGCAATACCGTCTTGACTGGCACTGATTATAACATAGCCGGGGCACAGGCAAGCACAGAAACCTGCACTATAGGTCATGGAAATCAATGCCGTCCGCAATATTCGTCCGACCTGAGCTAAGAGCCATATAACATCAGGCCGACCGGTTTGTAAGGTGGGTATCAGGCGGCAACTTCGATGTACGAGGAATAACTACTTGGCTCTGGAAGCTCATAGCCTTCGGCCCGCAATCCTTCCAAATGAAATTTAATTGCTTCCTGAATGTTACGCTCGACCTCTTCTTTGGTTTTTCCAGTTGAGCCACACCCTGGCACGTCAGGAGAATAAGCTGAATAGCCAGTCTCAGTTCTTTCTACGATAATTAAGAATTTCTTCATTGCTTTAGTCCCGCCTGCTTCAAGATATTATTCAATGTGCCGGGTGCTAAGTCATCACCCGGATTGCCCGGAACAGTGACTAAACCCTGCTTCGTGGGATGCTTGTACTGATGGTGGCTGCCTTTGGTTCTCACCCAGTACCATCCATCTTCTTCAATTAGCCTGACAAGGTCTCGGACTTTCACCGCTCAAGAATAATTCTTATATGATAAACGGTCAACGTCCATCCCAAGACGAATTCTCTTGAACAGCGAAGGTCTAAATTAGACAGTCCTCACGCTCGCATCGTATCATAGCAATTATTAAAGACGGCGCGAGGTTCGGTCACTGAAAGAGGCTTATAAACAAGGATGACGAGAGCAGGGCGGATTGTGCGTATTGATCCGGCGGCTGGCATTCCCGGTGGGGAAGTGGCCATCGAATGCGCTGGCCTGGACACAGAAAATCTAAGGGCTTGCGGTTGCCGCTTCGGTGGTGAAAGGGCGCATCTGGTCGGGCTCTCAACGCGGCGTGCGCTCGCGCTCGTTCCGGAGCTGGATGCCCGTGGCGAGATAGAGGTGCTGTTGGAGAGCAATGGCGAGCGAAGCGAAGCGTCGCGCTTTATCTTTGGAAGCCTTCTTGCGGAAGACCTGCATCCGGTCGCCAACCCTGCGTTCGATCCGGATGACGGCTCGCTGTACGTGACGCGCTCGGGCTCGCGCGGCCAGCACTTTCCGGTCTCGATCTTTCGCATTGATACGAACGGCGAGATTGCGGATTTCTCCGGCGACATCACGAATCCGACCGGCATCGCCTTTGATAAGACGGGGCAGATGTTCGTCACCAGCCGTCTGGAAGGCACTGTCTATCGCATCACGCCGTTTAAGGAGGCGGTCGCATTCGCGCGTAATCTGGGTGTCGCCACGGGGCTCGCGTTTGATCGCGCGGGCACTATGTATGTCGGCGACCGTACGGGCACGATCTATCGCATCAACGGCATCGGCGAAGAAAAAGCGTTTGCGCAGCTTGAGCCATCAGTGTCGGCTTATCATCTGGCGTTCGGGCCGGACGATGCTCTGTACGTCACTGGCCCGACCGTTTCGAGCGACGATGCCGTGACCCGTATTGACCAGAATGGTGAAGCGCGTGTCTTTTATCATGGTTTGGGCAGACCGCAGGGCCTGGCATTTGATGTTGACGGCTATCTTTACATCGCGGCCAGCGTGCGCGGCCGACGCGGCATTGTGCGTATCTCGCCGGACGGAAGGGAAGCGTCGATGGCCGTGGCGGGGATGAACGTCGTCGGCCTCTGCTTTAGCGCTGCGGGCGATATGATCGTGGCGACGAACGAAGCAGTCTACAGTTTGCCGCTGGGCATTCACGGAGCGCTGCTGGGCTGATAAGCTCAGCCGCCTTGGTGAGCGGTACGCAGTCCAAGGGGAGAAACAGAAAAACTGCGCTGTGGCCGGATGGCTCGCTACTTTTTTGACATCGCTGAAATGCGCGTGCTACTTTGCATGTTCGGCGCGAGTTTAGTTTGATTGTAAGGTCTTGTCTTATATGATTGGCCCAGAGCTGATTGCACAATTAGTCATCTACATGGTGGTGCTGATCTTCGCGATCTCTGCGCACGAGGCGGCACACGCCTGGATGTCTTACAAATTCGGCGACGACACGGCGCGTCTGCTAGGCCGCATCACGCTCAACCCCATCGCTCATACAGACCCCATCGGCACGCTGCTGATTCCCATCGCAGGCTTTATCATCGGAAACTTAGGAGGGCCTCTGTCCACTATTCCGCTGATCGGCTGGGGCAAGCCGACGCCCGTCAATCCGCTGCGCTGGCGTAACAAAGACCTGGCGAATGTGATGGTTTCCGCTGCGGGCATCATGGCTAATCTGACCATCGCCATAGTGACCCTCATCATTATCAAAATCTTGCAGTACAGCGGGACGATCAACCAGATACCCGAGAGCCTGGACATGTTTCTGCGCTTCGCGCTCGTGATGAATGTCTCGCTGGCGGTCTTTAACCTGCTGCCGTTTCCGCCGCTCGACGGAAGTAAGATTCTGGAAACATTTTTGCCGGAAAGCTTTCGTCCTGTGCTGAGCGTGATGGAGCAATACGGTTTTATGATCTTGATGGTCTTGATGTACATGGGCTTTTTTCGCGTTATCTTTAGCCCGGTGTCGGTGTTCCTACAGTTTCTCATAGACCTTTAAACTGACCCTCTGGACGGCGCGCGCAGGAAGAGTGTACGTCGACCTTTTTTGATCTCATGCGAAAGCGAATTTTTAGCGGCGCACAGCCAACGGGCGAACTGCATCTGGGAAATTACCTGGGCGCGCTGCGCAACTGGGTCGAGTTGCAGCACGAGTACGAGAGCTTTTTCTGTATCGTCAACCTGCACGCGCTGACCGTCCCGCATGACCCGCAGCGCCTCAGCCAGAAGACCAGAGAACTGGCGCGTATCTATCTGGCGGCGGGCATTGATCCACGCGTTTCGACCATCTTTATTCAATCGGATGTTCCTGAACACACGGCGCTGACATGGATACTGAACTGCGTGGCGCGCGTGTCAGAGCTTGATCGGATGACGCAGTTCAAAGAGAAGGGGCGCAATCAGCGCGAGAACTCGTCTGTCGGTCTCTTCGATTATCCGGTCTTGATGGCGGCGGACATTCTGCTCTACCAGACTGACCTCGTGCCCGTCGGTGAAGATCAAAAGCAGCATCTGGAACTGACGCGCGATGTGGCCGAGCGTTTCAATCGCGATTACGGCGAGACCTTTCGCGTGCCCGAGCCGTTTATCCCGAAGGTCGGCGCGCGCATCATGGCTCTTGATAATCCGCAGAAGAAGATGTCCAAGTCGGACGAGAGTCCGAACGGCGCTATCTTCCTTTTGGACTCACGGGAAGAGATCAATCGTAAGTTCAAGCGCGCCGTCACAGATTCGGGCACAGAGATTCGCTTTGACGCCGAACGACCTGCGCTCTTGAATCTTTTGACGATCTATCAACTCTTATCCGGCAAAGGGCGCGAAGAGATTGAAGCGCACTTCGCCGGACACGGCTATGCGCAACTGAAGTCGGAGTTGGCAGAGGTGACGATAGAATTTCTCACTCCTTTTCAAGAGCGCCTGCGCGCCATCGGTGAAGAGGAGTTGGACGCTATTCTCGGAGAGGGATGTCAACGCGCACGCGAGATTGCGCGCCGCACGTTTGCAGAGGTCAAGGCGCGCACAGGAGTGGTGGGCGCTGCGCGTCCCCCCGAATGACTGAACAGTTGGAGAAGCTATGAACGAAACACCGGACGAGATGCCTTCGACGGTCGCTGCCGCGAACTCTCAGCAGACGATCAACGTTGCCGGAGCGCGGCCAGAGATCATGGCAGACCTTGGCGGCGATACACTCAAACTCGTGCTGGGCGAGTTTACAGGGCCGCTCGACCTGCTGCTCTACCTGATACGGCAGGAGCAGGTGGACATCTACGATATTCCCGTCGCGCGCATCACGGACGAATATCTTCGCTATCTACAGTTGATGCAGGAACTGGACATCGCCGTCGCCGGCGATTTTTTAGTGATGGCCGCCACCCTCATAGAGATCAAGTCGCGTATGCTGCTGCCGCGCGACCCGCTCGCCGATAGTAGTGAAGAGAACGCTGATGATCCGCGTCGCGACCTTATCAACCAGTTATTAGAGCATCAGAAATATAAGGCCGCCGCGCAGATGCTCTGGTCGCGCGCGACCGTCGAGCAGGCCGTTTTTCGTCGCGCGGAGATTGAGACGGATAAACAGAACCCGGAAGTCTCCGTCGGCCTCTTTGATCTCCTGAAGGTCTTTCAGCAGATTCTCGCGCGCCGCAAAGAAGAGGTCATGATGGAGATCGAGCGCGACGAGATGACTATGACAGAGATGTTGGAGCGGCTACGCAACATGGTGATGTCTGCTGGCGAGCTGAATCTCGTAAAATTCTTCGAGCGCGCACGCTCGCGCCGCGAGCTGGTGCTAGCCTTTCTTTCCGTCCTCGAACTCGTACGCACGACGGAAATCTCTCTTATCCAGCGCGAAACCTTCGGCGAGATCATCGCCATGGCAAGCGCTTAAAATTTTAACGGAAGCTATGACAGAAGAGATAAAAGATCAGGAAGCAGTCGCCATTGAGACGGAAGGCGCGCTCGACGCAGAGATGTTCGTCGAGGTGCAGGACGCGGATGAAGAAGATGGCGTCATCATACACGATGCCGATGCGGAGGATGCTCTTGAGACGGCGCGCGCGAATCGTGCCGCAGAGCAAAGCGCCGGAGCGGAAGAGAGCCGCGCGAGTGAAGACGATGCCGCGGAGACTCCGCACAGCGTGCGCAGCATGGAAGAGATGATGGGCATCGTCGAAGCCCTCATCTTCGTCGCCGAAGAGCCGATCAGCACCAAAGCGCTCGCAGACGTGCTCAAAGAGGATCGCGGCTGGATAGAGATCGCGGTCACGGAGCTGTCCAAAGAGTTCAATGCCAGAAACGGCGGACTGCAACTGCGCGAGGTGGCAGGTGGCTGGCAGTTCGCCACCAGGCCGGAGCATCACGAACACGTGCGCGCTTTTCTCAAATCGCGTCCCTCTGCCAAACTCTCGCTCGCCTCTCTGGAGACTCTGGCCGTCATCGCTTATAAGCAGCCGATCACCGTCCCTGAGATTCTTGAGATACGCGGCGTGCAGTCGCCTTCGGCCATCAAGACTTTGCTGGACAAAAGATTGATCGTCGCCAAGGGGCGCAAAGAGACCATCGGTCGGCCCATGATGTACGGCACGTCTAAAGAGTTTCTGCTGCAGTTCGGCTTAAAGGATTTGTCGGAACTGCCGAGCATAGAAGACTTCGAAGATTTAGCTGGAGGCGGCGCTTAGCCTTAGCCTCAAGAGGTTCGTCATGCAGCAACTTCGAAGAGCAATCATTCTTGCCTTGTTGATCTCGGTATTGATCCCTGTCTGCCTGGGCCAGGGAAATAGAAAAACGAAGCGTCAGGAATCACCTGTAGTTAGGACGGAACTTGACGACAGGTCAGAAGAGAGCAAAAGCGTGGGGCGGGCGACAGTCTCATACGACCCCCGGCACGATAGCACTTCAGTCTTTTTTGAGCTGCCCGTGATTTATCAACGACAGCCCCTCGATACATTCATGCTGCAAGCCCTTTTTGAGGTCGCCGGGAGAGAAATGTCTAGACCGGACACTGTGATCCTGGCGTTGGAGGCGTACGAAAAAAGAGGCGTGTTCAAAACCGCGCGAGCTTTTAAGCTTAAGGCC
>DATLMN010000160.1:0-6854 GCA_035537255.1 Pyrinomonadaceae bacterium | reverse complement strand
CGCCTGCCACTTCGCCAGCGAAGTCTCTTTCGCGTTCGGCTTGCCTTCGTTTTTCAAGTACCCTGCTCTGAGCCACAGCAGATGACACATCTGGTAATCGGCTTCCATCTCTGCGATCTTCTGTTTGACCAGTTGATGATTAGCGATCTTGGTGCCGAACGTTTCGCGCTCCAAGGCGTAAGCGACGGAAGCGTCGCGCGAGGCGCGTATGACTCCGGTTGCGCCAGACGCCACCGTGTAGCGACCCTGCTCCAAAGCGAACATCGCGATCTTGAATCCCTCGCCCTCTTCGCCCACCAGATTCTCCGCCGGCACGCGCACGTTATCGAGCGCGAAATAGCCAGTGTTGCCCGCGCGTATGCCCATCTTGCCGTGAATCGTGCCCGAAGAAAAACCTTGCATCCCGCGCTCGACGATAAAGCAGGACATGCCTGTGTGATCGCGCTTTTTGCGCTTCTCTTCGTCCGTCCAGCAGAAGAAGAGAAAGTTATCAGCCACGTCGCCGAGGCTGATCCACATCTTCTCGCCGTTCAAAACATATTCGTCGCCCTCACGTTTCGCAGTAGAACGAGAGCCGACCACGTCAGAGCCAGCGCCGGGCTCAGTCAAACCGTAGGTGGCGATCTTTTCACCCTTGGCCTGCGGCACTAAGTATTTGCGCTTCTGCTCTTCAGTGCCCCAGGTGTAGAGCGTCAGGCTGTTGAGTCCGGTATGCACGCTCATCACGACGCGCATAAATGTATCGACGGCTTCCAGCTCTTCGCAGACTAATCCGAGCGAGATGTAATCGAAGCCCGCGCCGCCGTATTCTTCGGGGATACAGACGCCCAGGAGATTAAGCTCGGCCATCTTATCCAGAATGGAACGATCAAACTGCTGTTTTTCGTCCAGCTCCTTGATGCGCGGGGCGACCTCCTTTTGAGCGAAATCGCGCACGGTCTGGCTGATGGCCCTGTGGTCTTCTGTCAATTCAAATTCAATCATGATGGATTCTTCCTTAGGAGATGGATTAAAAATATGAAGCGAGCATCCGCAGAGAGAGCCGCGCTGTATGTTTTTCAATGACAACCTTGTTGAGCTTTAACGGCGCATCTTACAATAACCTTATCAGGACGCAAAAGCATAGACGCGCATGATCAATCAATACTTTCCGAAAAAGCTTGACAGTCTTCTTGCCGTAACATAAATTCCGCACCCATAAAAGCACGGCTTTCGCAAATCACCGGTGATGCCTCACTGTCGAGCAGCACCTTAAGACTCTCACCCACACCCCATAAGGAGCACTACAATGCCTGAAAAATCTCCCATCCGATACATTGCCGCTTATTTCGCATGGTTTCTCATTGGCGCAGCAATTCTCATCGCCCTTCCCTTTTTGCTCTGGTCTCAACTCATCGGAGAGCACAGCATCTGGCGTGATATTGTCAGAGACATTGGGATCGCATTTATGGTTGCAGCCATCGTCGCAGCAATCTACGAACTGTATGCGAGGAGCCGCTTCGATATTGAGACCATGAAAGGAGTTTTAGATACGACCATCGGTGAAATCATCCGGCCCGACATCTGGCAGGAAGTAAAAGGTCAAGTCATCGAAAGAGACATGATTCGCCAGAATGTTGATATTCACTTGAGGATCGAGGCAATTGGCGACGAGGTGCCGGGCTTAGCGATCTTATCCCTGCAATTTGACTACGACCTCTATGGGCTCCATTCCCGGCCCATCGCCAACCTGACGTTGATGCATTATCTTGATGCCCATATCAAGCCCGAAGATACCGCCAAGTACGAGCACATCAAGGACCTTCCGAAGTTTGAGTATTTAAAAGTTGGGAATAAGGAATATCCGGTCGCGCCTCTCCCTACTTCCAACATTAAAGACGGGAGATTCACGGAACAAATCTCTCTCGGACCCAAAGATGCAGAGCCGGTACGAATCGTCACCAGGCGCAGAGAGTGCACCTATATTCCAGGCTCGTATAATTTGACCATGGGTGAATTAACGAAAGGGATTACACTTCACTTGACGGAGGTGCCTGACAACGTCGAAGTCTCTGTCAACCTGAGGCCGCACACGGAGTTTGGAGTCCCTCTCAGATTAGATGAAGCTATCGAACGCGAGTTTAGAGATACTATTCTCCTTCCGGGGCAAACGATTGAATTTCGCTTCAAACATAAGCGGAAGGCAGCACACGAGCAATCACAAGCGGCGACGGTTGCATCTGGCTCAACTCTTGTTAGCTGATTAAGCTCCGCCATCGTATCGAGAATGGAGCGGTCAAACCTTTTTTTTACAACTTCCCCTTTCTCTCCTTCAGGGCGTGTCCGGGAAGATTTGCATCAGGTACGCCGCCAAGCGGATACCGGCCCGCATCAATTGAGCATCAATGCGCTTGATGTTGGCGGCCTGATAACTTTGACTGAGAAAGTAATGGTCGTAGATTTTCTGATCGGCGACGTTCAGTTTGCGTCGCGGCGGAGGCAGGCAGTAGACATACTCCGTCGCCAGCGCGTGCGCTTCTTCGGCCCAAAGTGATGGCTCGCCAAGCTCCATACGCGCGATCTCCTGCGAAGAGAGCTTAGAGATCGTGCGCTCAAGATTCTCAGTGTACCTCTGTTCTCTGAGCTTGAAGCTCTCCTCTTTGGTACACTTCTTTTCATTTTTGACCTTTATCCCCGCGAGCATCGTCTCGATCAGGTAAGAGTCCCAGGCGGCGTGCAGGTTTCGTTTGCGGCGCGCGCCCTGAAAGTCTATGTAGGAGCAGGCTTCTATATCGCGCGTGCAGCTCGCCTCGTCCGAATCCGCCCAGATTCCCTCGTTGAGATAAAAGATGATCTTAAGATTGCCGCCAGCATCGCCCGTCTGGCCGTTATAGTTTTGAAACGTTACGTCCTCTGTGGCGTGCAGCGGTTGATGCAGATCGCCTATGAAGTGCACGATAAAGCTCAGGGCATCTAGCCGCGCAGCAGTGCTCGCGGACGAATCACTCAGCACTTTTCGAAAATGCTCAAGTGCTCCGATCACACAATCGCCTTCGGGGACTTGTGCGGTCGGCTTGCACTGCGTCGCGCGGTCAAATCTTTCTTTCTCCTTCGGAATACTGACCCAGTGCAGATTGGTCGTGTACTGGTAAACGGGATTGCCTCGAATGGTGTCCGGCCAGACGGACGCTTCCTCTATGGTGGTCGGCTTGGATTTTAAGAGCTGCTCGATCTGTCGCAGAGCATTCGCGGCCTTGAGTTTTTGTAATCTCCAGACGGCGATCTCCGCGACTGTGCGATGCCCCGTCCCGCCCCAGGCAAAGGCGCGCGACGGCACTAGGCCCACCACGCAGATCGTGATCGAGAGATAAGCGAGTTGCTTTATGAAACTCTTTCGCATGGTCTTTCTCCTTACAGCGGGCGCGCTGCATCAATAATCTCTCGCGCGCGCTTAGACAGATTCAGAGGAGCGGTCGTCGTCGATGAACTTCTGCGCGGCTTCCTTTGCCTCTTCGAGCGTTTGCACGCGCCCGTCCAGTTGCATCTCGTAAACGGCGGCGATGACGCGCCCCATGAGCGGCGAGGGTTTGAGACCCATTTCCAGCAGATGCCTTCCCATCAGAATATGACTGGGCGCTTTCTCTTCGACGGCGAGAGCGCGCGCTCGTGCGATGAACCATTCCTGTGGTACGGCGTCGTACCACTTCTCGCGCGCAACCCAGGGGGCGTTGCGGCCAAGAGTGTCTGCGCGCGCCACGCGATACAGCAGCTCCAATTCGCAGCGTCTTGCCAGGCGTCGAAACGCGCCGTCCGTGATCTCGTCCCGCCTGTGATAAAACTCTCCCGGCTGCAAATGATAGTGGACGAGCGCGATAACCTGAGAGCGCACGTCGTAGCCTTCAAGCGTGTGTATATTGAGCCGGTCGAGCAGCGATTCGGTTGGGCCAATGCCCGCCACGTCATGACCGCGCGAGCGCCAGCGCCCCTCTACGAACTCTGTGGTGGCAGGCTTGCCAAGATCGTGACAGAGCGCCCCCAGCATAACCGTCACCTTTTTGGCATAAGGCAGATCGTCAATCAATTCACGCGCGCGATCAACTGTCAGCCACGTATGTTCATCACAATTTCCCTCGGGATGCCATTCGGCCTCTTGCGGGACGCCGATCAGGGCTTGTAGTTCCGGGAAGAGTTGTTCAATCGCGCCTAAACGAACGAGCCAGCGCAGTCCTATGGAGGGCTGGCGTGCGTCGAGCAATAACTTTTCCATCTCGCCCCAGACGCGCTCGCGCGGCAGGTCAGTGAGATCAATCTGTCGGCACAGCTCAATCGTGCGTGGCTCGATGTCGAACTCGAAGCGCGCGGCGAACTGTGCAGCACGGAGCACGCGCAAAGAATCCTCCGCAAAGGTCTCTGCGGAGACGGCGCGTAAGACGTGTCGCTCTATGTCTTCGCGGCCGTTGAAGGGATCGATCAAAGAGAGCGTGAGCGGGTCCTGAAGAATCGCGTTGATCGTAAAATCGCGACGCCGCGCGGCTTCTTCAATCGTCATAGAGGGGTCGCCCTCGACGATAAAGGCGCGATGGCCGCGCCCCTGCTTGCGCTCGCGGCGCGGCAGCGAGACATCCAAATCCATCCCTATCTTGTAAACGGTGAAGGCTTCGCCGACGGCGTTGACGTGGCCGAACTCTTCGAGCACTTCGCGCAGGCGCGCGGGCGCAAGTCCATAAACTTCTACGTCCCAGTCCTTCGGCTCGCGTCCCATCAGCGGATCACGCACGCAGCCGCCGACCAGAAGAGCGCGCCCAGCGGCTTCGCGCACGCGCTTCGCCAGCCTGATAACTTTCTCTGGAATGTGGGTAGACATCGAAGGGACGCGCTTTCACAAAAGGGGGCGCGCACGTCGTTACAGGCTCAATTGGATTTCAACTATCAGTTTGATCTTCGTCCGACTCTTCCCATTCTTCTTCGTCTTCAGGCGTCTCGACGATGATCTGTAGGCCGCGCGTCGAAGGCAGGCAACTGATGACCTGCACGCGCTCTATCTTGGTCATCTCGGATTGCGCCGTGTGCCAGATTTTTATCCAGAAGGTGCGCGTGCGCCCGTGAACCATAAAGGTCGAGCCGTCGAGCATCACGGGCACGGGCTCTGCCATTGTCCCGGAGCGCAGGACTTCCAGAAGCTCCGGCGTGTACTGCTTGAGATTCTCGAACTGAACGAGCACCGCGCTGTCTTCAATTGAAGCGGGTGGCAGCTCCACTGGCCCATCCGATTCAAGCAGCAGTCGCGTCTCTGTCTGCTGATTACGCTTTTTTACTATCGGCATAATTCTTCCGTCGTAGTCCCGGCCTCTAATTCTTACTTGTCCAGCTCAAGGATGCTTGTCTGACCAGTGTCCTGCGGGATGAGTCTGGGGACTTTCAATCTGCTTTGAAGATGCTGGACGAGGTCTGCGACAGGGATGCGTTCCTGTTCCCAGGTATCACGGTCGCGCACGGTGACGGCCTCGTCTTCGAGCGATTGATGATCGACCGTCACGCAGAAGGGCGTGCCAATCTCGTCCTGTCGCGCGTAGAGCTTGCCGATACCGCCCGTGTCGTCGTAAACGGCGCGCAAGACGGGTTGCAGCGAGCGCTTGATGGCTTTGGCCATGCCGACGATCTCCGGCTTGTTTTTGGCGAGCGGCAGAATGGCGGCCTTGATCGGCGCTAAGTCCGGATGCAGTTTTAAGACGACGCGCTTCTCGCCCTTCTCCGTAGTCTTCTCCGTGTAAGCATCCATCAGGAAAGCGAGCACGGAACGGTTGACCCCGGCGGCGGGTTCTATGACGTAAGGATAAAAACGCTCCTTGGTCGCCTCGTCGAAATAGGAGAGGTCTTCTGTGGAGTCCGGGTTCAGTCGCTTCCCTTCCTCGTTCTCGGGTTTTTTCGAGTGCGCTCTCAAGTCAAAGTCCGTGCGATTGGCGATGCCCATCAACTCGTCCCACTGTCGCTCCGCGTCCTCGCGTTCGGGGAAGAAGCGATAGTGAATATCCACTGTGCGCTTGGCGTAGTGGGCCAACTCCTCCTTTGGTTGTTCGTAAAGACGCAGGTTGTCGGCTGAGAGTCCCAGGCCCAAGTACCAGTTCAGGCAGTAGTCGATCCAGTCCTGATGAACCTTTTCATCCTCGCCCGGACGGACGAAGTATTCCATCTCCATCTGCTCGAACTCGCGTGTGCGAAAGATAAAGTTGCCGGGCGTGACCTCGTTGCGAAAAGACTTTCCGATCTGCGCGATGCCAAACGGAATCTTGCGCCGCATGGTGGTGAGCACGTTCTGGAAATTGATAAAGATGCCCTGCGCCGTCTCTGGCCGCAGGTACGCGAGCGCGTTTGGGTCATCCTCTTCCGCCGCCGCACCGATGGTCGTGCGAAACATCAGATTGAAGGGACGAGGCTCAGTCAAATCACTTGAATTGCAGTTAGGACATACCACTAGCTTTTGACGGATCGCATCTTCAAGCGTCCCGTCAACGCCTATGATAAAACCAAGTTTCACGAATAGCTTATCTGCTCGCAACCGACTGTTGCATTCGCGGCAATCAACCAACGGGTCGCTGAAGGTGTCTTCGTGGCCGGAATACTTCCAGACCAGGCGATTCTGGATAATCGATGAATCCAGACCCTCCATGTCGTCGCGTTCGTGAACCATCCAGCGCCACCACGCGCGCTTGACGTTGTTCGATAGCTCGACGCCGAGAGGCCCGTAGTCCCACGAGCTGCCCAGTCCGCCGTAAACCTCCGAAGAGGGGAAGACGAACCCGCGCCGCTTGGCGAGGCCCACGATTGCTTCGATGTTCGGTGCGGCCAAAAGTTAACCTCCGTGAATCGTGAACCGG
>DATLMN010000159.1:0-30923 GCA_035537255.1 Pyrinomonadaceae bacterium | reverse complement strand
CGGAATATCGGCGGCCAGTCCGACTCTATAAAAGAGGATGGTCAGAAGCGCTCCGGCGAAGATGGGCGGGGCGAGGCTGAGCACGACCTTGCGGTCCGGCGCTGACAAAAGCGGCGTTTCCAGAGCACGCGCCTTACGGCTCATGGCCCAGCCGGAAATCACAAGCGAGAGCAGAGCATCCACGACCCAGACGACGACCCAGCCTCTCGCGTCAGTTTGCCGCGCGGCCACAACCGCCGCCATGAGCGCGCTTACGCCGATGGCGACCTGAGCCCATCCGGAGACAGCAGTGAAGGACGAAGCGCGCTCCATCGTCTCGCGGATAAAGCGCAGATTGTCCATCGCGCGCTCGTGCAGAGCGGGCGGCTGCTCGCTCGTTTCCGGCACGGGACGTAGATGATGAATGGTCGCCACTGGACAGTAATTGTACACCCGCTCTCAACTTTGTCAAGTACTTTGACTTGCAAAGCGGGCGTGTAAAGCAGCCAACCGTGAACCGTGAGAATTATCGCTGGCGAGTTTGCGTCGCCCTGAGCGCGTAGCGAATCGTCGTCAGAGCCTTAAGGCGCAGAGATTGTTCCGTCGACGCTGACGCGGACGGCGCTCGGGCCAAAGTCGTCCGCAGAGAGTTGGCGGATGACGGGAATGACGCTGCCATTGCTGTCAAGGCGCGGGCCGCCCGGTTTGGTCTGAAGCGCCGGATGAATACGGCCTCCGAGAAAAGCTCCGTCCGGTGCGATCTCTGCTTCAAGAATAAGCGACAGACTGGTTGCGCCAACCAGTTGAAACTTTCCGTAGGTGGCAAAGTTGCCGAGCGAATAAGCGATCAGTCGATTGCGATAGACTTCCATGCCGCGCACGACGTGCGGCCCGTGGCCGATCACCAGATCAGCGCCCGCGTCAACGACCGCGTGCGTGAACTTGCGCAGGTCGCCGCGCGCTTCTCCCAGATACACTTCAGGCCCTCTGGGCACGTGCTGGTTCGTAGGCCCTTCCGCTCCGCCGTGAAACGAGACGATCACCAGATCGGATTTGGCCGCCGCATCCAGGACGGCACGCCGCGCCGTCTCGACATCATTCAAATTGTAAGAGACGTTGTTGGTGGCAAAGGCGACGACGGCGATCTTTTTCCCTTTGATGTTGAGAAAGGCCGTGTCGCGCGTGTCCGCCCCGGCGTGCGCGATGCCCAGACTCTGAAGCACACGCTTGGAGCTTTCGCGTCCGCCTGCGCCGAAGTCCGAAGCGTGATTGTTCGCCAGGCTCATAATGTCAAAGCCAGCGTCTTTGAGATGTTTGCCGTAGCGCGTCGGAACACGGAAGGCAAAGCAGCGCGTCGAAGTTGGCGAGCACTTGTTGGTCGTTCCGCCTTCGAGCATGGGCCCTTCCAGATTGCCGAAGGCGATGTCCGTGGCGGAAAGGATGGGCGTCACTTCTGTTAACAATCGTGCGCCGTCTTCGGGCGGAAGACTGCTTGAGTCCGGATAGGTCGAGCCGAGCATGATGTCGCCGACGGCTGTGATAGAGATTGCCTTTTCCGATTGCACGGAAGGCGTGGGCGAGACCTGCACGACGGGCGCGGGCGCTGCCGAATAAACGCGCTCGGGCTGCGCGTTGCTTTTGTTACAGGCCGTCGTTAAAAGGATGGCGGCCATCAAGGAGGTGGCAGACAGCAGGGTCAGCCATTTAGGGGCAAGCATTCTTGTTCGGGTCTCCGGCTCTTATTCTTTTTATCCTGGTTCGTGAAACTTCTTCGGAATGGAAATGCCGAGCGGCTAAAGGGCGGCGTGAACATCCGCTTCCGTGATTATACATTTAATCAAGATCAAGTCCACCCGTAGAAAGCTTTGCGGCACGAAAAAGCGCGCGATGAAAAACTTTTAAGCCCGATTCAGCCTCTCGGCGACGCGCGCAGGAATCCCGCCCTGCCTGCTTGCACCCGTCATCAACCGTTGATAATTCCTGTAGTGCGCTCTGGCTTCCCCTTTTCGATCAAGCGTCCAGAGCGAATCGGCCAGATTGAGATAGGCAACGGCGCGCGCCGGATCAATCCCTATGATGGCCGTAAAAGTCTCGACCGCACGGCTGTGATCGCCCGCCTGTTGCAGAAAAAAGCCGTAATCATTAAGCGCGTAAACGTAATCGCCACGCTCCAGCTCCTGAGCTTTCCAGGCCGCGAGCCAACGCGCGGGCGACTCTTTCAAAGGCTCGTCGGCGCTCACTATCTGGTTCAACTCCTCTGTCACGTCGAACATCATTGATAAGCGCAGCGCCGCTTCACGCGCACGCCCCTGTTTGAAGAGCCTTGTGGCTGCGTTGTGACCGCGCTTGATGGCATCCGCGAATAACCGGCGATTGATGTAAGCGTACGGGTACATCACGTCGACCGTTCCTTCCGCCGGATTATTTTCCAGGAAGGGGCGCAGGGTTTTGGTGTCGCCACGCTCTGCGGCCCGTATCATTTCCTCTATAAACTCCGCCGACGGGTCTTCATGGCGCGTCGCAATGTAGTTGAGCCGCAGGCCGTTCCAGGAAAAAGTTTGAATGACTTCAGCCGCAGAGAACGGCAGTTGCGAATGCAGCTCAACAACTTTTGCCTGACACTGAACATAGGTCTTGGCCTTGTTCACGTCCTCGCGCAGCGGAAAGCTTTTTTTCCAGACAGCGTCACGCCCACGCATCCCCACAAGTTGAACGTCGTCGTTCTCCCTGACGACGACATAGACTTTGTCCGCTCCGGCGAGCGGCGCTCTGTTGCAAAGCTCAGCAGTCTCGCCGCCGAGAGCTTCCGGCGTCACGTCCTGCGCCACAGCCCGAGGGGTTGCGAGCAAAAGCAGCGCTATCATCAATGCAAAGGTAGAGAGTCGGTTGTTTCTCATGGCAAATCCCGCCGCCTTCATGTGTGCCTTGCTAAAGCGCAAACACTTTTTCGCACGCCGCCCGGCGACACAAGCGAGCGCCGCCTTGGGCCAACATGTGTGGACACCAATGAGAGGATAATTTTGCCTAGAGTTTTACCGCCCACAGCCCTTTCAGGAAGAGGCTGGCTGAGCATTCTCCGCAGTGCTCGCGCCGGAGATAAAGGCCGCCTCGTCTTCTGTCAAAGCCTGATCGACGAGGCGTCTTTGTTCCAGCTCGTGAATCGTGTAAGAGCCAGTCGCGGGGCTGGCGGACGCTGCGCGGCCGACGTAGAAGGGACGGTCGCAGCGCGGCAGCATGTTCATCAAACGTGGCTCGACGAACGTCCAGCCGCCCATGTTCTTGGGCTCTTCCTGCGCCCACACAAGCTGCGTGGCGTTCGGGTAGGAACTGAAAATCTCGCGCAGTCTCTTTTCCGGAAACGGATAAAACTGTTCGAGCCGCAGGATACAGACCCTTTCGTCGCCGGATTTTTTACGCGCCGTGTTGAGGTCGTAATGCACCTTGCCGCTGCAAATGATAATGCGCCGCACCTTCTCGCGGCTCTGCACCTCTGCGTCGTCGATGACGGGCTGAAAGCCGCCAGTGGTCAACTCTTCTACGGTCGAGGTCGCGGCAGGCAATCTGAGCAAGCTCTTCGGCGTCATTACGACGAGCGGGCGAATAGTTTCCTGTTTGACCTGACGGCGCAGCAGGTGAAAATACTGCGCGGGTGTGGTCGGATAACAGACCTGTAGATTGTTCTCTGCGCAGAGTTGCAGATACCTTTCGAGCCGCGCGCTCGAATGCTCAGGCCCCTGTCCTTCGTAGCCGTGCGGGAGCAGTTGCGTCAGGCGAGACTTCTGCTGCCACTTATCTTCAGAGGCGGCGATGTACTGGTCTATGATGACCTGCGCGCCGTTACTGAAATCTCCGAACTGCGCCTCCCACAGCACGAGCGAGTCCTGCGCGATCACGGAATAGCCGTACTCGAATCCGAGCACGCCCTGTTCCGAGAGAGAGCTATCGAAGACCTCGAACAGTGCTTGCTCGTTCTTATCAGAGCGAAGCTCCGAGAGCGGAGTCCAGGATTGTCCCGTCTGAGTGTCGTACATCACGGCGTGGCGCTGGCTAAACGTCCCGCGTCCTGAATCCTGACCGCTTAAGCGCACGCGCTTTCCCTCTTCCGTGACGATTGAGCCGAACGCGACGGCCTCTGCGAAGGCCCAGTCCATAGGCACTTCGCCTTCGCCCATCTTGGCACGGCGCGCCAGTTGGCCCACCATCTTCGGATTGATATGGAAGCCTTCCGGCACAACGGAGATTTTATGCGCGATACTTCGCACAGTCTCCCTGTCAATGCCAGTCTCTATAATCTGCGAGCCGTCTTCTTCCAAAACCGGCGCGGGCAGCTCTTTGACCGGAGGCTTATTCGCGACGATCTCTTTGGCGCGTGCGAGAGCCGCTTCGTAATTCTCGACGCGCTGCTTGATTAATTGATTGACGCCCTCTTCGTCGATCACGCCCTCGCGTATAAGCTGCGCGGCGTACTTGGCGCGCACGCCCGGGTGCGCTTTCACGCGCGCGTACATCAAAGGCTGCGTGTAGCTCGGCTCGTCTCCCTCGTTATGACCCAGGCGACGGAAGCCTACGACATCGAGCACCACGTCCTTGTTAAATTCCTGCCGGTAATCGAGCGCGATCTGAAGCACGCGATAAGCCGCTTCCGGATCGTCGCCGTTGATGTGAAAGATGGGAAGCTGCGTCATTCGCGCAACGTCCGTCGAATAGATGGTCGAGCGTCCCTTCTCCGGCGAAGTGGTAAAGCCTATCTGGTTATTGATGATGATATGAACAGTTCCGCCCGTGCGATAGCCGTGAAGCTCCGCCAGGTTCAGGGTCTCCATCACGATGCCCTGACCAGCGAAGGCTGCGTCGCCGTGCAAGAGGACTGGCATCAGGCGATCAATGGTCTCTTCGCGCGGCTCAGTTCTGGCATCCTGTTTGGCGCGCACTATCCCTTCGACCACGGCGTCGACGAACTCAAGATGGCTGGGATTGGGCGAGAGCATCAGCCTGACCTTTTGGCCCGAAGCGGTCTCGCGCTCGCTCGTCGCGCCCTGATGATATTTCACGTCGCCTTCGTCCGCAGGAAAGTTCGGATGAACAGAGCCTTCAAAGGAAGTGAAGATACGCTCGGCCATAAACTCGCCGATGATGTTGGCGAGCACATTCAAGCGTCCGCGATGGGCCATGCCAAGCGTTATATCTTCGACGCCGCGCGCGGGCGCGCCCTCTACCAGTTGATCCAGCAGCGGAATGATCGTCTCCATGCCTTCGATGGAGAAACGCTTTTGGCCGAGGTATTTCGTATGAAGAAAGCGCTCGAACTGTTCGGCGCAGATCAGTTTCCACAAAAGCTGTTTCTTTATCTCCACAGAAAGCGGCTGAGGCTCGACGAACTGCTGGCGAATGGCTTCGCGTATCCAGAGCTTCTGTTCTTTGCTCTGGATGTGGCGATACTCTATGCCGACTTTGCCGCAGTAAGCGCGCCGCAAGATGTCAAGAATGTCCCTGAGCGTGGCGTTCTCTTTGCCCGCCAAGCCCCCCGTGATGAACTCGCGATCTAAATCCCAGATGGTCAGTCCGTAAGTCTCTATATCCAGCTCCGGATGATAATGCAGGGGCATGGCGTGGAGCGGGTCTATGTCAGCGATGAGGTGTCCGCGCACGCGATAAGCATTGATGAGTTCAAGCACGCGCGCCTGTTTGATGATCTGATCGCGCACGTGATCGCCGCCGAGCAGTGCCGGATTGCGATCAATAGACCAGCGCATAGGCGGATACCCGATCTCAAGGTCGCGGAAGACCTCGTCGTAGAATCCGTGCTCGCCGAGCAGCAGTTCATGCACGCGCGCCAGAAATGCTCCGGACTCCGCGCCCTGCACGATGCGATGATCGTAGGTGCTGCTGATCGTCATGGCCTTGCTGATGCCTAGCTGCGAGAGGACTTCCGGAGCCATCGCCTGATACTCTGCCGGATACTCAATCGCACCCGTGGCAATAATCAGGCTCTGCCCGGCCATCAAACGCGGCATGGAAGCAACTGTGCCGATAGTTCCGGGGTTGGTCAGCGATAGAGTCGTGCCCTGAAAATCGGGAATCTGTAGCTTGCCTGTGCGCGCGCGCTTGACGACATCGTCGTAGGCGTTCAGAAATTCCGAGAAACTCATCTGGTTTGCGCCCTTGATGCTGGGCACGAGCAGCGTGCGCGTTCCGTCCTTTTTGGCAAGGTCAATGGCGATGCCAAGGTTGACGCTCTCGCGACGAAGGCGCACGGGCTGTCCATCCGAGACTTCGAAACCATCGTTGAGCTGTGGAAACTCTGCGAGCGCTCTGATGATGGCCCACGCGACGAGATGCGTATAAGAAGCTTTGCTGCGACCCTGCTCGCTCAGATACTTGTTGATGACACGACGATTTTCGTCCAGGACCTTGACGGGCACGCGGCGTTGCGAAGTGGCGGTCGGGACGCCCAGACTCGTCTCCATATTCTCGACGATCTTGAGCGCGCCGCCGCGAATGGGCGTGGCTTCGGGCGGCGCAACGGTTGTGGTCGGCGTCGCTTGTGCCTGCGGCGCTGGTGTGGCCGCGCTGCTCTGGCCTGTGGCGGCAGCGCTCGTCGTAGTGGCGGTCGATGCGCCAGCCGTAGCGGCAGATGTTGCCTTCGCTCCATCCCCTCCGGTTGCGGGCGACACTGCGCCGCGCCCGTTATCCGATTCGGTCGCACCGTTGGCGCGGGCCGAAGTCACAGCCGTCGCTTCACCTGTGCCGAGCAGTTCCGCGAAGTATGCGCGCCAGGATTCGTCTACGAGCGCGGGATCGCTGCGAAAGCGGCTGAGCAGGCCCTCGACGTAGGTGGCGTTCGCGCCGAAGTTCTCCGCGATCAATTCTGAGAGGTCTTTATTGTTTTGACGTTCGCTCACGAGCTTTATCACCTCATACAAAGAAAGAGCGGCCAACGACCGAAGTATCCCTTTGAAGCACAGGATTCGTCCGGCGGCATCTTCCGTTTTGACTGAAAATAATAGCCTATCATCTTCCGCCCGCTATTGCATCCGCAAGCATAAAAGGCGCGCGCTCCGGGGTGCGTATTATAAATCTTTTCATGTACGGAAATGGAGATTGACGGCGTATAATCAGCGCCCCGTGCAAGTTCATTACTCCTCACTATGAAGGAGAGACCGGATGGCAGACCGCAAGACCTGGACACGATGGCCGCTATATCTCTTGACACTCATTCTGGCGGTGGCGTTGTGTCTCAGCCTCTATTTCTGTTTCTACACGCCTGTGACGACCGTGCTGATCGTGCGTCATGCGGAGAAGGGCGCGACGCCGCCCGACAATCCACCGCTCAGCGCAGACGGCCAGACCCGCGCACAAACCCTGGCGCGAGTGGTCGGAGATGCCAACGTGAGCGCGGTCTACGCGACGCAATTCGCTCGCACACAACAGACGGTGCAACCACTCGCGACGCAAAGGGGACTCACAGTCACGCAGCTCAACGCCAGCGACACGGACGCTCTGGTCAACGACATCCTCTCCAATCATCGAGGCGAAACCGTGCTCGTCGCAGGTCACAGCAATACCGTCCCGGAGATTATAGACAAGCTCAAGGGCGGACAGATCGCGCCGGTCAGTGAGACGGAATTCGACAAGCTGTTCGTCGTCACCGTCTACAGATGGCGTCGAGCGAAAGTCGTCCAGTTGCGATACGGCAATCCCAATGCTCCTTGAAAAAGCAGAAAAGCTCAAAGCGCAATGCTTTGTTTTGTCCGCGCATAGAGCGTATAAATACCATCACCGAAGCAGACTGAAACGTGACTCAACGGGTAAGGCACGTGTTGCGTTCAAAAAGCCTTAAGTTCAGTCAAGGCTCAGATTATTCTCTGATGATGAAGGATCGCAAAAACGATGAAGACTCCTGGAAGAACAGACGATTCAAACAGACGTTCGCGGCGCAGATTTACTAAAGAAGTGGCGGCGGCAATGGCCGCAGCGCCGCTCGTATCCCTGATGGCGAAGGCGCAAACGCCGCCGGGCGCGAAGACCAAAGAGGCTGCGGCTCCGCCGAATCCGCAACCCAGTCCAACGCCGCAACAGCAACAGCAGAAACCTTCGCCCGTCGCGGAAGCTTACGCCGCAGTGGCGCGCGCACGCTTTGAAGAGCACGTCACGCCGGAACAGTTCGAGCTGATCAAGCGCGATCTGGAAGGTAATGTGCGCACGGCGGAACGCCTTCGCTCAGTCAAGCTGAAGAACGCAGACGAGCCGGACTTTACTTTTATCGCTTAAAAGAAGCGGACGGAAGGTGAAGCAAGGCGAAAGCGCCGCTGACAAAAATTTAATGACGCATGGTTTGCGGACTGACTTCTCTTTTTCAATTTTCCCTTTCGGGCTTCTCCTGATTATTTATGATCACAGACGACATACTCTTTTCTTCCGTCGGCGAATTGGCCGCAGAGTTGCGCGCGCGTCGTATCTCTCCCGTCGAATTGACGAACGCTTATCTTGAGAGGCTGGAAAAGCTTGGGCCAAGGCTAGGCGCGGTGGCAACAGTGATGCGCGATTCGGCGCTCGCAGAGGCGCGCGAGGCAGAGCGCGAGATTCGCCGTGGAAAATGGCGCGGGCCGCTGCACGGCATTCCTTACGGCGCGAAAGATTTGCTGGCGACGCGCAACGCACGCACGACCTGGGGCGCGACGCCCTACCGCGAGCAGCAGTTCAACGAGGACGCAACCGTCATACGCCGATTGCGCGAAGCCGGAGCGATACTCGTCGCCAAGCTCGCGATGATCGAGCTGGCGGGCGGCATGGGCTACAACGAAGCGCATGCTTCATGGACAGGCGCATGTCGCACGCCCTGGAACACAGAGTTCTGGAGCGGCGGCTCGTCTTCGGGCCCCGGCGCTGCGACAGCGGCTGCGCTCGTCGCTTTCTCTATCGGCTCTGAGACTTCCGGCTCGATCATCACGCCGTCGGCCTTCTGCGGAGTTTCAGGTCTGAGGCCGACCTACGGCGCGGTCTCGCGTCACGGCGCGATGGCCCTGTGTTGGACGCTGGACAAGCTTGGGCCCATGTGCCGCACGGCTGGCGATTGCCGTCTTGTGCTCGACGCCATCGCGGGACACGACCCGCTCGACCCGACCTCTAAAGACAGACCGAGCAAACCGACAGGACGCGAACAAACTGTGCGTCGCGGCGCGAGGGCCGCGCGCACACGCATCGCCGTCCTCAAAGATTCTTACGAGAAGGCGCAACCCGCCGTGCGCGAGAATTTTCTGCGCTCGCTTGAAGTGTTAAAGCGATTCGCCGCCGTCGAGATGGATGTCAAGCTGCCGGATTTTCCTTACGGCCCGGCGGTCGGCACAATTGTCGATGCGGAGGGCGCGAGCGCTTTTCGCGACCTGATCGAATCTGGGCGTGTGAAGGAGCTTGCCTCGCCAACGGGAAGGATAGGCGGTTACTCTGCCTCGCTCGTGACGGCCGTCGATTATCTTCATGCGATGCGGCTGCGCGCGCCTATGCGTCGCGCGTGGGCAGAGTTCTTTACCAGATACTCCATGCTCATTGCACCGTCGCGCTCGACCGTCGCTTATCCTATCAACAAGACTTTCGATCAGGCGTACCCGGATGTCAGCGCCAGCTCGCCCATCGCCGCCAGCAATCTTGTCGGCGTGCCCGCCATCTCCATCCCGAATGGTTTTGGCGAGAACAATCTGCCGACCGGGATCCAATTCGTCGGCCCGGCATGGAGCGAGAGCGCCCTCATTGAGATGGCGGAAAAATACCAGCAGGCCACGGACTGGCACAGGCGTCGGCCAAACATCTCTTGAAGAGATTTCGCAGGCTTCATCCGTAGGAGAAGACGATGGCAAACACTCCGAGTGAAGAAGAGATGGCAAGGCAAGCCAGCTTTATCTTCAAGGGCAAAGTGCTCAAGCTCAAAGCTTCAAACGTCGCACAGGTCGAAGCCAGGGACAAAAGCAGAACGATCATCGTCAGCGTGGAAGAGATCGTCGAAGGGCCCGAAGCCTTCGCTGATTTCAAGGGCCGGGAGGTGACGGTGAAATTGCGAGACGACGGCGGCGAGCGGCTTAACGCCGGCGACCATGCCGTCTTTTACACTAATGGCTGGATCAGAGCGGAGAATCTGGCGGTCGAAGAGGTCGGCCATCGCATGGTTGAAGATGCGGGCACAGACTCCATTGCCGCGAGCAAAGAGGCTGCCGGACATTTCTCTGCGCGCGACATGCGTCAAAGATTGTCGAGCGCAGACGTGGTCGTCAAGGGCAGCATCACAGACATACGCATCCCTGAGACGGAAGAGCCGAAGCTCGTCGGCTCATCATCCTTAGAAAAGCCTGCCAGATTTTTCCCCACCGGCGAGCACGAACCAAAATGGCGCGAGGCTGTCGTCCGTATCACAGAAGTCCTGAAGGGCGCGCATGACCAGAAGGAGATCGTCGTTCGCTTTCCCGCCAGCCCGGATGCGCGCTGGAATCAAGCCCCTCTATTTTCCACGGGACAGGATGGCATCTTTATTCTTCACAAAACCCGCAAGACCAGTGACAGTGCCGAAAACCGCCCGCCCGCGACCGCCACGGATGAAGATGCAGAGACGACCTCTACTGCTTATACGGCTCTTCATCCGATGGATTTCCAGCCCCCGGCGCAGCTCGAACAGATTAAGAAGCTTGTCAAAGAGTCTGCTGGTAAAGATTAAGCTGATAGGAAAGAGTCTCTGCCTATGCCTTACATGCTTATATCCGTTTGCAATTGAATATCAGGAACGTCGTAACTCACCACAGAGACACAGAGAACACGGAGGAAGCACGGAGCATTGAATGCCTCTCAAACTCTCTGTGCCATCTCTGTGCTCTCTGTGTCTCTGTGGTGAATGAATCTTCCCATACACTCAATTGAAATTTGCTCTAGCTTGATCCCTGCTTCTTCAGTCTGAACCAATTTCAAATAACGCGCGATGAATCCCTGCGATCTCTTCAGGAGCAACCTTCGGCCTGCGATCATAGGTAAGCAGTCCGTTGATCTCCTGCTCTATGTCTGTGAGTTGCGTGTAGCAGAACCCGGCGACGAAACGAAGCGAGGCGATGCCCTCCATCAGATCATGATACTTTTCAAGCAACTCTTCCGCAGTGCGGAAAGTGCCGTAGAACTTGTATAGGAGATCGCGCTTTTCCGGCGGCACGTTCGTCGGGATCAACAGAAAGCCTCCGACCTCTGTGAGCATAATCGGCTGTCCGCGATAGCGCGAGCCGAGCACGAAGAGCGGTTTATTTCCGATCCACACATGTTCGGGAAGCTCTCCACCGCTTGAAGCCTGCTGGTAACGCTCGCGCAGCGCGGCGGCCGTCGGCGTGTAGTCATGTATGGCACAGATGTCCGTGATGTCCGTATGCTCCCAGCCGTCGTTGTCTATGACGGGCCTGCGCGGGTCTAGCTGTCTCGTCATAGCAACCATTCGCTCGATAAAAGCATACTGGCCCGGATGGCTCTTCTTTAAACCGGGGAACCCCATACTTTCGTTGACCGGAACCCAACAGATGATGCACGGATGGTTGTAATCGCGTCGCACGGCGCGTTTCCATTCCGCCGCCAGACGTTCTTCGGCCTGCGAAGACCACTCGCGCGCATTCGGCATCTCTTCCCAGACCAGCAGGCCCAACTTATCGCACCAATAAAGCCAGCGAGGGTCTTCTATCTTCTGATGTTTGCGCACGCCGTTAAAGCCGAAGCGCTTGATCCACTCGACATCGGCGCGCAATGCCTCGTCGGATGGCGCAGCCAGAATACCGTCAGGCCAGTAGCCCTGATCCAACACCATCGCCAGAAAGGTCTGCTGCCCGTTGAGCAGAAAGCTGCCATCGCGTAGCTCTATGTCGCGAAGCCCCGCGTAAGAGCCGACCTCGTCAATCAATTGATCGTCACGAAAGAGTCTGATGCGCAGATCGTAGAGGTGCGGCGATGCGGATGACCAGAGCTTCGCGTCGGGTATCGGCATCGAGAGCCAGCAGACGGCCGTCGAAGTCTCTTCCGCAACGCGTGCGACCGATACTTCACCGTCGAGTGCTTCGGCTTCAACGCGCCAGCGTGCAAACGGTGCGTGCAGGTAGACTGTAATCTCTATGGTACTGCGGCTCGCAGAAGGATTGATGATGATCTCGCCGATGCGTACGGGCGGGACTGGCTCTAACCAGACGGTCTGCCAGATGCCTGTCGTGCAGTAATAATCAATATCATGCGGACGGCCAGTGGTGGACTGCTTGCCGCGAGGCTGGCGCGGGTTCTGCCTATCCTCTACGCGCACTGTGAGGCGGTTGGTGGACTGATTGATGTAGGGCGCAATATCAAAGTCAAAGGGCACGTGCCCGCCCTGATTATGGCCCACCTCCTGCCCGTTGACCCAGACGGTCGAGCGATAATCGACCGCGCCGAAGTGCAGCAACAGATCGCTCCCACGCTGCCAATCGGGCGGCACTTCAAAGCTGCGCGAATACCAGACGACCTCGTGAATATCTTTATTGTTGATGCCGGACAACTCGCTCTGGTACGGATAGGGCACGATGATACGCTTGTCCAAGGGAAGGCCGTACTGCCAACCCAGCTCGCGACCCTGATTGGCTTTATCAAAAGCGAACTCCCACTCGCCGTTAAGATTCAACCACTCCGAGCGAACGAACTGCGGCCTGGGGTACTCCGGACGGGGCACTTGAAGCTGGGAATGTTCCATCAAGAATGAATAAAGACTTCCGCTAAGGACTGACCGCTGAACTCATACAGACTTATACAAACTATCCTGACGGTTGTATAGCATCGCTTTCATAACCGCGTGGATGGCGCTGCATCCAATCCCAGGCGGAAGCGATGATCGTCTTCAAGTCCTGCCGCTCGGGAGTCCAGCCAAGCTCGCGCTTGATCTTAGCGGAACTGGCGACGAGACGCGCAGGATCGCCCGCTCTGCGTGGGCCCACGCGCAAGGGAATCGCACGCCCCGTCACCTCTCGCGCGGTCTCTATCACCTCGCGTACAGTGTAGCCGTCGCCGCCACAGCCCAGATTATAGACAGAGCTTCGCTCGTCCAGAATCCCCAGTGCCAGAATGTGCGCGCGCGCCAGATCAACGACGTGTATGTAATCGCGCACACACGTGCCGTCGCGCGTCTCGTAATCCTCGCCGTAGATTTCCACGAACTCTCTCGTTCCGGCAGCCGCTTGCAGAATAATCGGAATGAGATGCGTTTCCGGGTCGTGCGACTCCCCGCAGTTTTCAGTCGCGCCCGCCGCGTTGAAGTAGCGCAGGCTCGCATAACGAATACTGTACGCCTGCTCGTACCAGTGCAGGGCGCGCTCGAACGCCAGTTTGGTCTCGCCGTAGGTGTTGGTCGGATTGGTCGGGTCGGTCTCTTCTACGGGCTGCTTCGCGGGCTCGCCGTAAACGGCAGCCGTCGAAGAGAAGACCAGGCGGCGGACACGTGCCTCGCGCATCGCGTCCAGCAGAGTGAGCCCGGCCACGATATTGTTCCGGTAATACTTCGCAGGCTCCGTGACAGATTCGCCGACCAAGGAGCTTGCTGCCATGTGAATGACGGCTTCGATACGCCCGTCGCGCAGAGAGCGCACGAGACGTTCGTTATCCATCAGGTCGGCTTGAATAAATTCGGCGCGGTCATCGACGCTTCCCTGATGCCCCTTTGAAAGATTGTCATAGACGACTGCTTCGTGGCCGTCTTTCAATAACTCTTCCGTCACGACGCTGCCGATATATCCGGCCCCGCCCGTCACCAGAACACGCATTCTCTCTTTACTCCCGTCTCAAATGCAGGGCGCACGCGAACACCTTCACTGTCATCAACGCTTGATTGCGGATGAACTTGACCTGCGCCCGGTATCATACCTGAACTTCTCAAAGCGCGTCTCGCACTCCTTGAAGTATCTCTTGACGGCATCTTCGAGGGAGGGAAGAAGCAGACCGCGCTCGCTACTCAGAGCGCTGTAGGCCGGGCGCGGCGCAACGAGGCCGAGTGATAAGGTCTGGCGTCCCTCAACGAGCGCGGCGTTCATGCCGAAAACTTTCGCGACGTGCCGTGCAAAGTTGGCCCAAGTGATAGCGCCGGTGTTTGAGAGATGCCATATTCCCCGCTCGCCGTCTATCAACAGGTCAAGGCTGGCATGAACTAAATCAGGGACATAGGTCGGCGAGATGGTCGCGTCATCAGCCGCTACGAAAGCGCGCCCTTCTGCAAGCGCGCTGAGCGCCGCGTTGACGAAATTGTATTCATCCCAGGGGCCGAAGAACGCACTCGTGCGAACGACAAGCGACGAAGGATGCGCTTCAAGGACGAGGGCTTCCGCCTCGGCTTTGCTCTGCCCGTAAACATTAAGCGGAGCACGAGCGTCGCTCTCAACATACGGACGCTGCTTCTTTCCATCAAAAACGAGGTCTGATGAAAAAGAGAGCAACGCGGCTTTGCGCCGGGCACACTCCTCTGCCAGTATCCCTGGGCCAATACTGTTTTCACGACGGCACAATGCGGGCTCACGCTCAGCATCATCCACGCGCACGTACCCGGCGGCGTTGATGACAGCCCAAGGCTCATATTCAACTAGGGCCTTCTCGACCGACGCGCGGTCTGCGATGTCCATCTCACGGCGCGTGAGCAGTCGATAAGAGAGACCGCGAATCTCGCAGAGCCGCGCAAAGGCGCTCCCCAATGTCCCGCTCGCGCCGGTAATAAGAAGCGGTAGCGCTGTTCCATGTCGCATGTTCACCCCAGGGGACTTCGCAGCACGCGCGGACTGTGGCGGAGCAGCCACAGCAGAAGTGTTGCGCGGCGGTTGGCCCACGGGCGGGTATTGCAGCCGATCCAGCCTGCGCCACCAGCCCGGAGCGTCCAGCACAGGATGATGTGGCGCGCGCCCCGCAGCCAAATCGCGCAGCATGTGTGCGAGTGCTGTCGGGCGCGGACTACTTGCTCGCAGATCGAACACGCCCGGCTCGTAATGCCCCGCAGCACGCGTCAATAAAGAGTTCCAATCATAAGCTCCCAGCAGCGACCAAGCGGTGACGGCGCGCACGTCCGCACCATTTTGCTGTGCGCTCTCGGCAGCATTCCAGACCTCTTTGAGCCAGCGCAACTGCTCTTCGCGTGTGCAGCCCAGATGAACTTCCGTGATGGCGACGGGCAAACGGTAGCGCTGCCAGGTCTCCGCGATCAACCCAGCCGGCCCTGTCAGGCCCTCCGCACGGACTCTCACGGCTTCGACATCCGCATACGTGTGCCGACCGTTGCCGCCGTGCGTGCATGCCGGATAACGTCCTGTGCGCTCGTCCAGAAAACGCTCGCTCGTCAAATAGTGATTGATGCCGATCACGTCCGGCGGACAAGGGTTATCGACAAACCAATCAAGCTCTGATTGATTGATGCCGACACGACGCAGGTATCTCCACATCGGATGGCCGCGCCTGACGTGGCCGCACAACAGATCATAACTGAGCCAGCGGCGCTCGTTCTCAAACGCAGCCTGATAGGCGAGCGTGCGCGTGCTGAAACTCTTGCCCAGATCGTCCGTCTGGATAAGCTGCGCGCCCGGGTTAATCTCGCGGATAGCGCGCATTGAGAGTGCGATGGCGCGGCACTGTGTGAGCAGTATGTGCGCAAAAGTCAGGTCGTCGCTCGCGTGCGGATACCAGTGTCCGTAGAGACCGCTAAAGCGCGCCGTCGTCAGAGGCTCGTTGACGGGCGTGTAAGCGTCTATCCAGGGATAGCGCTCGGCCACTGCACGCGCGTAGGCGGCGAGCTTTAACGGGAAGTCGTTATCAACGAGACTGGTCGAACGCGGGCCGCTGCCGTGATGAACAAGGCCGACGATGGGGCGCACTCCGAGTGTGCGCAGTCGTGACAGGCGCTCGTCTGCCCAGGACCAGTCCGCTTGTTCTATTCCATCGGGCGCAGTCCGCTCCCACAGCACAGGGTAACGCAGAGCGCGCACGCCAAGCTCTGCGAAAAGCTCCAGGTCGCCAGCGCGCTCTGCATGACCATTTTTTTCGAGTTGATCGTAATACTCATCGCCCACGCGATTGACTGTGCATTCTATCCCGGCCCACAACTCAACGCGCGTGGTGATGACATTCGGCTCTCTAAGCATAGACATCCTCCTCTACAGTGGCTGTCTTTCCTTATCGAGTCGTTAAGGCCACGTCCCTTTTCATGATTTGAGCTGCGCCGTCCCGGCGATGACCATTACCGCCCGCGCTCGCCACTGCCGTCAGACGCTTGGTGCCGTTGATCTTCGCATAAACGGTAAGCGCCTGCGCGACGATCTGATCCATGTTGTAATACTTGTAGGTCGCAAGACGCCCGACGAAATGCACACCCGTCGTGGCATCGGCCAGCGCTTTGTATTTGGCGTAAAGCTCGCCGTTCTCTTTGCGCGGCACGGGATAATACGGATCGCCTTCCGCTTGCGGAAACTCGTACACGATGCTCGTTTTGGAATGTTCCTGCCCCGTCAGATACTTGAACTCCGTGATGCGCGTGTAGAGGTGCTCGTTCGGATAGTTGACCACAGGCGCTGGCTGAAAGACCGGCGCGTCGTGCGTCTCATGTTTGAATTCGAGCGAGCGATAGGGCAGCCGTCCGTATCTGTAATTAAAGAACGCGTCGACAGGCCCTGTGTAGATCATCTCGCGATATGGAAACTCCTGCTCAATCTCTTGATAGTCGCAGTTGAGCATGACCTTGATGTTCGGATGATCCAGCATCTTCTCGAACATGCGCGTATAGCCGTGCTTGGGCATCGCCTGATAGCTGTCCGTAAAGTAACGATCATCACGATTGGTTCTGGTAGGGACGCGTGAAGTGACCGAAGCGTCCAGCTCGGATGGGTCTAAGCCCCATTGCTTGCGCGTGTAGTTGCGGAAAAACTTTTCGTAAAGCTCGCGGCCAACCTTGCTGACGACGACATCCTCAGAGGTGCAAATCTGCTCGCACGGCTCGGCCATGGACTTAAAGAATTCCTCCACCTGAAACGAAGTGAGATTCAATCCGTAGAGCTTGTTGATCGTATCCAGGTTGATCGGCATGGGGACATGCTGTCCGTCGACATGTGCCAGGACGCGATGCTGGTAAGAGCGCCATTCCGTAAAGCGCGACAGGTACTCGAAGACTTCGCGCGAGTTGGTATGAAAAATGTGCGGCCCATATTTGTGTACGAGAATACCGTCGTCGTTGTAATGATCGTAGGCATTGCCTCCGATATGAGGGCGCTTATCACAGATCAGGACACGCTTGTTCGCTCCGTTGGCCAAACGCTCCGCCAGCACACTTCCGGCGAAACCCGCTCCGACAATCAAATAATCAAACATCTCTTTTTTCTCTCCCGAATGTTCTTGTTCGTTCTATCAAATTTCTAATCAATTCAGTCGCCCGTCACATAACGCGATGCTGATGACGTAACGGCAGCGACGGCAGCCGATTTGGCGATTGCCGTTCGCGGCCTTGAAATCGACTGAGCGCGACGTGCCGTGATGACATCCTCTATCAATTCAGACATGCGCTTCCAGGTGCGATCCCACGAAGTCTGCGAAAGAAACGCATCGACCTCGCGCAGTCGCGCCATGCTGTCGCTCCCTAGCGCGGCTTCGATGGCCGAGACGAAAGCGGCCGCGTCGTCTGCGATATGAACCAGACCGTTTTGACCGTAAGGGCGCACGACATCGCGAATCGAAGTGGAGACGACAGGGCAACCTGCGGCCAAGTATTCCGGCGTCTTTGTCGGGCTGATGAACCGAGTCGATTCGTTGCGCGCGAAGGGCAGCAGCGCCACATCCCAGCCTGCAAGATACGACGGCAGTTCGGAGTAAGATTTACCACCCAGATAATGTATGTTGGAGCGGCGCGGTAAGCTTGCTTCATCAATCTTGACGACCGGGCCGATAATGACTTGATGCCAATCAGGTCGGGCTTTGGCAATCGCGTCAATCAGCTCAAGGTCCATACGCTCGTCTATGACGCCGAAGAATCCCAGACGCGGATGCGGAATACTTGCTTGATCGGGCGGATCGACGGTGATGCTTCGAGCCTGCGCGAAATGTTGCGCATCTATGCTCGATGGAAACGCGAAGACGTTCGGATGCTGTCCGCGCTTGGCCTCGTAAAGGCTCTGCCCGCCTGTGAAGACCAGGTCGGCGCGCGTAAAGAGTTCGGCTTCGCGCTCCTTTAGCACAGGCGACGCTCCCTTAAACGCCGACAACTCGTCCATGCAATCGTAAACGGCCGCCACCGGTTTCAAATGGCGCGTCCATGCACAAGCCATAGGCGTGTAGTACCAGAGCACGTGCGCGTCTATCTCGTGTTCGGCAAACAGGCGGTCAATCATCATCCTCAACACACCATCCATGGCCTCTTCGCTAACGAGGTCTTTGGGCAGTTGCGGAACGACGACCCACACGCCGCACTCTCGACGGCTCACGTCCAGATGCATTGGCCCATCTGTCAGGACAGGCTCTTCAAAAAAGAAGACGCGGCGCTCGTTGGCAAACCTGGTTAACAGATGTTGAGGTCTCTGGTAAACAAAATCCCAGCGCAGATGAGATAGACAAACCAAATCCGGAAGATTCTGCTTTGACGTTTCAAGAGCACCAAAATTGTTGTGCGGGCTTTTCTTAATATTTCTCATGATGTGTCTCCGATTGAGCTATGAAACTAAAGTGCCTTCGAGCATTTAATGATTCTGTTACTCTTTAGTGACAAAACATTCGTCTTGATTTCACGCACGTTCGCCGGACGTGCAAGTTAAAACGCACAGAGCGTCACGGGGGGAAACGGTAAAGACACGAATGCGACACGAGAGCTAAAACCTTGCGCATAGATGCCGGAAATGTGTCGTGAAGAAAACGAGTTCTTCTCGCCGGTTAACAGGGGGAAAAGTCGGTCTAATGATGTGCAAGGATTATAGGGATAACACGCAAAACTTTCAGTACGTTGGCGTACTCACAACCTCGTGGGAAATTGAAGGTTGTTGTTTGAGGAGGATCGCGCCCGAATTACTTGAGGCACTCGTAATCAGATTTTGTTACTCGTCAAAGGGTTCGCGCGAGCAGTGCGCTGATGGTTGCATCAAGCGTATCTTGATTCGCGTCGATCTCCACGTTGTCGAAGAGATTCCAACGCTCGACATGCTCTGCGGCCTCTTCGGGCTCTAAGTGTTGTATCGGCGCGAGCGTCTCCAACTCTATAAATGAGCCCGCCGTGTAGATTTCTGTGCTGCTGCCGTAGTCCGGATAGACTGCACCTTCGCTGTAAGCTGCGCGCTTGATGAAAAGAGTTTGATGGCGATGATAAGCGGCCCATCCCTGTTTGTTGGCGATGCCGATTTTCTGCGGCTCTGTTCGCTCGCTGTCCGTCTTGAGGGTGATATATTTTTTGCTAAAGCTCCAACGCGGGTCGCTCAAATCCGTGTAGTACCATAAAACCATAGGGCGCGCCGGAAGCAGATACTCGTCCCATGAGCGATGCGGCTCCTGTGGAAGAATCGCCATCCCGCCACCATTCATGATCGTCAACGCCCAAGGAGCGACATCAATCGCCCAGAGATTTTTGTTAGTAAGCCTGTGATGAATGTGCAGGCCGCTGCCTTCAATGTCGAGTTTGACAGTCATCTCCTTCTGAAGATATGTCGGAGGCTCTGCGCGTTGAATCAAGCGTATGGCGTGGTCGTCCAGAACTTCGTATTCGACGGGGCTGTTGTCGGGAGCGTAACTGCGTGGCTTGGCTTCGGGCGCAGACCACAGACGATGACCGCCGAACGGCTTCCAATCTCCGAGTTCCGTCTTGATGACAGAGTCTGGCACTTCACCTAAGATATTTTCTTCGCCGTGGAAACCGTAGCGGATAATGCGTGGGCCAATATCTGTTGTGACAATCGCTTCGACCGTCCCGTTACTCAAGCGGTAGCAGTTCGGTTGATTGAAGTAATTGACTTTCTCCACTCAAGATTCTCCTACGAAGAAGCCTCAACCCTTGTGCGCGCTGCCTCTCACAACTTCAGTAAGCGTATGCCTGGTAAATCTCCGTGCCGGGTTGATCGTCGAGCGAATCCACCACTGGGTTAAAGCGAAGCAGGCGTCGCGCCCTCTCCGACAATGTGTCGAGCGCGGCGCGCGGCACGCGTATGGAGACTTCCGGACGAAAAAGCCAGCGACGGCTATAGCCTATGACGACCATCGGGCGCGGCACGTCTGTGCGATTGGGCGTTCCGCGGTGCAGCCCGCGCACATCTCTGATCAGCACATCTCCAAGCCGCATCCGTATAGGCTCTAATTGAACCTCGCCTGATTCGATGCGTCGCAAGCCCTCTTCTTTTGAGATCATGTGTGTACCCGGAGCAATCTCGAACGGGCCGTTTTCCGTCGTCACTTCGACGAGCGGGAAATTGACGGCCAGTTGGAAGGGCCGTGTTTCCTCTCCGGTCTCAGGGAAAAGGGGCGGTGCGTCCCTGTGAATATCCTGATATTCAGACCCGAGCACAGGGGTATCGGTGGCAAGCTGCGGCATCACGGGGTCTTCGCCGACCAACCCCTGGACGATTGCAAGAATGTCTTCGTCTTCGTAGAAAGCCGGCTCGCTGAAGGGCGCGGCAAAGGGGAGCGTGACGTAAAAACGCCCCGGGCCTCTGTTTTGTATATGCCCTTCGCGCGCGATATGCGCTTCGAGCATCGGCAGGAAAGCTTTGTTCCATTCTTTGAGCGTCTCTTTTGAGAAATGTTCCGGCAGGAGACAGTAGCTGTCTGTGAGCACCTGCTGCGTGAGTGTTTCGATTTCAGTTTGATGATAACGCCCCTTATTCATAACTATTATTTACGCGCGCTGAGACGATTCTGAATAATCACGACGGCGAGCAGAAAGATGCCGCGCAGGACGCCCTGCCAGTACGAGCCAATCCAATCGCCCTCGCTGTTCAGGATATTGAAAAGCACACCGAGCAGCAACACACCAACCAACGTCGAGCCCACGCCTCCCTGCCCGCCCGTGAGAAGTGTGCCCCCAACGACCACAGCGGCAATCGCATCAAGCTCAAAGCCTGTGCCCGCCACGGGCTGTCCAGAGCCCAGACGTGAAGCGAGAATTACGCCCGCCAATCCCGCGAGCGCGCCGCTCAGCGCATAAACGCCAAGCGTCACGCGCCCGACATTCAAACCCATCAAGCGCGCGGCCTCTTCATTATCACCTATCGAGTAGACGTGACGACCAAAGCGCGTGTGATTCAGAATCACCCAGCCGACGACGTAGGCCAGAATCAATATCATGATCGGGACTGGAATGGGCCCAATCTCTCCCTGCCACAGCCATCTGAACCCTTCTGGCATGTTGCGTATCTCGATAGGCTTTTCATGCGCCACGCGCAGCGCCAGGCCGCGCGCAGCGATCATCATCGCCAGCGTCACGATAAAAGGCTGAATACGAACCTTTGCAATTACCAGCCCGTTGACGAGCCCCAGCAGCGTCGTCGCACCAACGGCAGCAATCAGGATAACTGCAAGTCCGTTTCCGGCAAGCGTGGCCGCGATCACGCCTCCGACTGCTAATAATGACCCGACTGAGAGGTCTATGCCGCCCGTCAGGATAACGAAAGTCATGCCGAGCGCGATCAGTCCGACCATGCTGTTCTGCGCCACGACGTTGAGCAGATTTTGTTCGGTCAGAAAGCTGCCCCCATCCAGAAAAGTTCCGTAGCGTAGAGAAGCGAAGACGCAGACGACGATAAGCGCAATGAGCGCTCCCTGTCGTTGAATGAATGACGCCGCACGCGCGCGCGCGACTCTCCCGCGCGTCGAGCCCGCTTCATCAGTGGTCGTCATTGTCCGGCTCATTCGTTTCTCCACGCTTGAAAACTTTTAAGCAACCTTCGGTCGCTGAACGTAAACGGCGATGATGATGATCGCCGCCTTGATAACCAGAGACCAGGAGAACTGTATGCCCTGCATATTAAAGCTGGTGGTAATGACCTGCATCATCAGCGCGCCGATGATTGTGCCGACAATCGTGGCGCGCCCGCCCGTAAGAGAAGTGCCGCCGATGACGACCGCCGCGATGGCGTCCAGCTCTATATTCAGTCCGACGTTGGATGGATCGCTCGCGCCGCCGCGCGCAGACTCGATCAAACCGGCGAGCCCCGCCAGCAATCCGCTCAAGGCATAAACGGCGATCTTGGTACGATGCACCCTGACGCCCGCGAGACGCGATGCCGCCTCGTTGCCGCCGACGGCGACGACGTAACGACCGAAGCTCGTCGCGCGCATCATAAAGATCGCGGCCAGCACGATCAGGATCATCAACAGCACCTGAACAGGAATTGGGCCAAGGTAGCCCGTGCCCAGCCACTCGAACGCAGGATAGTGACCACGGAACTCGACGAGTCGTCCTTCGCTTGGAATCTGTGCGATGCCGCGTCCGGCGATCAGCACGGCGAGCGTAACGATGATCGGCTGGATACGAAAGACTGAGATGAGCGTGCCGTTGAGCGAGCCGATGGCTGCCGAGACGATAAGCGCGATCAGCACAGCGGGCAGCACGCCGCTATCCAGATTGATGGCGGCAAGCGATGCGGCGACGGCCATCACAGAGCCGACGGAGAGGTCTATGCCGCCCGTCGCGATCACCAGCGTCATCCCCGTCGCCACGAGCATCGTCGGCGTGACTTGCAGCAGGATGTTCCAGAAGTTGTTAGCGTCCCAGAAATTTCGCGTGAAGATCACGTTGGCAAGGATTAACAGAACGAGCGCCGCGAGTGCTCCGTAAGTTGGCCCAAGCGCCGCAAGCCGCGCCCACGCGCTCATTCCTCCTCCTGCACGACTGACCTCGCTGGCATTCTGCATCCTTTTATGCTCCCGGACTATTTGGCCCATCGTCGTCTAGAGCTTCGCCCACATTCTTTTCGTCTGTGATCGCCACAGCTTCGTCTTCCGCAGAGCTGCCTTCGGCCATCGCGTGAATGATCGCGTCCTGCGAAATCTCTCGCCCGCGCAGCTCGCCGACTCTCTGGCCGTCGCGCATGACCATCACGCGCGAGCTGCCCTCGACCAGCTCTTCCAACTCGGACGAGATCATCAGGACGCCCAGACCGGAATTGGCCAGCTCGTTGATCAGCTCCTGAATCTCTCCCTTCGCACCGATGTCTATGCCGCGTGTCGGCTCGTCAAGAATCAGGAACTTCGGATTCTTGCAAAGCCAGCGCGCCAGCAAAACTTTTTGTTGATTGCCGCCCGACAACTCGCGAATCTTTTGATCGGCGCTCGCGGCCTTGATGCCGAGCCGCTTCATAAAACGTTCGACGATCTCCTGCTGGCGAGCGCGCGAAACCACTCCCATCTTCGTCAACCCGGGCAGCGCGGCGAGCGTCAGATTCTCGCGCACAGACAATTCAGGGATGATGCCTTCGGCCTTGCGGTCTTCGGAAAGGAAGGCTAGGCCTGCTTTGATTGCATCGCGCGGCGAACGAAGCTTAAGCGGTTTGCCTTCAAGATAAACCTCGCCCTCTTCTATCTTGTCCGCGCCGAAGATGGCGCGCGCAGTCTCCGTGCGGCCAGAGCCGAGCAGGCCCGCAACGCCGACGATCTCTCCGCGCGCGGCATCCACCGTGACGTGATTCAATTTTCGCCCGCGCGTCAGATTCTCCGCGCGAAGCAGCGGCGTTTGATCGCTCTTCTGCGCGTCCGTGTGCTCAAAAGCAGTCGTGCCCTGACGCAATTCGTCGCGCTGCTTACCCAGCATCAGGCAGACTAAATCCAGTTTCTCAAGCCCCGCGAGCGGGCGCGTGGCGACGAAGCGTCCGTCGCGCAGCACCGTCACACGATCACATACCGTATACAGCTCGTCAAAGCGATGGCTGATGTAGACGACCGCCGTGCCTTCGGCTTTGAGACGACGAATGACATCGTAAAGAATTGAGACTTCGCGCTCCGTCAGCGAGCTGGTGGGCTCGTCCAGGACGACTACTTTCGCGCCGAACGAGACGCCGCGCGCGATGGCGATCATCTGCCGCAGAGCGATGTTCAGTGTGCCGAGAGTGGCGCGCGGGTCTATCTCAAGCCCGAGGCGTGCGAGCAACTCTTTACTGTTCGCGTACATGCGCGGCCAATCGATCAGGCCAAAGCGGCGCGGCTCGCGGCCCAGATAAATATTCTCCGCCACAGTGCGGAACGCCAGCAGATTGACCTCCTGATAAACGGCGACGACGCCCGCGCTTTGCGCTTCCTCCGGCGAGCCGAATTCGACCGGGCGACCTTCGAGCAACATCGTTCCGCCGTCGCGCGTGTACGCGCCCGTCATAATCTTTATCAGCGTCGATTTGCCCGCGCCGTTTTCTCCCACCAGCGCGTGAACTTCACCGCGCTCCAAAGTCAGATCGACGCCCGCCAGCGCCGTCACGCCCGCGAAACTTTTTGTGATTCCCTCCAAACGCAGAAGCGGTTCAGTTGTGCTCATAAAAGTAATCAGTTTTTAGTTTTCAGTTTTCAGTTTTCAGTAAAAGCAGTTTGCCTTTGCTGAAAACTGATTACTGAAAACTGAAAACTTTTCTTCAGTATGCTTCGTTGACGAACTGCGCGGCGTTACTGGAATCGAAGAATCTGTCCTCAAGAATAATCTTGGGAGGGATTGTTTCTTTCCTGAGATATTTTTCCAGCGTATCGAAGGCCAGTGGGCCAAAGCGCGGGTTCGATTCGACGGTGATGTTCATCTCGCCGCGCATGATCGCTTCGAGCGCGGCCTTTTCGCCGTCGACCGAGACGATCAGCACGTCTTTGCCGGGGTTCATTCCTGCGGCTTTGAGCGCCTGAATCGCGCCGAGCGCCATCTCGTCATTGTGCGCGTAGACGGCCGTGATCTCCTTGCCGTGCGCCTGAATAATATTCTCCATCACCTTTTGCCCTTCGGCGCGCGAAAAATTTCCTGTCTGCGAAGTCAGGATTTTCATGTCGGGAGAATTTTGAATCGCCTGCCTGAATCCTTGAGAGCGGTCACGCGCGACAGATGCGCCCGCAGTTCCGGTCAACTCGACGATTCCCGCTTTGCCTTTGGTCTGTTTGACCAGCCAGTCGCCGGCGCGCTTTCCCTGCTCGACGAAATTAGAGCCGAGGAAGGCGACGAAATCCTGACCGGGCGTGCCAGCCGCCTCGCGGTCGATCAGGAAGACGGGAATCTTCGCTTCTCTGGCGCGCTGAAGCGCCGAGCCCAGTCCTTCAAATTCGCGTGGGGCGAGCAAGATTGCATCGACGCGCTGCGCGATCAAATCTTCGACATCGGAGACCTGCTTTGAGGTTTGTCCCTGCGCGTTGGTCACGACTAATTCAAATTTATCGCCGCGCTTTCTGGCTTCCTCTCTCAGGCTGTTGGTCTCTGCGATGCGCCAGGGATTGTTCTCCTCCATCTGCGAAAAGCCGACTTTGAACTTGCCAGTTCCCCCCGAATCACGGCTGCCCTTCTTTGCGCAGCTTGCGCTCGCGAGCAACATCAAGCAGACAAACGCGATGGCAAGGACTGTGAAAGGCTTTCTTGAGTCGATAAAATTTTTCATGTTTCGTGCTCTCCAAATAATTTTGAGATGCTAAAGTGGATCGCTCTCGTTCAGCGCGAAGGCGTGACGCGCAGCCAGTTAAAGCGGACTGGCGCGCCGCCCGCCGTCAGGGCAACACGCACCCCTCTGTCCCAGGGCGGCAGATAAGCGCCGTCCAAATCTTCGCCCACGTTTGTCCAGGTGCGATTGTCTTTGCTAAAGGCGAAGCGATAGAGGTGGCCGTCGCGCGCCGTCATGCGCAGGAATAGATAGCCCGCGTTCGGGGCATTCACTTCCGTTACGGTCTGGACGTTGCCCTTTTCCAGCCGCCATAGTGTGACGCGATTGTCGACGACCGCCAGGCCAAGCGCGTTTTCGTGATCGCCGTAGGCCGAGAGCCCGCCCGTCGAACGTGGTTGCATACGCTTCGTATTAATCCGTGTCGTGGCAACGTAATCGCCGACGGTGGTCGAACGCGCGAGCACGGCACTCAACATTTCGATCTTGCTCTGGTTGGCGCTCGACGGTGCGAGCACCAGCAGACCTTCGTCTCTGCTTTCGAGGCTCACTTCAGGCTCGTTCGCGACGGGCCATTGCCATCCGGGCAGAAGGCTCGCGGATTTGAATTCGTCAAAGAAGGCATACTCAAGCGCCTGATCTTTAACGCCGAACGGCGAGGCCGCGCTGTTGCTTGGCCCACGCCCGCCGTTGATCGTCGGCCAGTCGTCCGCGCCCCACTTGATCTCGTCCAGCAACGCCTGTCGCCCGACGTAGACAAAGTCGTTTGCCTTGTACGCGTGATAAAGAAGAAAGTCGCGTCCCCTCGCGTCGCTCACGACAGTGCCGTGGCCCGGACACTTCCAGGTCTCGTTGCCTCGCAGGATAGGATTGGCGGGATTCTTCTCCCAGGGGCCGAGCAGTTTGCGCGAGCGCGCCACGCCCATCATGTAGTTGCATTCGCGCGCACAGCAAAAGTTGCCGGAGTAAAAGATATAAAACCAGCCGCCGCGCCGAACGACCGCAGGGCCTTCGACCAGATCGCCGTAAGGCAAAGATGCGTGCTTCTCCCACGCCTGATCGTTATGAAACAGCTCGCGCCGCTCGCCTATAAGGCGTGTGCCGTCCGCAGACAAACGCTGCGCCCAGATAGGCGTCGGCTTACTGACACTGTTGCCGTCCTCTTTCCAGAGCAGATAACGTTGACCATTCTCATCCGTCACTGGAAAGCCGTCGATTGAGCCGACCTCCTGACAGACCAACGGGCCATGATCGCGGTACGGCCCCTGCGGTCGCGCGGCGCTCGCCACGGCCACACAGAGCGGCCCGTTCTTTTTGCGCGCCGCGTAGTAGATAAAAAATCTTCCACGATCAAAAGAGATTTCCGGCGCCCAGTAGCTGCCCGTAGACCAGTCTGGGCGTTTCTGGAAGACCGCGCCGACGACTTCCCAATTAACCAGATCGCGCGAGTGCAGGATAGGAAACTCCGGAGCCCACTCGGACGAAGTCGCCGCCGCCCAGTAGTCCCCTCCGATGCGAATCACGGACGGGTCTGGAAAATCACCGGCCATCGCCGGATTCGTATAAGTGTTGCGACGACGCTGCGCCGAGACATTTACCAACAAGAGAGCGAGCAACAGAGCGGCGCAAAGTGTGCGGTATGCGTGCTTGCCAGGTAATGATCTTCCCATATTCTCTCGATTCCTTAATGATAAGTTTTTAAGAACGCGGCCAGTGCTTAGAGCTCTGCCGGATAAACTTTTATTAACTGCCTATTGGCTGATTGACTTCGCGCTTAGGCTTTACTTCTCTGGGAGGCGCGGTCGAATCACGCAAGACCAGATAGGTCGGAATGTTGATTTCCACGCCCTGCCGCTTTGGATGTTCGATGGTCGCCATCAAAGCCTCTACGGTTTCGCGCCCCAGATCATCGCGCGGCAGTCGAACAGTCGTCAGCGGCGGATTACAAAGCGTCGCGAACGCGATGTCGTCAAAGCCTATGATGGAAATATCGTCCGGGACATGAAGCGCGCGCTCGTGCAGTTCCTGCATGACGCCCAGAGCCATCATGTCATTGGCGACCACGATGGCCGTCGGCAATTCTGCTGAACTCAAAATCTCGCGCGCAATGCGGCGTCCTCCTTCGAGCCGGAAATCGCCCTCGTAAATCAACGGCTGCGCGGCGTCCGGCAAGTGATAAGCAACGGAATCGCGAAAAGCCTCAAGCCTTTTAGCCGCCGAGCGCAAGCCGTTTGGCCCGCCGATGTAAGCTATCCTGCGATGTCCGAGCCAGACCAGATGATTGATCGCTTCGCCAATGCCCGTCTCATAATCGACGACGATATTGCTCATACAGACGCCGGGAGAGCCTATGTCCAGAAAAACGACAGGAACATGGCTACGCGCCAGCTCGTCTATCAATCCCTGATCCAATTCGGAAGTCATCAGCGCGACGCCCGCGACTTTGCGCTCGATAAAACGCCTGACATTATTGAGCGTGCGTTCCTCGTTGTAATTCGTATTCGCCAGAATGACCTCGTAGCCCTTCTCGAAAGCGACCGTCTCGATGCTTTTGACGAGTTCCGGAAAAAATGGATTCGCGATGTCTGAGATTAGAAGTCCGAGCGTGCTGCTGCGACCCGAAGCAAGACTGCGAGCATGCGGGTTCGGGTAGTAGTTGCAGCGCTCTATGGCGCTCAAGACCTTCTCGCGCGTCTCTTCGGAAACGAATCGCGTCTTGTTGATGACGTGCGAAACGGTCGCGGTCGAGACGCCCGCCTCACGCGCTACATCTTTGATTCGCATTTTTCCCGTCATTCTAAAATCCTGAAGCCGCCCATCGCTGACAGCGATTTAAGTAATCTCGCCAGCGCCGTCGCCGGGCTCGGAAATGTAGATGGGCGGAATAATTTTGGTGGCTTTATTATACTCAGCCGCAACCTTCTCCTTAAATTTTTCCAGAGCATCGCGGCGCACCAGATTGACCGTGCAGCCTCCGAAGCCGCCGCCCGTCATGCGCGCTCCGTAGACGCCTTCAATCGAAGTGGCGATTTCGACCAGCAGGTTCAGCTCCAGACAGCTCACCTCGTAATCATCACGCAGCGACGCGTGGCTCTTAAGCATCAGTTGGCCCATCTCGTCAAAGTTGCTTGCACGCAGCGCATCTGCGGCAAGAAGCGTCCGCGCGTTCTCTGTCACGACGTGGCGGCAACGCGAGCGCACGGGCTCCGGCAGTTGCTCTTCGTGCATCTGGAAATCATCGACGCTCACGTCGCGCAGCGCGCGAACATTCGGCAGCACTCCTTTTAAAATCTCTACGCCCTGTTCACACTCTGCGCGCCTCCGGTTGTACTCTGAAGACGACAATTCATGCTTGACTCGTGTGTCGCAGATAACGACTGCCGCCTCCGAAGTCTCGAAAGGAATCTGCGTCATCTCCAGAGAGCGACAGTCGATAAAGAGCGCGTGGCCTTTGAGTCCACAGGCCGCGACCAGTTGATCCATGATCCCGCACTTAGTTCCGACGTAGGTGTGCTCCGCACGTTGTCCGGCAAGCGCCAGCTCAATCCTGTTCACCTCTATTCCTGAAACCATCAGCAGCGCGAGCCCGGTGGAGATTTCCAGCGCCGCCGAAGAGGAAAGCCCCGCGCCCACCGGAACGTCCGAGGCAACCAACATATCAGCGCCGCGAACAGGAAGCCCACGCTCTTTTAAGACCTGCGCCACGCCTTCTATGTAATCGAGCCATATCCCACGCTGTCTCGGGCCGGGTCTGTCCAGATCAAACTCGGCGGTCTCTTTCATGTCCAGAGAATGCACGCGCACGCAGTTGTCTTGGCGAGCGCGTGCCGCGACCAGCGTTTCGCTATCAATCGCCATCGGGAGCACGAAGCCGTCGTTATAATCCGTGTGCTCGCCGATCAGGTTGACGCGACCGGGCGCGCGAAACAATCTAACGTCTTCGTCTCCGAACTCCTTGCTGAAGGCTGCGCGCACACTTCGGCGATCAATCACTGCGCACTCTCCTTCCAGGTGACTGGTGAAACGTGAGAGCGCAGCTCCTTCGCCTTCTCTTCGGCGAGCGTGTCGTTGATGAACATTCCCGCCCCGGTCTCGCTGCCCGCCAGGTACTTCAGCTTGGTGGCAGTCCTGAGCGGCGGATAAAACTCTATGTGAAAGTGGTAATAGTCGTATGCGCTGCCGTCCGTCGGGCGCTGATGAATCGCCATAATGTAAGGGAACGAAATATCAAACAACCGGTCGTAAGCGACCAGCACCATCTTCAGCAACTCGGCCAAACCTTTTTGCTCCCGCACGGAAAGATCAGCGAGCGATTGCAGGTGTCGCAGAGAGGCAATGTGAACCTCGTACGGATAACCCGCGAAGAATGGAATGTAGGCGACGAACGACTCGTTCTCGGCGATGATACGACGCCCGTCGCGCCGTTCTTCCCCGACAATATCGCAGACTAGACAGCGCCCCGTGCGCGAGTGATGTGATTGTGATTCATCTAACTCTTTCTGTATGCGCGGCGGGATAAACGGGTAAGCGTAAATCTGTCCGTGCGGGTGATGGAGGGTAACGCCGATGGCTTCGCCCTTGTTCTCGAACTCGAAAACATAATCGATGAAATCGAGCGCGCCCAATTCCTGAAAGCGATCTATCCAGACGCGCACCAGCTTGTAAATCTGTTCGACAGGCTCTGCGGCCAGCGTCGAGTTGTGATGCGGCGAATAGAGCAGGACTTCACAGACGCCCTGTCCTGGGCGCACAGGATATAGCTCCGTGCCTTCGACGGCGGGCGCAGGCGGGTCTGGTCTTAAAGAAGGAAAACGGTTCTCGAAGACGACGATGTCATAGGCGCTTTCGGGGACTTCCGTGGGAAAGCCGCCCTCTTTGGTCGGGCAGAGCGGGCAGAAATCTGCGGGCGGCAAAAAGGTGCGCTCCTGCCTGTGCGTGGCCGTCGCCACCCATTCGCCAAGCAGCGGATTCCAACGCAGCTCAGACACGGCGCTCCTCCTCCGCCTGCGGCACGGCGTCTTTGGGCTCTCTGCGCCGCCGAGCAGCACTCTCTTGATCATCAGAAGCGTCGGGCACGGGCTCATCCTCAAAGGTATAAAAAATCAGATACCTCCCGTCATGCAGCGTGATCCGCCTTTTTTGCATACCCTTTGGCCCGTCCTCTTTACTCATGGCAAGTCTCTCTACTTCACAGCCAGCGTTATCACAGAGACAGAATGTTTTGGTAACTCTACAGTAAAGCTCTGCGCGGCGCTCGCTGTAGAGCGTTTGACGCTTACGGCTTCGGGCGTCGCAAAGCTATTAAAGACGTTCAGCCGCTCGGCGGTGACGGTTTCGACTTCGGCACGCGGAGCAACCTCTACGCCCTTCAAAGTA
>DATLMN010000158.1:0-23145 GCA_035537255.1 Pyrinomonadaceae bacterium | reverse complement strand
CAATTGAGAAAAACTTGAGGCCCGGCGGGAAACGAAAAGCAGCCGAATTTCTTAGGAAAAACGGCTGCTTTCGGGCTTGCGGAAACTCTCCCTGGCGGTTGAGGAAAACTTGAGCCGCGAAGGCGAGGTAGCGTTAAGCCTATTTTTCGCGTCTACGATCAGAGGCGCAAAAGCCCGCTTATCTCAAATTGACGTACTATTCCGTGACGGAGAGAAAACAGAGGAGCGAGGTCAGGCAGTCAGTAACGGCCTGCTTAGAGCAAATCTTAATTGAGCCTATGGTAAGTGGCATTCACCACATAGACACAGAGAGCACAGAGGGGGCACAGAGAGTAGAATATCGCTCAAACCTCCGTGCTTCCTCCGTGTCCTCTGTGGTGAGGTGCGACGTTCCTGACATTCAACAGAAGCAGTCGGTACTGACCTTACATGGCTGGGAATTCGTCCCTGAGCTTGCCGAAGCGGAAGGGCTCGTTGATGCGGACGTTGGCTTTGCGGCGCGCCTCCTTTAACCAGTCTGTGAGGCGCGCGGCCTCGCGCTGTGTTTGCAGGCGCTTGCTAATCTCCGGGGTCGCTTCGGCAAGCGTCATCGCGCGCGCCGCCTCGTGCGCCGTGACCTTGATGATGTGAAAGCCGAAGTCCGTCTCGACCACATTGCTGATCGCGCCGGGTTTGAGCGCGAAGGCCGCGTCGTCGAAGGGGCGCGTGTGCGAATCGCGCGTGAATGTTCCAAGCTCGCCGCCGCTTGCGCGCGATGACGGATCATCCGAAGACTCTCGCGCGAGCGCCGCAAAGTCTGCTCCACCCGCAGCCTTTCGACGCAGCTCTTCCGCACGAGCGCGCCGCTGGTTCATCTCTTCGCGGACGGCGCTTTTGAGCGCGTCATTCGTCAGGTTCTTCTCTCTTTGCAAGTCCTGCGCGATCAGGTTAGGGCGGGCCGCGACGAGGATGTGCGAGGCCGTGACGCGCTCCGGCTGTTGAAAGGCCGGTTCGGTTTTGTGCGCATCGTAAAAAGTTTTGATCTCCGTGTCCGAGACAGTGATTCCTTTGCTCAGCTCCTGGCGCATCAGCTCGCCGTAAATCTCCGTCTTGAGAACTTCGCGGTACTCGTCGCGCGTCAATTTATTCTGCGACAGATACTCGTCATATTTTTGATCGCCGCCGAACTGCGCAACTGTCCGCCGCTCGGCTTCCGCCATTCGCTCCGGCGGAATCTGAAGTCCGCGACGCTCTGCCTCCTGCGCGACCAGCGCGCGGTCGATCAATTCGGAGACGATGCCTTCCTTGAGCTGTTCAAACATCCGCCGCCCCTCTTCCTTGTCCATCTCTATCCCCAGCGCATCGCGCCCGTTCTTTAAATACATCTCGTACAGTTTGGTCTGGATAGGACGACCGTCGATGACAGCGACAACCGGCGGAAGAGTCTGCGCGTTCGCATTACTGGTCTGCGACGGCGCGCTCCTTTGACAGGCGGCGAGCGAGATGAAGAGCAGCGCGACGACCATGCGCGCGGCGACGCGGTTTTTGCAGAATGTTTGCATGATGATTATCTGTTTGAATCGGGCGGATGATTCTAGCATAGCTTCTAAACGTCCTTCGATTTGAGCCCGTCGCTGAGCAGCCGTACGCCGAGCACGAAGAGGAAGATAGCGAAGGCTGGCGAGAGCAGCACCAGCGGCTGCTCAGCAAGCAGCGTCGGGTCTGCCGCAGCGGCCAGCATATTACCCCAGCTCGCCTCAGGCTCTTGAAGTCCGACGCCGAGAAATGAGAGCGCCGTCTCAGCTAACAGAAAAGCGGGCAGCATCAACGTCACCTGCACGACGAGCGGGCGCAGGGCGTTCGGCAGAATGTGACGAAAAAGAATACGCGTCTGCGTCAACCCTATGCTCTCTGCGGCGAGGACGAACTCACGCCTGCGCAGAGCGACGACCAGTCCGCGCGAGAGTCTAGCCATCTCTGCCCACCCGACGGCGAGAAAGATCGAGATCAACAGCAAGGCGGCGCGCATGGGCGGCAGCTCAAGCGGAAACGCTGCACGCGCAGCCAGTATCAACACCAGCACGGGCAGCGACATCATCACATCAGCCGCACGCATCAAGAGGGCTTCTGCTAAGCGGCTGCGCGCATAACCCGCGATGCAACCGAGGATGATGCCAAGCAGGCTCGCACAAATTGTTCCGAGTGGGCCCACCACCAGCGAAAAACGGGACGCACGCAGAAGACGCGACAGGCGGTCGCGCCCGAGCGCGTCCGTACCTAGCAGATTAAGACGCGGCGTCGCAGTAGTGGCTTCCTGAACACCCGAAGCGGCTTCCTGCGTGCCGCCGCGCACGCCGAAGAGATGCCTGTCCGTGGGCCACACGCCGAACAACTTGTGCTGGTAGCCGCGCGCGAACAGCTCAAGCGGAAAGGCGCTTTCCGGAAGTTCCTCGTAGCGTCGTTCGAGCGGGTCTGTCAGGCGGCGCGCGTAGATAAAAGGGCGCACAGAGAATCGGCCCTGCGGGTCGCGGAAATGAATTGCTGTGGGCGGCGCGAGCGGCTCGCCTCGCGATTGCGCGCGATAATCATAGGGCGCGAGCAAGTCCGCGAAGATAGCCGTCAGGTAGAACAGGCAGAGGATTAAGAGTCCGACAAAAAGGCGCGCACGCCTGCGAAGCGCACGCCGGGCCCGGCCGATGCGCGAGTCGTAGCTGTGCTCATGCTTTTCGTCGGAAGCGAAAAGCGTAGCAGCACTCTTTTCAACCTGTGGCAGGGCGCTCTTCATTTATGATCCGGCGGGCACATGCGCTCGCTGCTCCGCGTTTGAAGTTCCGGCGCTTTCCCTTTCTTCCTCGCCCAGACGCGGATCGTTGAGGCGCAGCAGAATATCTGCGACGAGATTGCCTACAAGCACGGCGGTCGCCGTCACCAGCATGACGCCCATCAGCAGCGGCGCATCGCGGTTGCGAACCGCAATGACGCTTAGTTGGCCCAGCCCCGGCCAGCCGAGCACAGTCTCTACGATGACAGAGCCGCTGACCACTCCGCCCAGCGAGTAACCGAAGATCGTAATCAACGGATTGAGCGCCGCGCGCAGCGCATGACGAAAGATGACCACTCTCTCCGCCAGGCCCTTGGCACGCGCCACCTGCACGAACTCTTCGCTAAGCGCCGTGCGAAGCCCCTCGCGCACCTGCGCCAGAAAGAGCGCGATCAAAGGAACTGAAAGCACCAGCGCCGGAACCAGCAGACGCGCCAATGAACTTGCCGCGCTCTCTTCCGAAGGCATGGAAGCCGCGCCGACATTAAAGAGCGAAGTGCGCACAGCCACAGCCAGCGCAACGAGCGCAAGCACGATGCGCGGCGTCGATGCCGCGAGCAGTATCACGACAGAGCACAGGCGGTCTATCCATGAGCCTCTGGCGCGCCGCGCAGCCATTGCACCCAGCATGAGCGCAATGGCCCATGCGAAAAAGAGAGCGGTGATGGCGAGGTAAAGCGTGTTGCCGAGTCTTGATCGAACAATAGTTCCGACGGGAGCTTTATAAAAGAATGATTGGCCCATCCGACCCTGTATCAGATCGGTGAGCCAGCGCAGGTAACGTACATGCAGCGGTTGATCCAAGCCATAAGTTCGGCGCAGCTCCTTGATGGTTTGTTCGGAGACGAGCGGGTCGCTCTGTAGCGCCGTCAGGGCGTCGCCTCCGGCAGCCGCGAGCAGCGCGAAAGTCAAAGCCGAGACGATCAGCAAAACTATCAGCCCCTGCAACAGTCTTCCGAAGATCAGTTTCAGCATCGTTTGTATCTTCAGTGGGCGAGCAAGCCCACACGGCTTGTAACCGGAGCAAATACTCTTGGCCGCTCTCTCTTTGTGCGCGCGAGCTTATCTAACATCTATTCGCGAGCCGCGACAAGAACATTCTCGCAGAAGGCTCTGGACAACGACTACGTTTACGTGATTGAATCCGCTCGGCGCTCGCTCAACAGAAGCGAGAAGTATTAAAGTTGATTTCACTTCCAACGTACACGCCCGCACAAGAAGAATGAGAAAACTGATACTACACCGAACTTTCATCGCCGTCGTGCTGCTACTCGTGGCAAGCCTGTGGAGCGCAGCCTGTCTTAATCAGAACCAACAGAGCCAGCCGCAGGGCAACACTGCCGCGCAGCGCGAGCGCGTTGTCGGCACACGCGGCGGATCACTGAGCTACCGCGTCGCCACACCGCCTAAAACTTTCAACTACGTCATGGCTTCGGACGTGGACACGCTCACGGTCGCGCTTTACCTGCTCGGCGGACGCCTTGCTGAGATAGATCACGACGCGCAGCGCTACGTCCCCGCTCTGGCGGAAAGCTGGCAATGGGCTGCCGGTGATGAGCGAACACTCGAAGTCACTTTGCGCGACGGCTTGCGCTTCTCCGATGGTCACGCGCTGACGGCTGAGGATGTCGTGTTCAGCTTCCGCACGATCTATGATGAGCGCACTGCCTCGCCGGTCTTTCGAGACGCGATGACCATCGGCGGTCGCCCGATTGAAGCCATTGCGACGGATGCGCGCCACCTTCGCCTGACTTTTCCGGAGGCGGTCGCCGCGCCGGAGAATTATCTGTCGAACCTGTCTGTGCTGCCGCGCCACATCCTCGAAGAGGATTTTAACAAGGGCACTTTCAAGGATGCTTACGCGATCACAACGGAGCCGCAACGCATCGTCACCGCAGGGGCTTTTATGGTTGAAGCAGTTACGCCGGGAGAGCGCATCACCTTAAAGCGCAATCCGAACTTCTGGAAAAAGGATCAGGCGGGCACGCAGCTTCCTTATCTTGACGGGCTGGTCATAGAGGTCGCGAGCGACGCCAATAATGGGATGGCTCGTCTGAGTCAGGGCACGCTGGATATATTCGACCGCCTGCGCCCGACGGACTACGCGCGCCTGCGCACTTCGCAAGGGTCTGTACGCGCCTACGACCTGGGGCCGGGGCTGGTCACTGACCACATCGTGTTTAATCAAAACCTGGGCCAACAGAACGGCAAGGCGATAGTCGACGCAGTCAAGAGCGTCTGGTTTACGGATGCGCGTTTTCGTCGCGCCGTCTCGCACGCGATTGATCGCGCGTCAATCGCCAATTCTACTTTGCAGGGACTGGCGACGCCGCTATACGGTTTTATCTCGACGGGCAATCGCGCGTGGGCCGCGACTTCCTTACCGCGAACCGATTACGATCTTAACCGCGCACGCGCGCTGCTCACAGAGTCCGGCTTTCAACTACGCGGCACGCAGGATGCGCCGGAGTTGGTGGATGGGAAGGGAAATGTGGTCGCCTGGACTTTGATCGTCCCGGCGGAGAGCGAGCCGCGTGTGGCGATGGCGACGGTGATTCAGGAAGACCTCGCGCGTTTGGGGATGAAGGTACAGATCGCCACCATCGAGAACGCGCAGGTCGCGGCGCGTCTGTCGCAAACCTTCGAGTACGACGCCATCCTCTTCGGCACTTCCGTGACAGAGCCTGATCCGTCCTCTTACACAAACTTTCTGCGCAGCAGCAGCCCTTCGCACCAGTGGTATCCGAAGCAGGAAAAGGCCGCCACACCCTGGGAAGCGCGGATAGACGAATTAATCACCGCGCAGGCCAGAGAGAGAGACACGCCGCGCCGCGCCGCCGTCTTTCAAGAGATACAACAGATCCTCGCGGAACAGTTGCCCGTCATCCCAATCGTCACGCGCCACGTCACCTCTGCGGCCAACGCTAAGGTGGGCAACTATCGCCCGAGCCCGCTCTTTCCTTATTCATTATGGAACGCCGAAGAATTGTTCGTGCATAAATAAGGAAAGCGCAGAGTTAAGACAAGATAAAAAGTGTGGTCGCCAAATTGAATTTAGCGACCACACTTTTTATCTGTTCCCGAACGTGTTTAGCTCTTGCTATTAACCGGCAGCGAGTTTCTGAATCGCGACCAGAGCATGTGCCAGCTCGGCGCGTGTCAGAGCGCTGCCCGGACGAATCTGTCCGCCGTCGACCGCGAGCAGTCCGCGATCTATCGCGACGCGAACATACCCGCGCAGGTTTGAAGGAATCGACATCGCATCCACGTAGACGAGCGGTTGAGAGTTTTTCGCTTCGGCCTCGGAGCGAAGTCCCGCCGCGCGCACCAAGGCGACCGCCGCCGTCAGACGATCAACGCTATCCTGTGGACGAAACGCGCCGCCCGCAGTCGTGTTGATAAAGAGCGCTCCGCCCGGCGCTGCCTGCGCGCTCTCGACGAAGATAGAGGTCGTCGCATCGGTCACATCCGTATAAGAGTACTTGGCTGGAAGGTACTGCGGCACACCCGCGCCCTTGACCAGGGCCGCCGCCAGATCGGCGCGCGAGACACCATAACCCGGCCTGAAATACTCGCCGTAAGGCGACATGACGAAAGTGCGCAGAGCTTGATAAATCTCCGCACGTTGAGCTGGACTAAGACCGCTGACATCCTGAAGCGGCGCATACTCTACGCGCGTCACCTGCATCAGTCCGAGGAATGGCTGCGGCGTCCCGGCCATACCCGTGAGATTGCCTACGCGCGCACGCCACACGCCTGCTGAAGGCATCTTGATGCCAACGCGCTCGCGTTTGCTGGTCAGCCCCTCTCCGCTTGAATCATCCGAATCTTCCCTGCGCGTGCCCGTCGCATCCGTCACCGTCAGCCCCAGATCGTTGGCGCTAGTCATCGGCCCCCAGGCGACCTCGACCGAAGCCAGCACGGCATTCTCAGGAATGCTCAGCGCTGATTCTGGCTGTTGAGCGCCCGGCGTGACCGTGCCGTTGAACTGCTGCAAGGGGTCTGTGATGAACTGCGCCTGACCGCGATCAAGAGTGGCGCGCCACATTCCCATACGCCTGCCCGCGAAAGCCGCTTCAAGGACAGCCGCGTGCGCATTGAGCATGCCAGCGCCGACCTCGTGCTGGTAATAATTCGGCAGCGGAGTGGCAGAGCGTTGCAGTATGTCGCGGACTTCAGCCGGCGTCAGTTGCGGATTCGCTTCGAGCATCAGCGCGATTGCCCCTGCGACCTGCGGCGCGGAAAAGCTTGTCCCGCGCGCCGTCGTATAGTAGGGAATCTCCGCCGGAGTAAGCTGCGCAGTATCCGCTCCCGCCAGACCCGTCAAGCCCGTTGCAGAGACGGTCGAACGCAGGCTGACAACATTATCGCCCGGCGCAACCAGCGTCGGATGAAAGAGCGCGCTTCCGAAATCGCCGCGTGAAGAGAAGTCCGACAGACGCCCCAGCGAGTCCGTCGCTCCGACGCTCACCACCCAAGGGGCGACCGCATACGGATTAAGCGAATGCAGACCATCGCCAGTATTACCCGCAGAGAACACAACATTGATGCCACGATCTGTGAGCATACGCGTGGCGACGTTGACCGGATCGTTGTAGTCGAAGACTGTATCGGCAGAAAAACTGCAATTGACGACGCGCGCGTTGTAGCGCGAGCCGCTCCCCAGCAGATAGTCGAAACCCGACAGAACGAAAGAGAGCGTCAGGTCGCCCGCGCTCAAGCCCAGCAGTCGCGCGCTCGGAGCAACGCCACCGTATTTGCCGCCCGATTGCATACCGTTGCCAGCGATCAACCCTGCGACGAATGTCCCGTGCCCGTAAACCTGATCTGTATTCTGCAACCCTTCGACGTAGACCGGACTGGTAAAGCCGACAGAGATGCTCTGCGTATCTGCGAGCTTAACGTTCTGCACCACGCGACCGGAGAGGTCTGCGTGCGTGCCGTCGAGCCCCGTATCGAGTACGGCCACGGTCGTCCCGCGCCCGCCAACAGGCACGCCCAGATTTTTTCTGGTCAGGTCCGAGTCGCGGCGCACGCGATCAACACCCGTCAGGGCTGTGCGCGTGTCGGCCGTTGATTCGAGCGTGCGATTGCCGTAGATCGAACGGACGTTCGAGAGGTGAGAGATTTCTATGATCTCCGTGCGCTTGGCCGTGATGGCGATCATCGGCAGGATGTTATAGCGCGTTCCGCCAAGCACGCCTATGCGTTGAAGATCGGCAATGTCCGATTCGCTCGGCGACTGGTGATAGACGATCACGGCAGCGATGTTGCTATCGTCCGTCGGGTCGCTCAGGATCAGTGCCAGCTCCGGATCGACGCTCTGCAAACCACGCCCGGCATCATTGCGCGGGCCGCTGAAGTCGTTCGAGACGGGAAGCCCCACGCTATCAGCGCCCGTGACCGTCAGCCCCGTCACCTTCGTCATAGAGATAGTATCCGCACCCGTCACCGTCAGCCCGTTAGGCGACGCGGAAAATATCTGTCCGTCCGCGCCCGTCACCGTCAGCCCATCCGCACCCGTCACGGTCAAGCCATCAGCGCCCGTCACGGTCAGTCCATCAGCGCCTGTGACCGTCAATCCATCCGAGCCAGCCTGCGCAATCCCGTCCGCGCCCGTCACGGTCAAGCCGTCAGCGCCCGTCACCGTCAAGCCGTTTCCACGTCTGAACGTGACAGAGTCCGCGCGATACCTGTTACCGTCAGCGCCCGTGACGGTCAAGCCATCCGCGCCTGTGACCGTCAAGCCGTCTGCACCCGTCACGGTCAAGCCGTCGGGGCGCGTCGCGACGACCCTGTTGGGGCTGGAATAGGTGACGCCGTCCGCGCCCGTCACGGTCAAGCCATCCGCGCCAGTGACGGTCAGTCCGTCCGCGCCGAAGGGCGTAATCCCGTTGACGCCGAAGGCCAGCAGATTATCAGCGCCCGTGACTGTCAATCCCGAGGTGCGAACATAATTAACGCCGTCAGCGCCCGTCACCGTCAGCCCGTCAGCACCCGTCACGGTCAGGCCCGCGCTGGCCGAGCCAACAGTGAGCAAAAAGATCAGTAAAAGCGCGACAAACTGCTGCAATCTTTGGAAAGTATAAGCCATCATCATTTCAACAAAGGTTCAGACACAGCTAGCAGTTTTGTCGGGTACTGCTCAAAAAATATTAATTCTAGACTCGGTAAAGCGAGGTCTATACAGGAGGTGTCCTGTGGGAATTAGGACACGGTAGCGTATCACCAACAACTGTCCTCATATATTACATTCCCGTTATATTTCTGTTACACCAACTGACCCTGCTTTCAAGCGAAAAGAACAGGTGCGAGGGTATGACGTGTGCGCCTTTCGAGGCGGATTCCTTAAGCCGCTTTCCTCTTTAACCGATCAACTCCCGATAGATTTTCTGCGTATCGGTCGCAGGGTCAACGCCCAGCTCTTTACGCAGCAGGCGGCTTAAGCTTTCGTATTGCTCTTTGACGGCGACGCGGTTTCCGAGCGCCGCATGCGCGCGCATGATCATACAGTGAATGTCCTCTCGGAACGGGTCTGCTTGCAGAATCCTTTGTGCGAGGTCGAGCGACCGAGGCCATTCCTGCATCTTTTGTGCCACCGCCGCGAGAGATTCGAGCATGCGCAGGTGCTGCTCTTGATAATAGGAGCGCTGTTCATCGACCCACTCGTCATAACTGCCCTGCATAAAATCGCCGCGATAAAGCGCTATGGCCTGCTCGTAAGCCCCTATGCAGCGCTCGAACTCGCGCGCACGCCGCGCCGCTTCAGCCTCCGTCACCAGCCGATCAAACTCCTCTGTGTCGATGCGATAAGAGAACTCCGGATTGAGCAGATAATCGCCGTCGCGGTAGAGCAGGAATTTTTGTTTGAGCGGCTGATTGCTGTTCAAAGCTTTGCGTATGTGCGAGACGGTCGGGTGAAAATTCTTTTCGACGACATCGAAATCCGCTTCGCCCCAGAAGGTGTCTATGATCGTATCCTTGGAGGCGCGACGGTGACGACGCGACGCGATAAAGCAGAGAATGTCGCGCGCACGTTTTGTCGTCCAGGCGTCAGCAGAGAGCGGTCGCAAAGGGTCGCGGAAAATCTCTATTGGCCCGAGCATGTTGATCGTCAAATCCGTCACAGGCTTTGACTGTAGACCCACCTCTTGCGCGGGCTCGGTCACAGGAGGCGGCGGCGCAGAGAGCGTCTGCTCGCGCACGTCCGCCGGAAGAAGCTCTGCGGCGTCCGCGTTAGTCAACAGCACTGGGTTGCGTTGCAGCTCGCGCTTTAACCAGTACTCGTAATCGTAGCGCGCCATCAGATCGAGCGTGCGCCGCAGGTGCTCAAGCATCTCCTGCTCGCGCCCAGCGGCCAGATCACAAAAGGCTAGCGCCAGACAAGCCTGCACCTCGAACCAGTAGAGCCCGTGCGAGTGAAAGAAGGAGCGCGCAGGCTCAAGATCGGCGCGTGCCGCCTCCACGTCGCCCTGCGCATAAATCACACGCCCACGCGCAAGGGCCGCCGTGTGATAACGCATCTTATCGCCGCCCTGCTCGCGCGCGCCGACGAGTCGGTCAAGCTGTACGCGCGCGGCCTGCACACTGCCTGTTTGCAGAAGAAGAATGGCCTGCTCTTCCGGCAGCTCCATACGCGTCAGATCGACTCCGGCTTCGTCGTAGGCGCGCGCCGCGCGCTCATAAAACTCCGTGGCGCGCACAGCATCACCACGCTCGCGATATAAATTGCCGTAGGTCTCGAACGTCTCGGCGCTGAGCGCGATCAGATTAAAGAGCTGGCAGATCTCCAGCGCTCGATCCAGATGCTGCTCGCACTCTTCCAGCTCGCCGCGATAAAAATTGAAGCGCGCGATGTTCAGATGAGCGGTCGCTTCCTGCGGCATGGGCGGCAAATCCTGAGTCTCGCGCAGCATGCGACGCGACCAGCGGAGGGCCTCGCCAAAGTCGCCGCGAAAGGCCGCAGGTAAGCCGAGGTTATGCGCGATCAAACGCACGTAATGCTCGTTGGCCTGCTCTTCGGCGAATTGCAGCGCGGCGCGAAACTCACGCTCCGCCGCGCCCATATCGCCCGTCGCCATCAGGCACAGCCCGCGCGTATTGCCGCACTTGATGCGTACCACTGAACGCTCGTCCGTCAACTCTGCGGCGCGATCAAGATAAGTAAAGGCGCGATCACATTCGCCGCGCCGCCGTGCAATCGTCGCCAGCGAATGCAGCGCCTCGGCTTCGCCCTCACTATCGGCGCGCTCACGCAGCAGCGCGACGGCACGGCTAAAGAGCATCTGCGCATCGTCGTACTTACCGCGAAGGCGTGCCACTTCGGCGCGGTGCGCCAGGGCGCGCGGATATTTGTCGAGCGCCGTGGGCGGCAAGCTCTCTGCGTGCGAGACTAGAGAGGACAAAGCGCCGGAGGCTATCCATGCGCCGCCTTTATCGGCGATCACTTCCGCCGCGCGGTCGAAATCTTCCGCCGCGAGCAGGTGATGGACGGCGCGCTCCCATGCTTCATGTCTGAGAAAATAGTCGGCGATGCGCGCGTGCTCTGCGGCGACACCCGATTGACCGATCTCTGAACGCAGACGCCTGCGCAGGAATCCCTGAAAGAGCGGGTGCAGGCGATACTCTTCACCTCGTTCGTCCGAGGCGACGGAGATAAAGACGTTGCGCCTGACAAGCGAGGGCAACACAGCCGAACAGCTCTCCGCAGGATAGAGACGCCCGCACGTCTCAAGGTCTAAGCGATCAAGCAGGGAAACCTTCAGGAGCAGTTGCTGAACCTCTTCCGGCTCGTCCGCGAAAACCTCCTCGGCGAAATAGTCGAAGATGTCGCGCTCGGACTGGCGCAAGATTTCCACCAGGTCGGGAGGACTTCCCGTCGAGGTGTGGGCCAATGCGTGACGCTGCGCGACCTGACGCACCAGTTGCAGCGCGGTGATCCAGCCGTGCGTTCTTTCGCGATACTCCGTCAACTGCGCGGGCGTCAACTCAAGATCGAAGACTTTGCGGAAAAGCTCCTGCGTCTCTTCGTCCGTAAAGAGCAGCTCGTTGCGGTCAATGATGGCGAGCGAAGCCTGGCTGCGCAGTCTTGCCAAACTAAGAGGCGGCACATCGCGCGAGATGATGATGACGTGCATCACGTCCGGCAGATAAGCGAGCAAGCGATCAACGACACTGTGTACAGCCGTCTCCGCGCCCAGGTGATGATAGTCGTCCAGGACCAGAATAAACTGCTGCTCGACGTGCTCAAGAACTTCGTTGAGGAGCACGTCGACGGCGCGCTCGGGCTGCTGGGCTAACTCGGCTGCGGACTCATGTAGGTAAGAGAGCATCACTTCGCCGAAGCCTGCGATGGCCTGCTTGATGCCGTGCGTGACGTAGCCCAGAAAGACGAGCGGGTCGGAGTCGGTGTGCTCAAGTTGATACCAGACGAACTTGTGAGCGTTGGTGCGGACGAAGTCTGCGACCAGAGTCGTCTTGCCAGAGCCGGCGGCGGCGGCGACTAGCGTCACCGGATGCGCCAGATTACTGAGCAATCGTTCGGTCAATCGCGGGCGCGGGAGCAGTGCAGGAGCGGGACGGGGCGGCAGCAGCTTGGTGCGCAGGAAAAACGCAGGCAGCGCTGCCCCGGAGCGCATCTGCTTAGACGGCGGCGGCCCTAAAGGTTGCTCTATGTTTCCCTGAAGAGGTCTCTGTGCCATACGGTCTGGCCTTGCAAGTCCCTCTAGATTCGGACGGAGAGATACACTGTCGGTGACACTCCGATAGTGTTGGGGGTTTAGCATACTGATTAACGAGCGCGCAAGTGGCTAGCCGAACAATGCGAGGAGTCCAAAGAGTTCTTAAGAGCAGCGACAGTTCCTCCCGAAATCGCTTTTAGATCAAGTATCCATGTATCTGTAGCACTGTGGCGGCGACGCGTCGCGTTCTTTTACGCCTGAGGTTGACGGCGGCCGCCAATTTTCCGGGCGCACTTAACAGCGATGCGGCCCTGTCCAAAGAGGCTGCGCGCCCGCGCGTCTGCAAGAGCGCAGAGAGCGCCTGCTCTTCATCCAAACCGTAACTGGCGAACAGCTTCTTCGCCTCAAGTTCCGTAAAGGCCATGACGGATTCTTCGATCACACAAAGCGTCTGCTTGGAGCGCATACGCCACAAAGGCGCTGGCGGCAGACTGCGACCAGTAATCAGCACGTGCGCTTCGGGCGGCAGCAGCGGCAGCAGTCGGCGAAAGAACGGCACGACCCATTCGGCGTCATACACCAGATGCAGGTCGTCAATGATAATCAGGAGCGGATCGTTGCCGCTCTCCATCAATTCGTAAACGAAGGCTTCAGCGAGCAACGGCACGTCTTCGGGCGCGCTCGTCTCAGCGAGCAGGCGAGACAGCGTCTCGTAACCAAAGCGCTTGCGCTCACGGCGCACGCTTTCAATCAGGTACTGAAAGAAGACGCGCAGGTCGCCGTCCGAAGCATCGACTTTGTACCAGGCCACGCGCCGCCCGGACCTGTGTGCGAAGTCCGTCGCCAGCATGGTCTTCCCAGTCCCTGCGCGACCGTTAATGATCGTCGAGGTGCAAGAGGCGAGGCTTCCGTGCAAAGTATTCAGGAGGCGCACGCGAGATATGCGAGGCATCTCTGCCGGGGTCGTGATTTTATCGAGGATGAGTTGCATTCTTTTTGTTCCCGTATCTCGGCTGCCTCAAAGATTGGCTGTCCCGCTAACTCTCCCGAGTGAGGACTCTTGCAGCCGAGCCCCTAAAGATTTCCGACCGTTCAATCACCACTAAAACCGTCCCTTGACCGCTTCATGCGGGACACGACGCGCGCCTCCCGCACTTCACGCCCCCTTGACCAGTATGAAATCTACACAAAGCGACTTGAGAAATTCTTGAGGTGTTCAACAGGGAAGGGGCAGAGAGAGGCCAAAGACAGGCTCTTTTGGTGAAATAAAAGGAGTTATACTGGAAAGGATCACATAAATAACGGCAGTTCAAGAGCCGTAGGCGCAAATCTTCCAAGTTCCCGCACCCCACGACATAGCAAGGCCGGATGGGCGCTTTCCCCTGTCAAGAATGCCATTGCGGGCTGCGGTAACGTCATTGCGAGGCGTGGCTATGGGATTTCCAAGCGCGCAAACGCGATTGTCTCTCAGTGCTATGTCATTGCCTGCCTCGGCAACGCCGTTGCAAGGCATGGAAACGTCGTTGTGAAGCGTGACAACGTTATTGCGACGCGTGACAACGCCGTTGCAAGGCACAGAAACACCGTTCGCTGCCTCGGCAACGCCATTTGCTGCTTTACTAACGCCATTCTGAGGCTGGGAAGCGAAAGAGCGGGGGCTGTGCCCGCCTTCCTGACTGTGAGATATTGGTGGTTGAGGGATCAAGCCTCAACTTTCATCAATTGGCAGGTCGGGAAGAGGGGCACAGCCCCCGCTCCTAAGCTTTCGCTTCAAACTAGCTCTTCGGAGCAACGCTCGCTGCGGCCTTGTGCTGATCCAGATAATCGAGCAGCACGTTGGCCATCGTTTTGACGCCGATGACCAGGCTCTCTTCGTCCACGTCGAATTCCGGCGTGTGAATCTGTGCCGTGATGCCTTTGGCGCGATTGCCGACGCCCAGAAAATAGAAGAAGCCGGGGATGACCTTCTGGTAATAGGAAAAATCCTCCGCGCCCATCTGCGGCTTGCGTGTGACGAGATTGTTGTCCCCCACCATACGGCGCATCACGGGCAGCGTCTCTTCCACCAGACGCGGGTCGTTGTAAGTCACGGCCGCGCCCTCTTCGTAAAGCATCTCGTAGCTCGCGCCGTATGCGGAAGTAATGCCGCCCAGCGTCTCTCTCATCAAAGCCTGCGCGCGCTTGCGTACGTCTTCGTTGAGCGTGCGAACAGTGCCTTCCAATTTCACTTCGTCGGCGATGATGTTATAGCGATTGCCGCCCTGAATACTGCCGACGCTGATGACCAGCGGTTCTGTCGTGTCTACGCGACGGCTGCGTATGGTTTGCAGCGCCGTCACGCATTCGGCGGCGACGACTACCGCATCCACGCCGTCGTGCGGGTATGCGCCGTGAACTTTCTTGCCGCGAACGGTGATGAGAAACTTATCGGCAGAGGCCATCGCCGGGCCTGAGTTAAAAGCAATCTGTCCGACTTCTATCACGGGCAGGACGTGCAGGCCGAAGATCGCCTGCGGCCTTGGATTCTCAAGCGCGCCCTCTTTGATCATCAGCGCCGCGCCGCCCTCTTCGCCAGCCGGTGCACCTTCTTCTGCGGGTTGAAAGATAAACTTGATCGTGCCGTTAATCTCGCCGCGCATCTTCGAGAGGATTTCGGCCACGCCCAGCTCGACCGTCGTATGCACATCATGCCCGCAAGCGTGCTTGACGCCCGGAGTCTGCGATTTGTACGGCACATCTATAGTCTCCTGTATGGGCAGCGCGTCCATGTCCGCCCGCACGGCGACCACAGGGCCGGGCTTCGTTCCTTTAAGGAGCGCCGTCACACCGTAACGACCCACGCCCGTTTTGACATCTTCGAGCCCCAGAGCGCGCAACCGCTCCGCCACGATGCGCGAAGTCCTCTCTTCGCGGTTCGATAGCTCCGGGTGCATGTGAAAGTCTCGACGTTGCAGAATGAGCTGCGGGCGCAGAGCCTCGGCCGCCTGCGCGATCTGTTGCTCGCGCGCAGAGGGATTAGTCGTCACCTTAAGAGCCGCCTGACTATGAGAACCTTCGAGCGACCACGCGGCGGAAACGACTAAGGCGATAAATAGAGTTATTAAAATTACGCAGGCTGTCAGCCTCAGTCTCATTATTGATCTCCGGTTAAAGGTTCGACGCAGCAAAAAAGCGAGGGCGCATCATTTTTTATCCTCTTGCGTCTCATCATAAAAGACGATGTTGATAACCAGCATCACGCCTCCGGCAACCGCCGCCAGAAAACAGATGATGGCGAGTCCCGGATAGCCGAAGATTTTAAATGTCGTTTCGACCCTCATCAAAAGCGCCGCCCCGACGATCAAAGAGGCAAGCACCAGGCCGAGCGTGATACGGTTCGCGACCTTTTGCAGCCCCTCCATCAATTTCACTTCGTCAATCGCATCGACCTTGATCGAGAGCGAGTTGTTGGCGATGGTGTCCAGCAGTTTGTTGATACGCCCCGGCATCTTCTCCACCAGCCCCTTGGTTTCAAGAAGCGCGTTAAAGATGTTTCCGGGCGAGAGGCTTTGCAGCAATCGCTGCTGCATGATCTCTGTCGCGTGCTGGCGAATCGAAGCGTTCGGATCAAAAGAGGGATCGAGCGTATGCACGACCTGATCCAAATTGAGCAGCGCTTTCGCGATCAACGTAAAATCGGGCGGCAGGCGAAAGCCCGTCTCGCCCGCGATGCGCTGAATCTCAAGCACGATCCGGCCTGAATCTATATTCTGCATGTTCGCATCGCGGTGCTGTGTGACGAGGTCTGCGACCTGACGTGTAAATCGCTGATCGTCAAAATCGGCCTTCGGCTCGCCCATCTTGATCGTCATCTCCGCGACATCATCGCCGCGCCCTTCGCTGATCGCCAGCAGAAGCTGAAGGATATTCTCCTGCGTGCGCGGCGCAATGCGACCCACCATTCCCAGATCGATCAGCGCAATCCTGCGGTCTTCTGTCAGGAAGACGTTGCCCGGATGCGGGTCTGCGTGGAAAAAGCCGTCGACGAGAATCTGTTTGAGATACGCATGAAAGAGTTGTTCCGCGAGCAGGTAGCCATCGATGTCTATCCAGCCCAGGGGAGAGAGCGAAGTGATCTTTTTGCCGCTCACGAAATCCATCGTTAGCACGCGCGAAGTAGTAAAACCCTCTACGGGGAGCGGCACGACGATCACTTCAAAGTCTTTGAGGTTCTCTGCGAAGATCGTCAGGTTACGCGCCTCCTGACGGTAATCCAGCTCGCGCAGCAGACTCTTGCGCAGCTCCGCCAGGATGCCCTGAAACTCGTAGCGCTTGCCCATCTCCGTATGACCGTCCAGAAACGCCGCGATCTCATTGAGGACTTCCAAATCCTTGATGATGATTTCGCGAATGCCCGGGCGCTGGACTTTGACGACGACCGCGCGCCCGTCGCGCATCGTGGCGGCATGCACCTGGCCCAGAGAGGCTGCGGCCATGGGCTCCTGCTCGAACTCCTCGAAGGCTTTGGAGATGCGCACGCCAAGCTCGTCGGAGACAATCTGTTCGACTTCCTCGAAGGAGAAAGGCCCGACGTTATCCTGTAGACGCGCGAGCGCATCCAGATAAGGCTGCGGGAGAAGGTCTGCGCGGGTCGAGAGCAACTGGGCCAACTTGATGTAGGTTGGGCCCATCTTCTCAAGATCGGTCGCGAGGTCTTCCGCCTTGGCTTGGCCCACCTCGGCCACAGGCCCGTCATCGTCCTTGAGCGTTTCGTCCAGTCCGACCTGTTTGACCAGATCGGAGCGCCCGTACTTCATAAAGAGCCAGGTGATGTCCTTGTAGCGCTTGAGATGTTCCGGTTTTAATGAGATTCCCATCCCCTACCCCTCTAATCAAACAGTGATACAGCGCGCTCTCTCTATCCTTCGAGCATCAACCGCGCATCGCATATCTTTAGGCCGTCCCTTAAATATAATAGGTTCAAAGATGAATTGATACCTTTTATTTGAGCAATGCTTTTGGTCTTGTGATTTGGTTCAAAAGATGCGCGGAGGGTGCGGCGCGCCGTTTGACGTTTCAGAGCGCTTCAGATGGTGAGGAGAAATTCTATGATTGAACTTAAGCGGAAGAGATAAACGCTTTGAGGCGTGCGCGGATTTCATCACGCACGCGACGAAACTCCGCAAGGCGCATCTCTTTATCACCTTCGGCGGCAGCCGGATCGTCGAAGCTCCAATGAATACGCTCGACCTGTCCTGGAAAGACGGGGCAGCTCTCACGCGCGTTATCGCACACGGTAATCAAGTAATCGAACTGTTGGCCCACGAACTCGTCCACAGACTTGGAACGATGAGCAGAGATGTCTATCCCAATCTCGCGCATCGCTTCGATGGCTTCAGGGCGCACACTTCCCGGATGCGTGCCCGCGCTGAAGACCTCAAAGCGGCTGCTTCCGCCGTCACTTCGCAGCAGACCTTCGGCCATCTGGCTGCGAGCGGAATTTCCCGTGCAGAGTACAAGGATGCGCTTTCGTTTGCTCATCACAAATCCTTTCCGTGCTCGTCTTCAGCATGGTGTGAAACCGTCACGGCATCCGCATCCTTCGGTAAAGAAGGGGCTAGCCAGCGGAAAAGCGCCGTCGCAACGATTGCTCCCAGAAGTTGCGCGCAGATAAACGCGGGCACATCAACCGGGCGAATGCCTGTAAAAGTATCGCTCGCCGCGCGCGCAATTGTCACCGCAGGGTTAGCGAAAGAGGTCGAAGAGGTAAACCAGTAAGCGGCTGTGATGTATGCGCCGACGGCCAAAGGAGTAGCCATCGAAGAGCGCAGCCGCACACAACCCCAGATCACTGCGAGCAGACCGAAGGTCGCCACGAACTCTCCGAACAATTGGCCCAACCCCTGCCGCGCCATGCGCGAAGCCGTCAACAAAGGCAGCTCGAACATCAAATGTGCAGTTGCCACTCCGAAGAGAGCCCCGGAAATTTGTGCTGCGATGTAAGCGGGAACTTCTCGCCAGGGGAGTCCCCGCTGCGAGGCGTCTGCCAAGGTCACGGCCGGATTGAAATGCGCGCCGGAGATTGGCCCAAACGCCAGGATCAGCGCCACGAGCGCCGCGCCCGTAGCGAGCGTGTTGGCCAGCAGAGCAATCGCCACATTCCCTGCGGCCAACCTCTCGCCCATAATTCCTGAGCCGACGACCGCAGCCAAAAGCAACGCTGTCCCGACCGCCTCGGCCACTGCGCGACGCAAAAGGCTCGTCTCTTCTTTAGCCATCAACCGTTCTCATGACAAGACTGTTTTCCCTGAGCCGCGGCCGCGCATGCTGTTGACTGAATCGTGGTCGCAGTCTGGCAGGGGACTCCCGAAGGGCAACATGATTGCTCACTTTCGTCGCCGTAGTACGTCGGAAGATTATCCTTGTGGACGACGAATACTTCCCACTCGTTGCCGTCAGGGTCAGTCACCCAGGACTTGTCCTGTAGAGCATAGCCACAGACGACCTGCATCTCTTCACGCGTAGCGAGTCCGGCCTCTGCCCAGCGCTCGCGCATCGCGAGCACGTCTGCGGTCGAGGCCACCTGAATCCCCAGATGAAAAAGCGCCCCGCGATCATGAAACGGCCTTTCGTTGATGGTTAAGTTGAGCGGCGGGCTCTCGACATCGAACTTCGCGTATCCGGGCCTGGACTTAACAGGCTCTAAGTCCAGCATCTTTCTATAAAACTCAAGGCTTCGCTCGACGTTGCGCACATTGATGGCCACATGCGCCTTGAGCGTCTGAATGGCCGCACGCGCCTTGTCTTCCATCCGTTTTCTCCCTTTTTTTAAGCCTTCCGCCTTATCTTGAGATCGTCACAGGCGTAGCAGCAGCAGTCGTGTCACAGCATACCGAAGCGGCAGCAGCATCGGCAGTAGCAGAAGTTGATACGGCCGCCGGAGCGCAGCATGAAGTAGCGGTCTGCGTATCATTCAACGCAGCGCTCTCCTTGGTGGCAGAGCCTGCTTTTGTTGCGCTGCTTTTGGACTGCTCTAACTCACCCGTGCCGCAACACGTGGTCGTCTCCGCCAGATGATCTTTGAGCACGACGAAGGCTTCCAACTGGTTGCCGTCGGGGTCTCGCACCCAGGTCTTATCCTGCAAGGCGTAGCAGCAGTTGGTCTGCATCTCGTCCTCTATCTGCAAGCCTCTGTCGATCCACGTCTGGCGCATCGCGAGCACGTCTTCGGTCGAGGCCAACTGAATGCCAAGATGCGAGAGCGCGCCGGGCTCTGTGACGGGAACCTGGTTGAGCGTCAGATTGAGCGGCGGGTTCTCGACATCGAACTTGGCGTAGCCACGGCGCACCTTGACGGGCTCAAGGCCCAGAGCCTTTTTGTAGAACTCAGTGCTACGCTCCACATCGTTGACGTTTAAGGCCAGATGAGCTTTCAAGGCCTGTACGGGCGTGTTCGTCTCTTTCTCCATTTTGACTTATCTCCTTCGCTGATATAAAATTCATATTCGTCAAAGCGAATATGAGCGGAGGATACGCCTCGCCAACATATATGTCAAGCCATATTTGTAGAAAATGGTAAAATTTTTTCCGGGCGCAGTTTTCCTGGGAAAATCCGGACAAAAGGTATGAGTTTTGTGGTAGACAGTATGAAGGATGCGGATTGGGACGAGGTGCGGCGCATCTACTTGGAGGGGATTGCGACGGGTAACGCGACCTTTGAAAGGGAAGCCCCGACATGGGAGAAGTGGGATCAAAGCCATCTGCCGCACAGTAGATTGGTCGCGCGCTCCTCTGATGTGATCAAGGGCTGGGCAGCCCTTGCGCCTGTGTCGACGCGCTTCGTTTACAGGGGCGTCGCCGATGTCAGCATCTATGTTGGAACAGAGTACAGAGGAGAAGGCCTGGGGCGCGTTTTGCTTGAGGCGCTGATACGCTCCTCAGAGAGCAATGGTATCTGGACGCTTCAGGCAGGTATCTTTCCGGAGAACGCTGCGAGCATAACGTTGCACAAGCGCTGCGGTTTTCGCGAAGTGGGACGGCGCGAGCGGATCGGCCAGATGAAAGATGTCTGGCGAGATACCATCCTGCTCGAACGCCGTAGCAAAGTCGTGGGAGTGTAAAAGGGATGAGCAATCGAAAGTATGATATGGAGGCGCTCTTTAGCGCGTTGGCTGATCGCACACGCTTGCGCCTGCTTAATCTGATACGCACGGACGAGATTTGCGTCTGCTTCTTCGTCGAGGTCTTAAAAACGAACCAGCCGAAAATCTCTCGCCATCTGGCATACCTGCGGAAAGCCAGAGTGGTGGCGCCGCGCAGGGAAGGCAAGTGGATGCATTACAGTCTGGCTGAGCCTGCGGACGAGCACGCCGCGCGCGTCCTGCGCGAAGTCTTGGAGTGGTTGGCGCAGGACGAGGATATGCAGCGTGATCGTGCTCGACTGATCAAAGCCTGTTGCGCTCCGCAGCCTCCCGTCCAACTGCGCGGCGCACCGCGCCCGGCAAGCCTTGTGGCTTAAAACTTAAAGAGAAAGATGGCTGAGAGTAGGACAAACGATACGATGACTTTTGATTGGCCCACAACGCTTCCGGTCGTGCAGGTCAGAGTCGCGCGCCCGGTCGCAAGCCTGGAAAGCATCTTGCGTTTTTACCGTGATGGACTGGGCCTTGAAGTGATCGGCTCTTTTGAGGGACACGCCGGATATTCGGGCCTGATGCTGGGGCTGCCCGGAAATGCTTATCATCTTGAGTTCACAGAGCACGAGAAGGGAAGCGCTTGTCCCGCTCCGAGCATGGATAATCTTCTAGTCTTTTATATCCCGGACAAGCAAGCGATTGAACGTTTGACAGAGCGTTTGATAAGCATGGGCCATTCAGTGGTCGACCCTGAGAATCCTTACTGGGCGGAGCATGGTGTGACGTTTGAAGACCCTGAAGGTTGGAGAGTCGTGCTGATGAATACGAAGGGCATATAAAACTCGCGCGTGTTCGTCCAGAGCTTTATCCGGCACGTTGATAGTAAAAAAGCTCTGCCGTAGAAAGTCTACTTTCTACGGCAGAGCTTTTTTCTTCTTTAGTCCTACCGTCTTATCGTTCGACGGCGTCTATGAAGGGCTTGAGCAGACGAGAGCGCGAGGGATGACGCAGCTTTCTGAGCGCCTTGGCCTCGATCTGTCGTATGCGCTCGCGCGTGACAGTAAAATCCTTGCCGACCTCTTCGAGCGTGTGCTCTTCGCCGATTGGCCCAAGACCGTAACGCATCTTAATGACCTTCTCTTCGCGCGGGCTCAAAGTCGCCAGCACTTCGTCCGTGATCTCTCGAAGATTCGAGGCGACGACGGAATCCGAAGGGTTGGCTCTCGATTTGTCCTCTATAAAGTCGCCCAGGTGCGCGTCCTCCTCTTCGCCAATGGGCGTCTCAAGAGAGATGGGCTGTTGCGCCAGCTTGAAAACGCTGCGCACTTTGGCGACAGGCATCTCGACGCGCTCGGCAATCTCTTCGCTCGTGGGCTCACGACCCAACTCCTGCACCAGCGCTCGACTCGTGCGAATCAGCTTGTTGATCGTTTCGATCATGTGTACAGGAATGCGGATCGTCCTGGCCTGATCGGCAATCGCTCGCGTGATGGCCTGTCGTATCCACCACGTCGCGTAGGTCGAAAACTTATAGCCTCTGCGCCATTCGAACTTGTCCACGCCGCGCATCAAGCCAATGTTGCCTTCCTGAATCAGGTCAAGGAACTGTAGGCCGCGATTGGTGTATTTTTTGGCGATGGAGACGACTAACCTCAAGTTAGCCTCTGTCATCTCGCGCTTGGCCTCTATGGTCTGCGCGACGCTCTTGGCAATCGCCTGATGCGAGCGTTTGATCTCGACGATAGAGACGTTTGATTGCTGCTCTATCTCCTTGAGATGGCGCTTGGCGGCGTTGATCTGCTTTTTAAGTTCCTTCTGCTCTTCCGGCTTGATGCGTTTCTTGCCGAGCTTCTCCGTGTACTTATCTATCTCGCGCTCGTGTACGCGTACCTGTTTGTGGATGGCGGCGATGGCGTCTATCAGGCGCTGACGCGCGCTCTCCTTCATCTTGAGATGGCGTATCTCCTGCGCGATGTCCAGACGCGCGCGCGCGATCTTGCGCCGCAGACGCAGCACTTTCTTGCTACGCTTGCCGCGCGAGAGCTGTTGCTCTGCGCGCAGCTTGGCCAATTCTTTGATGGCGATCAGATAGTTCTTGGCGACGTTGTTGATGCCCTCAAGGGTAAGGCGCAGGAACTCGTCCGAGCGCTCTTCCAGCTCGCTGATCTCCGCCTGATCGGAAAAATTGACGATGTCGCGGACGTTGAGATGGCCCGCCTCTAACTCTTCGCCGATCTTGATCAGTTCGTGAATCGCTATGGGCGAGCGGGAGAGAGTTTTGTGCGTCTTGATCTCTCCGCCTTCGATGCGTTTGGCGATGGCGACTTCCTGCTCTCTGGTCAGAAGCGGGACAGTGCCCATCTGACGCAGATACAGGCGCACAGGGTCTGAGGATTTATCATCCACGCCGGCGGACAAATCCAGCTCATCCTCGCCGTCCAGAGACTCGTCCGCGTCGTCGGACACAGAGGTTGACGCGACCTCTTCTATAAGAAGCTCGTCGGAATCAACCTCGGTCAGGCTCGCGCCGCCGAGTTTCTGCAAGACCTCT
>DATLMN010000157.1:0-31768 GCA_035537255.1 Pyrinomonadaceae bacterium | reverse complement strand
CGCTTGCGCAGCCATCGAGGGTAAGTGGTATGATCTCGGCCCTGTGAGTTTATGAAAGCACTTGTCGTAGATGATGAGGCCGTAATACGCGACATCGTGGGCGATGTTCTGCGCGCAGACGGCTGGACTGTGAGCGAGGCGGATACGGCGGAGCGCGCCTTTGAGCTGCTCAGCGCAGAAGAGTGGTCGCTCGTCTTCTGCGATGTAGTGCTGGGCGGCGAGGACGGATTCAGTGTGCTGCGCCGCTTTAAAGAAGAGCAGCCGGACGCGCAGATCGTGTTGATGACGGGACACGGCTCGGCCGTGGGCGCGCTCGACGCCGCGGCGCTCGGCGCTTACGACTATCTGTTCAAGCCCTTCAACGTCAAACATATTCTCTCTTTGGCCCAAAGTGTGCGCGCCGGTCGGATGGAGAAGGGCACTGGCCCTGACGGCGCAGGCGGCGACGACAACGGCGCGTCCGCTCTCGTTTACAAATCCGACATCGATCTGGTCGGCCGCAGCGACGCTTTCGTTCAGGTGATGAAGCTCGTGGGGCGTGTCGCCGTGACGAATCTGCCCGTGTTGATTACTGGCGAGTCGGGGACGGGCAAAGAGGTCGTCGCGCGCGCCATACATCGTCGCAGCCCGCGCGCAAGTGAACCCTTCGTCGCCGTTAACTGCGGCGCGATTCCTGCGGAGCTGATCGAATCGGAACTGTTCGGTCATGTGCGCGGCTCTTTCACAGGAGCGACCGTTGATCGTCGCGGTCTCTGGGAAGAGGCGGACGGCGGGACGGTCTTCCTGGACGAGATCACGGAGACCACGGCGGCTTTTCAGGTCAAGCTGTTGCGCACGCTTCAGGAGGGCGAGATTCGTCGCGTCGGCTCAAACCGTCTGGTGCATGTCAACGTGCGCGTCATCGCCGCCACCAATCGCGACGCAGAGCAGGAGCAGCGCGAGGGACGTTTTCGCCAGGACCTCCTCTATCGTCTTAACGCCGTGACGATTCATCTGCCACCTTTGCGCGAGCGACGCGAAGACATACTGCCTTTGGCCCAACACTTCGCCGCGAAAGTCGTGCGGCCGGGCGGCGCTGCGCCGGTCAGCTTCTCTCAGGAAGCGCTGCAACTGCTCGAACAATACTCCTGGCCCGGCAACATACGCGAGCTTGAGAACGCGGTGGTGCGCGCCGTCGCGCTCTGTGATCGTATAGTGCGGCCGGAAGATTTGCCCGAGCGCATACGTAGTGGCACTGAGCACACGCGACACGCAACAGCAGCAGCAGAGGCTACGCCAGCACTTTCACAACAAGCACCCATAGAAGAAGAACTGTTGCCGCTCGCCGTCGTCGAGCGTCTACACGTCGAGCGCGTGCTCACAGCAACGGGCGGCAACAAACAGGCAGCGGCGCGCCTCCTGGGCATTGATCGCACGACCCTTCAGCGTATGGTCAAGCGCCATCAACTCAGTAACGGTCAAGGCGACGGTCATTCAGACAAGCCGCGCGAATAAGAGAAGATGCATGTGCTATATCAGTTCAATGTCAGGAGCGTTGCAACTCACCACAGAGACACAGAGGACACGGAGGAAGCACAGAGGATTGAGCGATATTCAACTCTCTGTGTCACCTCTGTGCGCTCTGTGTCTCTGTGGTGAATCTCTTTCCCATACCTTCAATTGAAATTTGCTCTAACGAAGCGTGCGCACGTACTGCACCAGCTTGACCCATTCGCTGTCGTTCATCTCCGTAATGCAGGCGCTCATCAAATAACCCAACGCACGATTCTGATCTGCCTGATCCTTGAGCGGTTCACAACGCACGAGCGTGGCGTGTATGCGCACAGGCCCGTTGGGAAGCTCAAGCATGATGCGAAGGTTTTTGCCCACTGAATCGAATCTGCGGTCGCAGAATTGCGACGAAGTCACGACGAGCGACAGACCCGTTTCGCTGATGTTGCGCGTAAAGCCCGCGAGCGAGGCCGGAAGCTTTGAGGCGTCATGCCTGCTGCTGCCTGCTTCCGCTTCACGTAACGACACGCTGAAGTGCAGGCGCGCGGCCAGATGAGCGTCGCATCTAGGCGCTCCACGACGCTCAGCCTTCAGGCCAGCGTTATGCTGCCACGCTTGCTGTAACGCTCTCAAGAGATATTTCCTCCCGTAGCTGCGAGACCTGACCGGCGATGTCTATGATGCGGTCGATGGTAAAAGGCTTGGCGACGACCCAGTTCACTTCCGCCGCCTTTTGCTCGTTCGAGCCGACGGCTTCGCCCCAGCCCGTGACGACGGCCAGCGGAAGCAATCTGTCCCTTTCTCGTATCGCACGGGCCAACTCCCACCCGCTCATTCCGGGCAAGCCCACATCCGTAAAGACCGCGTCGAAACTCGTCATTTCAAAGAGCGCCAGCGCCTCGTGGCCTCCGTCCGCGAGTACGACTTCGCAGCCTTCATGCTCAAGAATGTCGCGCAGCAATTCGCGCACGTACTCTTCATCATCAACGACCAGAATCTTCGTGCCGTGAGTTTGAGCCGCCACCTGCGCAGGCATAACCAGCTCTGCGGTCGGCTGAGTTTTGGTGACGCCGTGGGCGATGGGCAGGCTGATCCTAAAAGTCGTGCCCTTACCGGATTCCGATTCCACCTCGACCGTCCCTTCGTGCCTGCGAATGATTCCGTAGCTCACCGCCAATCCCAAACCCAGCCCCGCTTTCCCTTTCGTCGTAAAGAACGGATCGAAGATGCGAGACCGTACATCTTCGCTCATGCCTGTGCCCGTATCGCTGATAGCAAGCTCGATCTGCCCGTCAACCTCTTGAGCGGAGAGCATCAATGTTCCGCCCTCTGGCATGGCGTCGACGGCGTTGAAGACCATGTTGACAAGGACTTCACGAAGCTCCGATCCGTCGCCCATGATAAGAGCGTTGGAGCGAATCTGTAATTCTAAACTGATATGGACGTTGGCGGCTTCGGCGCGATCTTTCCAGCGCGGGCGTGTAATCTCGCTTACGTCGAAGAGCAGTTGATCGACGGCGAGCGGAGCAAAATCATGATCGCGGCGCTGGCGAGCGAAGTCCTGTATGCGCTTGACTGTCTTCGCGCCGTCCTTGGCCGTCTTGATGATAATACGCAGACCGCTTTCGATCTTATCGGGGTCTTCAGTCTTGAGCAGCAGCTCTGCGCGACCGAGAATGCCAGCGAGCGTGTTGTTAAAGTCGTGCGCGACGCCGGACGCCAGCTCTCCCAACGCGGACATTTTTTCGATCTGCGAATACTGCTCGCGTATGCGATCCTGTTCGGCGATGTAATGATTGAGTTCTTCGACGTGGCGCTCGGCCTGTTCGGCCTGCGCGGCCGCAGCTTCGGCTTTGCCCTGCGCCGCCGCCTCTGCCTTGGCCGCCGCCGCCATCACCTCTATGTTCTTCAGGTATGTGCGATAGGTCAGATAAACGATGGCGATGATCGGAGTGGTCGCGATGATCGCGTAAAAGCCGAGTGTGCCGATCAGCTTGGCCGCGATGATCGCAGCAGATGCTCCCGCAAAGTATGTGATCGAAGCCCACAGGCAATACTTACTCCACACGTGCCAGACCGTCTGGCCCATCTTCCAAGCCTGCGCGACCGCCGCCAGAAAAGAGTTACCGATATATTGCACAAAGCCCATTACGCAGACCGCCAGCAAAAACTGCGCTGAGAAATCGCCGTGCGTAATATTGACGACGTTGCCGAAGAAGAATCTGAGCGCCCAGACCGTCAGGAAGGTCGAGACCGCCAGCAGTGCCGCGTTGTAAGAGATGGTCACGGGCTTACGGCTGATTAAAAGAGAAGAGCGAATGCCGTCGGCAGCCGCCAGCAGAATCGCAGCCTCGCCGCCGTAGAGCAGCATCGTCAGAAAAATAAAGGTCTCGGAGAGCGTGATGCGACCATTGACACCGGGCATCTGGACGGCGATGCCGGAAGTGACGGCGATGGTCGAAAGCGCCAACAGCAGAAAGAGCACATCCAACTGCGCCACCGGCAAGTGATATGCGGAGAAAAGACACACGGCCGCGCCAGCTGTAATCACAGACCACATAAAGGGTTTGACGAAACGTTGCCTGCTGTTCATCTTCTGATGCTCTCCTGGGACTCGATTATCCAAGAACGTTAGAGTTCATTTGTTGACTTAAGAAGATCGTGTCATAGCAATCGCGCAGCTTATACCCTGCTTTGAAGAAGAAACTTTGCGCGTCCTTGTTACGCTCGTTGACGAGCAGACACAGTGTGCCCACGCGCGCCAAGAGTCTGCGACCCGTTTGCGACATACAGCGCAAACCGTATCCCTTCCCGCGCTCTTCCGGGTGAACGTAGACGCCTTCCAGATAAATCACGTCCTCTGTCTCGCTCATGATGTCCACCTTGAAGATCAAGCGCCCCGTCTCTATCCAGACCCACACACGTCCCTGCTCTATGCGGCGCTTGAGACGCAGCCGAAATCCTTCCGGGTCTACTTCCAAAGGGTTGATGCCGCTCTCGTCCTCGGCCAGTCGCGCCTGGACAGTCATCACCGGCGCGAGATCGTCCAGCGTCGCCTGGCGCAAGCCCTCTACGGGCTCAAGCGCGGCAATGGGCAGGCGTTGCTCGAACAATAACTCGCGGCAGATCAGGCGCGGCTCGACGTACGTGCCACCCGCAAAGTATTTCCAGAAGCGTGAGACCTTCTCCTGATCGCCGACGATGACATGTGCATGAGCAAAGGCGCGTGCCAGTTGCGCAAAGGCGGAAAGCGCCGTCTCGCTCTCTGTCTCGACAAGCGTCGCGTGGCCGATCAGAGCGATGCCTTGCAGTCTCTCTTCATCATCGCGGTAGCCGTAGAACGCGCCGCGATTAAAGGGGCTCTCCAATCCGTTGTCTTGAATCAGGCCGGTCATGTAGAGCGCATCGACGGAGCGCGACGCTAAAAATCTGAGCGCCTCGGCCTCGTGCTCGTCCGTCAGTTGATGAATCTTTGAAGAGCCGCCACTGTTTGGAGACTTTTGTGTTTGTCGCGGGGCTGCGACCATATTTTTGCGTCTCATCGGTTGGGGCATCTCACAACTCCTTTCCTTCGGGCTATAGTTGAAATGGGCTGTTCAGGGGCGAGGTGTATTGCCTTTTCCGCTTGCACTCTTAATAACCTGTGTAATCGAGGCCGGTATCGACCTCGACGTTTACTGTGGATACCGTATCGCCTGCCGTTCTGGCGGACTGCGCCTGCGTGACCGCATCAGAGCGCATGACGCTATCGCCGAAGATCACACCGTCACCGAAGATAACGCCGTCGCCGAAGATCACGCCATCGCCGAAGATGACGCCGTCACCCAGCAACACGCTCACATTCAGAAACGGCGTGCCGTCGCCGAAGATCACGCCGCTGCTGGTCGTAATCATATCGCCGAAGATGACTCCGCTTGAGACTCTCGTCATGTCGCCGAAGATCACGCCGCCGGACTGTATCGCAGCATCGCCGAGCGCAGAGCCCATCACATAAATCTTCTGATATTTAGTAATCAGATTCAGACCCGTCGCATAGGTACGATTCACGACGATGCCCTGTGACCAACTGAACGTCTGTCCCGCAATCGTCGTCTGCGGCACGGGCGGCAAAAGTGTGGTCAGCAGCGGAGCGCCAACGGGCGTGGCTGTGGACAAATCTGTACGCACGAGCTTAGCGAGACGCACAGCGCCTTCAATGTTTAGTTCTCCTGCTCCCTGCTCGAACTGATTAAAGCCTGCGAGCGGCTGCGCCGTGTACATCAGAATCATCTTGATGAGATTAGGTGTAAGACTCGGGTTTGCTTGCAGCAGCAGAGCGGCAGCGCCAGCGGCGACGGGAGTGGCCATCGAAGAGCCGTTCATGTACATCATCCGGCGCGAATCAACAGGGCTCACTCCTGCGTCTAAGTGCGGATTCTGCGTGACCAGCAGATTGTCTACGGCCTCTGCGTAGATCAACTTATTGCCGGGAGCGACGATGTCGGGCTTGATCAGGCTATCGTAACGCTTAATGCCGAGCAGATCAGTCTGGAAGCTGCGAGTTGGCCCACGCGAGCTAAACGATGCCACACCATCATCCCCACGCTGATCCGTCCCATAAGTATTAGCCGCGCCGACGGTGATCGCGGAAGGCTCATTGCCGGGAGAATGAATCTGTCCGTAGATTTTATTTCCGGAAGAGTCTTTGCCGTTATTACCAGCGGCAGCCAAGACGACGATGCCTGCATCAACCAGTCTTCTGACAGCCAGGCACACAGGATCGAACTTGTAAGATTCCACAGCCGGAGCGCCGAGGCTCATGTTGACGACGCGAATGTTGTAGGCAGCGCGATTCGTCATTATCCAATCGAGCGCGGCTAGAACAGCAGAGGTCGAGCCAGCCCCCTGCGAGTTGAGCACGCGCAGGTTGATGATGTTGGAATTGGGAGCGACGCCGATGTACTCGGCATTCGAGATGCGTCCGTTGCCAGCCGCTATCGATGCCACGTGCGTGCCGTGTCCGTAAGGATCATCCGTGCGTCCTTCGCCCGTAAAATCCCGGCTCAAGAGAATGCGTATGCCGTTGCTCTTATCCAGGAAAGCTTTGTGTTCCCTATCAATACCGGAATCTAGGATGGCTATGCCGATGCCTGTGCCGTCAAGGCCGCCCGCGAGCGGGCCGTTGATGTTGCGTATAGAGTCCGCGCCGGTCGTCCTGGAGACGTGACCCGTCGGCACATTCTCTCTGTCGGCGGAGATAAAACGGATGTCTTTGTGAGCGGCCATCGCTTCGACGGCCTTGACGGGCAGCTCAAGCGCGCGCGAGTTGAAGTTCTCGAATCTTTTGAGCGCGCGAGCGCCAGCGTTCTGTAAAAGAGCATCCGCAGCCCCCATCGCCCTCTCGTTGAGTTGAACTATGACACGCACGCGATCATGACCGGTGCGTGCGCCTCTCACACGTTCCAGCAGATCGGGCGCGAGCTTGGCTTCAACGCCCCTCGGATTGAGTTCCAACCCCGGCAGCAATTGCGCGCGGACGTGCGGGCAGACCAGATTACCCGCACAAAGAGAGAGCAACAGAACAGGGAGAACCAATAATCTCTCGGCAAGGGAACGCTTAATCTTTTTCACTTAACCCCTCCTTTTAAACGGCACGGAAAAGTTTTTAAAATGCTGCCACACTTTCCGCGCCGCGCTCCGGCCGTCGTCTGGCCCTTATGCGGGCAGACCGCCTTGAGCTTTCACCTTGATGAATAGAACAACGCTCCTCTTTTCGGCAGGAGCAAATCCGTAAATTCAGTTGCGAGGTGTAAATCCGATCTACGAGGGGAGAAAATCAATGAGACACAAAAGTGTCTCTCAACAGTCGCCAGCGCAAGTCTTCCGATCTGCGGCCTCATCTCATATAAGAGGTGGGGTCGCCGCCAAACACGGACGCCTGCGCCTGCAAGGCCGTATCGCCGATAATAATGCCGTCGCCGATAATGATCCCGTCACCGATAATAATGCCGTCTCCAATAATGATGCCGTCTCCGATGATGATCCCGTCGCCCAGCAGCCAGTTCACGGGCATAAATCCTGTGCCCGCCGCGAGCGTAGTTCCGTTGCTGGTCTGAATCTGATCGCTCAGAGTCAGGCCGCTCGTCATCATCTGCGGATTAAGAGTCTGCGTATCGTTGCTTTCAATCACGCCGTCTCCAAGCGCAGAGCCCATCACATAAATCTTCTGATACTTAGTAATCAAGTTGACGCCCGTCGCATAAGTGCGATTCATGATGATGCCCTGCGACCAACTGAACGTCTGTCCCGCAATCGTTGTCTGCGCTGCGGGAAGGCTCGCGGTGGTCAACAGCGAATCACCCATCGAAGTGAGCAGCGGCACGGTCGGGCGCACAAGTTTAGCCAGACGCACAGCACCTTCAATGTTGAGTTCTCCTGCTCCCTGCTCGAACTGATTAAAGCCTGCGAGCGGCTGCGCCGTGTACATCAAGATCATCTTGACGAGATTGGGAGTCAGACTCGGGTTTGCTTGCAGCAGCAGAGCGGCAGCGCCAGCGGCGACGGGAGTGGCCATCGAAGAGCCGCTCATGTACATCATCTTTCGACTGTTGAATGAGCTGACGCCCGCGTCCAACTCCGGGTGCGTCGTGACTAGATGATTGTTCAGGGCTTCGGCCCAGATCACCCTGTTGCCGGGCGCAACCACATCGGGCTTAATCAGATTGTCATAATGTTTGGTCTCGCTCTCGTCAACTTGAAAGCTACGAGTTGGCCCACGCGAGCTAAACGATGCCACACTATCATCCCCACGCTGATCCGTTCCGTAAGTGTTAGCCGCTCCAACGGTGATGGCGGAAGGCTCATTGCCGGGAGAATGAATCTGTCCGTAGATTTTATTTCCGGAAGAGTCTTTGCCGTTGTTGCCTGAGGCGGCAAGCACGACGACGCCCGCGTCGACGAGTCGTCTCACAGCCTGACATACAGGGTCGTTGCGATATGATTCGACGGCGGTCATGCCTATGCTCATGTTGACGACGCGTATGTTAAAGAGCGTGCGATTGCTGAGTACCCAGTCGAGCGCAGAGAGAAGTCCAGACGCAGAGCCAGTGCCCTGCGAGTTGAGCACGCGCAGGTTGATGATGTTGGCGTTCGACGCAATACCCTGATACTGGCCGCTTGCGACCTGACCATTACCGGCGGCAGCGGACGCGACGTGCGTCCCGTGTCCGTATGGATCATCCGTGCGCCCCTCGCCCGTAAAGTCCTGGCTAATAGTCACGCGGCTCAAGCCCAGCGCGTTGACGAACGAGCGATGATTCGTATCTATGCCGGAATCTATGACGGCAACGCCGATGCCTGTGCCGTCTAGCGCGCCGAGGCCCAGCAAGCCGCCACCGTTGACTGCGTCCGCACCGCTCGTCGAAGTGATGTGCCCGTAGCTTCTGGTCGCTCTGTCCAGCGAGACGTAGCGAACCTCACGGCGCGCGGCCAGATTGGTCAAGGCCTCTGCGGGCAGCTCAATCACACGCAGGTTGAGATGTCGTAGCTGGTTTTTGATTCGCGCACCAAGACCACGCAGGAGCGTATCGAGCGCGAGCGTCGAGGCGGCGCTGGCCGGTTGAACGATGACTTTGACGCGAGTTCCTGCCTGTGCTTTGCGTACTTCTGCGAGCAGGTCAGGAGAGATTTTGCTTGCGGGCGTTTGATTGATCTCGGCGCGGACTTCCTGAACGGTCGGTTTTCCGGTTGATGATAGAGCGAGCAACAAAGAGAGGAGCGCAAAGATTGCGATAACGGCGCGCTTGATCGGGCCTTTCACCTCGCGACTCCTTCCATGCTCTGACTGGGATTGTTTCTGGTCTTTTTTGAAAGCGGTTTTGTACGGCGCATCAGAAACTCTGGCAAGAATCATACCCGTCACACGAACCCTTGGCGGTCATCCGTTAACACCATATTTATTCCTCTCCATGCGTCGGCGGCGACACGGCCTTGCCCATCAAACCTGAGCGCCATGACAAAGCTGATCTCGTTGATAGGCAAGGAGAAAAACCTGCCACGAAGCCTATCAAGATCGATTTCAAACGGGGCTCTATCTGCCCTCAAAGAGACTCTTTGACAAAGCCGCTTGATGCAAGTGAACGAACGGTGCTCTAACCGGAAGAGCAACAATCGCGGCACATTGCAGCATTGCTTCGGATTTCGCTGTGGTCTTATGCCGCATCCCTTAAAGGCTTCGCGGCTTTAGAGCGCCGACCGTACAGTCTAGCGGCCGCACGCAAGACTCTAGGATGACGGGGTTGCTGCTCATCGGAATCAGTGCGGTTTTACCTCGCGCTTTGACATGCCGCGTGTGCCTTTTATCTATCCGGACGAAGAGTCACACGATGGAAAATCGGCGAGGTCTCTGGCACGAAGGTGGCGTGATGGCATAAGGTTTGCCGAGAGCGCTTATTGCTCAACTAAAAATCGAAGCTTGAATCAGAGGTGCTTTTTCAGTTGAAGCGACTCTTCCCTTGAGCGTTCCCCTTTAAAGTTCTCATTCAAATCAGATGAGAGGACACACACCCGATGGAGGAAATGAAGAAGGGCCGAGCACGTATCCTGATCATCGACGACGAGCCGGCTGTGCGTAGCGTGCTCTGTGATCTTTTGAGCGAAGGCTACGAATGTGAGGGCGCGGCTTCCGCCCAGGAGGCGCTCGCGTTGTTGCGCGCGGAAGATCATTTCGATCTGGTCTTAAGCGACATCATGATGAAGGGCATGAGCGGCCTGGAAATGGTTCCGCACGTGCGCGCCATTTCGCCCGATACTTTGATTATCATGATCAGCGGGGCGCAAACCATCGAAAGCGCCGTCGACGCTTTACGCGCTGGAGCGTTCGATTACATTATGAAGCCCTTCGATCTGCACCTGATCGAAAGGGTCGTCGCGCGCGCCCTTGAGCATCAGGCGCTGCTTACGGCCAAGCGCCATTATGAGAACTATCTGGAAGAGCTAGTCCGCCAGCGGACAGATGAGCTGAACCGCGCCTTCAATGCTCTGGAAAATAACTATCGCACGACGTTAAAGGCGCTGGCCGTCGCGCTTGAGACGCGCGATGCGGAAACGCACGGCCATTCTGAACGCGTCGTCCAGTTCAGTTTACGGCTGGGGCGCGAGATGAATCTGCCGCGCGATCAAATGCGCGCGCTTGAGTTCGGAGCGCTGCTTCACGACATAGGCAAGATCGGCGTGCCCGACGCCATCCTGCGCAAGCCAGGCCCTTTGACCGAGCGTGAATGGACTGCGATGCGCGAGCATCCGCTTCTTGGTCAGAAGATTCTTCGCGGGATAGAGTTTTTGGAAGGCGCAGCCGCTGTCGTCGCAGAGCATCATGAAAAGTGGGACGGCTCTGGCTATCCGCGCGGCCTGCGCGGCGGCGAGATAGACATCAAAGCGCGCATCTTCGCCGTGGCGGACGCCTTCGATGCCGTCGTCAGCAATCGCGTCTATCGCAACGGCAAGACCTATCAGGCCGCGCTCCAAGAGTTAAAGACGGGCGCGGGCCAACAGTTCGATCCAGAAGTAGTCGCAGCCTTTGAGCGCATCCCGCCCGAAGAATGGAAAACAGTAAAAAGTAAAGATGAAGGTGGAAGGAGTGCAATAAGGGATGAGGGCGGCTGTGTGAGGGATGAAACAAGGACTATTCAACTCGAATCATCTTCAACTCATCCCTCCGCCCTCATCCCTTCGTTACGGTGTAATCAGGATCAAGCGATGTAGTGGATCAAAGGAGAGGTAAAACGGTTGCAGTGCTTCACGGCCGAGCAGGATGGGCGCGCCGTCCACCACACCTGAAAGCAGGTCTGTCGGCACACTGCGCAGGACAAGCGAGCCAATCTGTACGGTGGTAGGTGCGACGCGACGAGCGCTGATTCTTCCTCCGGCAATATCACGCACGCCGTCTCTGTCTCTGCCCATTCGGCCGGCATTGATTATCCCACCGGCAGAGGCGCTCTCGCTGATAGCCAGGCCGAACTCCGAGCCAGTGTCGATCAGCGCGCGGCGTCCGCCGTCGAGCATCACGAAGGGACGACGGCTGCCACGCTCAAAAATCCACTGCACGACCGCTCCCCCGCGAGGCGCATCACTCGTGCGCAGCGGAGTAGTGCGCGGGTCAAAGGCACTCAACTCGCCGCGCCGCATGTCAATCGAATAGCCCAGCGGCCAGAAGCCTTCTGTCGGATCGAGCACGCCGTCAAGGTCTGGCGGCAATCCACTTGTCACGACGACTGCGCCTTGAGACGGCAGCAGATTACGCTCGTCTCCGATGGCAAGGCTTCGCACGCGCGCCTCTCTGCCCGAGGCTGTGCCCGTCCCGCTCATGCCAGTCATCACTGTGGCGCGACCTCTGCCGAACTCAACGCCTGCGGCGCGCGCCACGCGCTCTGAGATAATCGTCGCGCCCGCGCCCGTATCGACGGCGAAAGAGTAGACGCCTGTGCCGTTGACCCAGGTCTGGATCATCAGGCCGCGCCCACGGTTTTCGCGCAGGCGCACGGCACGCGGCAGAGTGCCTCCGGGCCACGTCGTGCCCCGTTCACGTGCCGGACTCGCAGCGTCCCTGTTCGTTGATTGAGCGCCGGTGCTTCGTCCAGTCTCTACAGACTCCCGCTCAGACAAATGGGCAGCCCCGTCAAGAGGAACTGCCCACATGATTGAGACGAGAGCGATCAGGAGAGCCAGGACCGCGCCGTGCGCGTGTCTCTTCAGGCTTTTAACCATCACGCCTCTTTTTATTGAATTAGTAGTTACGCGTACGCTTGCGAAGCTTGTACGTGTAGAGCGCAGAGCCGCCAGCACCCGCAAGGCCGCCGATCAGCGCGCCCTTTTTGCCGCCGATCAGTGCGCCGATACCAGCGCCAGCGCCCGTGCCCATCGCCACCGTCAATTTATCGCGGTGCTTCTGCCAGAAAGAGCGTGAGCGCGGCTGAGTGTTGTAATCGTAATAGACGCGACGCGCATTGTTACCGCCAGAAGCTGTGCGCGCGCGACGGCTCGCCGTCCGGTAAACCACAGGGGACGAGGACGAGGAGCGCCGTGCAGAAGCTGTGGTCGCGCCGGTTCTTTCATTCGCCGCCTGATAACCTTCGGCAAAGCCTTCGCGAAACGCCGCATCTTCGCTCGTCGTCGACAGCTTGGCCTGCTCAGTGGTTGCAGCCGTCGGCTGGGTCGCCTCAAGCGCAGTCGGCTGGGTTGTCGCCGTCGTCGTGCCCGTCGTCGCCGCTGTTGGCTGGTTCGAGGTGTTGCCCGAACGAGTCACAAACGCGCCGACGCCGCCGCCCAACAGGGCAGCCACTAATGCAACCGGTAAAATCTTATTTTGTAATGTCATCGTTTATGCATCTCCCGTTCAAAAATCTGCGCCCAGAAACATGGCAAATAGCGTTCCTCAAACACAGGCATTCCCCTGCACAAATCCTTGATCTCGCCCGGAGGAAGCCGTTTTAAAGCAACTACGCGGAAGAATCTCTCTCATCACAAGAAAATTATAATATTGCCGTTGAGCTGACCGGCCAGTGACCATTGAGCTTAAGGAGGGACGCTACCCGATATGGTGTCGTCGGTAATCCCATATCCTCAGTCACATCTGCGCGCCAGCAGTTTTAAGCCGGAGGCGCACAGAAGGGAGTCGAACAACTACGTGGCCTGTGGCGTAAAATCCAGTACGTTCAGACGCGAGAGAGAACAACTGACCAGCGGAGAAAATAGTCTATGGAGATCAAGATCAGGACGCCAGCGGATTTTAGCTTTCAGCGAACAGTGCTCAGTCATGGATGGTGTCAGCTTTTGCCCTTCGAGTTCGATCAGGATCGCTGGGAGTTATGGCGCGTCATCGAATGGCCGGAGCAGGGCGGCCGCCCCCTGACGGTCAGGATCAAGGGGACGAAGCGGACTGTGCGTGTGAGCGCGGACGGGCAACGCTTAACGGCGATGGCCACGGCTAAGATCGAACGCGACGTAAGACACATGCTGCGGCTGGACGACGAGATGAACGGTTTTTACGATGCGGTGCTTGACGACCCGGAGTTCTCCTGGATCGCGCACGAGGGCGCTGGCCGCCTGTTGCGCTCGCCGACGGTCTTCGAAGACCTGGTGAAATCTCTCTGTACGACCAATTGTTCGTGGGCGCTGACGGAAAAGATGGTGACGGGACTGGTGCAGAATCTCGGGCGCGAGGCGGGCAGTGGTCGAAAGACTTTTCCCACGACGGAAGCGATGGCCCATCAGCCTGAAAAGTTTTATCGCGAAGTCGTGCGCGCGGGCTATCGCGCACCTTACTTGAAAGAGCTGGCGGAGCGCGTCGCCGCGAAAGAGCTGAATCCTGAAAGCTGGCTGGTGAGCGAGCTGCCGACACAGGAGCTGAAACGCGAGATGAAGCGCGTCAAAGGCGTCGGCGATTATGCCGCAGAGAATCTGTTAAAGCTGGTGGGTCGTTATGATTGTCTGGCGCTGGATTCATGGGTGCGCGCTAAATTCGCACGCACGCGCGGCGTAGGCAAGCGCGCCACGGTTGACGACGCACGCATCGCGCGCTTCTACTCGCGCTTTGCAGCCTGGCGCGGCCTTGCGCTCTGGTGCGATATGACGCGCGATTGGCTGGACTAAAAGCAAAGTTATCGCTTGATAAATCCAGCAACTCAGTTTTACGCTTGAGCCTTGCTTGAAGGCGGCGGAAAACTATAAACTACCCGCCAATTTCCCGACAGATGATGCGGACGCCCTCGCCTGCGAAGGATAGGTGTCAGATGCTGTATGTGAAATGTTAGTAGGTGCATTCACTCTTTACTAACATCTCGCATGATGACGCGAAGAGCTTGACCTACTCACCAGGAGAACTCGAAGATCATGGAATACGTCGCATTTATTTTCGCCCTGGCGCTGGCCTGCGTGGCCGGAATGGAGTTCGTCTATCTAAGGTTTATGGAGGCGATCAATCGCCAGCACAAGCGCCGCATCCAGGAGCTGGAGAGACAGAACGCCGAGCTGGAAAAGGAGCTGCGCAGCATAGAGGCCGCGCTTGAGCCGCAAAGCGAAACGGATGAAGAGGCCTGGCCGGAATTGTTAGACGACGACTCCGCAGGCTAAAGCAGACAGCTTAGCCGCTCATATCCACACGCCTCTTTCCTTCCCGCTCAACTTTTTAAGAGCGCCATCACGAGAAGAATAAAGCCGACGACGAAGAGAATGGTTAAGACCAGCAGCGCGATCTTGATAAAGCTGTAGGGACGGTCGCCCTGCACTTCGCCCGTGCGACCGTTGATCACTATCTGGTAGACCTTCTGGTTCAATCTGTAAGCCCCGGCGTAGACGGGCAGCAGCAGGTGCTTGAAGGTAATCCCCGCGTAATGCGTCGTGACGTTGCTGATGCGCTGTTCGTCGCCGCCGATGTCTCTGCGAACATCACTTTCGATGACGCGCGCCGCAATCACCTTGGCCTGCTCGAACCCTTCACCTAACTCCACCTGATAGCGCTGCGCTTTGTAGCCGGAAAGAAAGGCGGGCTCATACGGTTTGACCTCGACCAAGTCCCAGGGCTCAAGAGCGTAGAGACGATTGGGAGGAAGCGAGCGCGTGGCAGGCACGAGCAGATCGTCGAACCAGCGCGAGACCGTGCCGGATGCCGAATACCAGCGCGTATTTCTCACCTGTCGCGTCTTCTGCACGCTGTTGCCCTGCGCGTCGCGTTCCGTGTAATACTCGGTCTCGTAGTAATACTCGCCGCGCTGGCCCGTGTAATAACTGGTCGTGTGCGCGTCATACGTCCAGTAGGGCAGGTAGATGCCGTCAATCGCTTCGGGGCGTGCGAAACGCTTTAAGGCATCGGGAGCAAACCAGCGCGAGGAGAGCCACTGTCTGACCGCGAGCGTCGCCTGCTGGTGAGTGATGCGAAAGGGAAGAACGCCTTCCGGCGCGACCGTAGGGTCTGCGGCTTTGGGCTGCGCGACGATCTGCGCGCCGCAGAAATCACACTCGCGCGCCACCTCCGGCGGAACAAAAGTGACAATCGCTCCGCAACTGTTGCACTGAACTTCCAGCGCGTTCCGGGCCAAGACCTGCAATTGACCGGCCTGCGGGCGCAGGTATTGCTCAAATGAGCGCTCCTGGACCTGCTCCGCGCTTGTGGGGATCAACTCTTTGTGCCCGCAATAGGGACAGGTCAAAGCGCCGTCCTTCGGCTCAAAGACTAGGTTCGCGCCGCAGGCCGGGCATGGATAACGATGTACCTTTTCAGAGGCGGACTGTGTTGAGGGTGCTTGCATCTTTTTTCGATAAGGTATGACCGATGGGCCAATAGATTTTTTGAAGCGACGTAATCCGAAGATACACGCCTGTCTGGAATTTCGGAAATTTCGCCCGATACATATAGCAGCAGAGCTTCATTGATGGCAATACCGTTGATGGATAGCTCTTCAAAGATTAGAGGCCCACAAGGGGCGAAAGAAGGTAGGCCATTAAGCCCCTGAAGGGGGCGATAGAATGTAGCCCATGACGTGAGTCATGGGAAAAGTCATCACACAAACAATCAGAGCCCCGTGAGGGGCGAAAGACGCACAATCTTGATTAGACTCAAACGCGAACGTCTTTCGCCCCTCACGGGGCTTTAATTTTTATTGCGCTGTTAACCCAAGGCTGACGCCGTGGGCTACATTCTATCGCCCCCTTCAGGGGCTCTTTCTTATTCGCCGAACAACAGGCTGAGCAGTCGTGTCATGGGCCCGACGAATTCCGCGCGCCTGGCTGTGCGATCCGGCTCGAAACGCGGGCCGGGCAGCGCGATGATGCCGGTCGGCGTTTGCTGCACGCTGGCCGGAAAGGCTTCCATCAGTCCTTTGTCTATCGCGAGCTGCACGTAGCCGCGAAGCTCTGCGGGAATCTTCGCGTTGTCCGTGATCGTCTGGCCGCCGACCTTAACATCGCTGTTCTTCAGCGCATCGGCCTGAGCCGTGAGACGCAGAGCGCGCACTAATGCCACGGCTTCATCCACGCGAGTTACTGCGGCGGTTGGCCCAAACGTCGAACCCTTTGTTCCCATCACGCCTTCACGCTTGAGCGATTCAACGACGAGCGCGTCGGGCGTCGCGGCAGCGATGTCCGTGAAACTCGGTTGATTGGGAATGTATTGCATGACGCGCGCGCCGAACATCAAGGCACGAGCCATCTCCATCCGACTCAAGGGTTGATCCGGACGAAAAGCTCCGGCTTCCGTGAACATCATACGGTCGTAGACGAGCCTCAGTGCCTTAATCCGCGTCGCCGTGTCCACGCCCGCGAGATCACCGGCTTCGTTCGGGTCGTAAAGATAATGTGTGATGGTCAGACGATACGGCTGATCTGTGTTATTGCCTAAGCCTGCGAGGCCGGAGTTGACATCGGCTGTGGCCGAGCCCTCAGCCGGAAATTCCAACTTGACGGTTTCGCGCGAGCCGAAGAGTCCGCCGAGATTTATTTGATCGGCCGTCGCCTGTTGAGAAGGGGCAGTCTGCCTTGGGTCGCGATAGCGAACCGTCAGGTCCAGATCGTTTGCCGCGAGCTTCGTGTTATCGACGATTAACTGATCCTCGCCCGCCGCTGCGCCCCATTCCAATTGCACGAAGGTGAAAAGTGTGTTGGCCGGAACACTGAAGTTATGCGGATTGGAAGCATTGCTTGCGACCACACCGTCGATCACACCGCCGTCTTGTTTAGTAAGTGCGAGACCTTTTCCTGTAAAGCCGAAGTTGCCGTAGGGCTTCTGCGGATTGAGCGCCAGATCGACTGCCGCGTGAACGTTTGCCAAGCCTGCGCCCGCCTCGAACACGTCGTAGACGCCGAGCGGCGTCGCCGTCCTTTCAAGAACAGTCCTCACGTCTTCGGGCAAGAGAGACGGGTTGGCGGAAAGAACGTTGGCGACGACTCCCGCGAGATGCGGAGCGGCCATCGAAGTGCCGCTGATCTGCGTATAGTTCGGCAGGAAAGCCGGAGGAATCTCTGCGTCCGCGTTCAAGCCGTTGGCCGTCGCATTGTTACGCGAGCGCGCGGCGATGACCGCCGAAGTAAACCCTTCAGCGGTTGGCCCACCCGTTCCGGGCGCAAGGATCGTAGGATGAACTACCGTGTCACCGAAGATACCGCGCGAAGAAAAATTAGCGATTCGTCCACGCTTGTCGCTCGCGCCAGTCGCCAGCACCCAGGGCACAGAGGCCCAGCGGTTCTGCGAGTTCGGGCCAGCCGCTCCGTCATTGCCGTTGGCAAAGACCACGACGATGTGTGCCAACTCATAAAGCTTGCGGCTCGCGACGTTGATCGGATGATCCGGATCGGCTGCGACCGCCGAATTTCCCCATGAACAGTTGATGACGCGCACGTTATAACGAAACTGATTGGTAAAAGCGTAATCGAATGCCTGTATCTGTCCGAGGATGAAGAGACCTCCGCCTGAGCCCAAGCCCAGAATGCTCGAACCCGGCGCGATGCCCTGATAAAGACCGCCGCTCGCCAGGCCAGACCCTGCGGCGATGCTCGCCACGTGTGTGCCGTGCGCTCCGTTCGTATCACTCGTAATCACATTCTCTATGTAGCTCGGCGGCAGAATTCCTTCGACCAGATTTCCCGTCTGATCTGTGCGCAGCACCAGCCCGTCCTTGTCATTCGGATTGACGATGACGTTCTGAATCGTCTTACCCGCCGCCGGATTGAGCGGATCATATTGCAGGTCCTGATGCGTGCCATCGACGCCCGTGTCGTTTATCGCAATGGTGACGCCACGGCCTGAGACGGGCGCGCCACCGTTGCGGCGAGTGATCTCAGGGTCTTGACGCAGACGCGTGACGCCGATCAGAGGTCGCGTCTGATTCAGATAGAGATTGATGGGCGCGTTCAAGTAGATCGAGCGTAGAGAATCCCAGCGCAGCATCTGTGTGATCTGCGAAGGCGTCGCGTTGACGGCCATGATGGGAAAGTTCGCCATGCGCACGCCCGTGCGTATGCCCAGCGCGGAGACGGCAGTGACCTGCGCGTCCGTGATGCGATCACTGTTGAATGTCAGTATCACTCCGAAGAGCTGTGTGCTCTGCTGCGCCGCTTTGAGGCGCGAGGCCAGCTCCGGGTCAATCTTCGGCGCGGCCACAACCGCCGCTGCGCCACAGAGACTGCTGAGTATCAGGATGAATACGAAGATTAAATGTCTGCATCTCATCGCAGTGTTCCTCTTGGGTCGAATCCGATACGGTGAGGGCTCTGTGTTCCTCCCCGGACGGCCGCTCACCGCATCGGATGAGCAATCCTCTTGATTTCTCCCCCCCAGAAGAAAACATCAGGATTGCGTCGAGGTCGCGCTCTCTAGTTGCGAGCCACCTGTGTCTGCGAGGACTATTTCCAAAAGAGCTTCTGAAGCTCACTCGTTGATGGTTGATCTTAAAACTGCTGTTGGCCCAACTCTTTTGTTCTATCAGGAGCGATGAGAGCAAGTCCGCATCGCTCCTGATAGAGCTTTACAAACCGACTTACTGCACGACGAAGTCGCGACCGCTGGCGGTGTCTGCGGGGTAGAGCAGCCCGCTTTGCAATGCGCCGAGCACGATCTGCGCAATCGCGTTGGTCGAAGTCGAAGTCTGACCCAGCACGGTCTTGGTCGTATTCGCTCCCCACATCGCTTCGTTCACCTTTTTCAGGCTCAGACGAATGATGATCTGATTACCGTTGATCTCGCCGCTGTCCACAGCGCCGAGGCTGTCCTGATTGTTCGTGCCGTTCGGCAATACGGAGATCGTGCCGTACTCGTAAATCATCCCTCCAAGCTCGTCCGTAAAGGCCGTGACGTAGAGAGTCTTTTTAATCTCCGCTCCGGTCGTAGCATCAATGCCCGTGACGAAATCCGATTTGATGTTCCAGCCGTTGTTGACAGTGCGTGCAGAGAGGTCTGTGACGGAGAGCGCGTAAACGATCTCGCTCTTGGCTGCGTCGTAGGAATAATCAACGCTGCGTATGTCCTGCGCCGTTGTGCCTATGTTGTCTCCGGCCAGATCGACTATCTCCAGATGCTCCGGCGGGAAAAGATTGGCCGTGTGCGCGACGGCTGAAAGTCCCATCACGCGGCGCACGGCGTTGTGCGCGTCGACGTAGCCAGCGCCGACAACCTTCTCCGCATAAGGCATAGGGTTAGCCGTCTCTCTGAGGATTGTGACCACCTGATCGGGCGTCAGCGTAGAGTCCGCTTCAAGCATCAAGGCGACGACGCCTGAGACGTGCGGGCAGGCGAAGCTTGTGCCCTGCGACGATAGATAGTTCGGTTGAAAAGCGGGCGGAATATTGACGGCATCGCCGTTGATCTGTCCCCCGGCATTCATGATCGGCGACACGCCATGCGCGCGCACGGAGATGATCGCCACGCCCGGCGCTGTGATGTCAGGCCGCAGATTCGGAACGGCAGTTTCGTCCGCAGGCATCCCTGCCACGTCAGTGCCCGTGCCGTTGTCTATGCCGCGCGAACTGAAATCTGCCGGAGAGCCGAAGCCTTCCTTCTCGCCCGCCGCCACAGAAATTGTCCAGGGCATCGTCGAGTAAGGATTGATCGCGTTGGCATCGCTTCCACTGTTACCGGCAGCGAAGACGACCGTGATGTTGAGGTCGTGCGCCCTGCGCGTCGCGATGTTGATCGGATCATTCGTACTGACACCGGCTGCGGAATAGGCATCGCCCCAGGAGTTGTTGATGACGCGAATGTTGTAATCGAACTGCTTGACGAGCAGATAGTCGTAAGCGCCGAGGATGGCGACGAGCGGCAGACCCTTGTCGTCGCCGGAATCAACGCCGACCAGATGCGCGCCCAGAGCAACGCCGCCGAAGAAGCCGCCGGAGTTTGCGCCCGTCCCGGCTGCGACGCCGGACCCGTGCGTCCCGTGGCCGGATTCCAGATCAGAAGTCGGCACGTTCTCGATGTAGATCGGCGGCACAAAGCCTGTCTCCGCGATCAGGTCCGAGACGGAAACGCCGACGCCGAGCACCAGCCCGCCGTCGGAGACGACGCCCTGCGCTATCGGCTGAATCACATTCTGTCTAGTCTTGAAGCCGAGCTTGAGGTCTTCCTGCGTAGCGTCTATGCCCGTGTCTATGTAGCCGATGCCGATACCTTTACCCGAAATTGATATGCCTGGATTGGCAGTATTCTTCTTGATCACTTCGCGGTCGGCCATCATCTGCGGGACGCCTATAAAGCGTCGGCTCGAACTCGTAAAATTCTTCATCACGCGATTGGCCCACACGGAGCGCACATTCGACTGACGGCTGATGGCCGCGACCTGCGCGAGATTCAGATCGGCGATGACCATCGGCAGCTCGCTCAGCGCGAAACCCTTTCTGATGCCGAGCGATTGCAGGCGGCTCAAATCCAGCGCCGTCGGCCTGCTCTTATAGGTGATGATCGCGGGCATGGTCGCGCCCAGCGCCTTCGTCGAGAGATATTTGGTGATGAGTGGGTCTATTTCCGCTGAAGCAGCGGTCGCGCCGGTCACTTTGCCAGCCGGTTGCAGCATCAGCGCGAAGACGAATAGTGTGATTACGATAAGCGCGTTTTTCATTGCCGTCTCCTTCTCTCTTAAAGAACCTGATAAAACTTTTCCTGCCAGTTCGGAGGCAATCGCAGCTTTCAGGGCCACGCCCGCCTCCGAACCGGCGGAAGTCATGACGCCACTCCCCGACAAAGCGACGCCATGACTGTCTCGATTAACGGATCAGCTTCGCGCTGACCGTCTTAGTCAAAGGGTTAACCGTGATGCGCATCACGCCGTTCAGACCGGGCAAGAAGCCCAGCGGATCAGACGAAGCGTTTGCGCCGCTGCCACCCGCCGGTGCGCCCGCGCCTGCGCCCGCATCCGCTGCCGCAGACCCGTTCTGGTAGGCCGTGACGACGACATCAAAGCTGAACATCTCTGCCGTAGAGTCGTTGAACTGAAGCGTGCGAACGCCTGTCGTCTCTGCCGGAGCGTACAGCTGATCTGCTCCGAGCAGATTCGAGTAACCGAACAGCGCCTTCGTCTCTGCGCTCCTGCCGTCGCCGCTATTGTCGGCGTTCTTGACGGAGACCGTGCCGGAAGTGGAAGTGACGCGCACGACCTGTAACTCGACGACCGGAACGTAAGTGTCTGTGGAGTTGTTCTTGATGTTGAGATCGAGCTTAAAGACGCCGCCCGCGAAAGAGACATTGGACATCGCGGTCGAAACCAGATTCGTGATGTCGACTATGCCACGGCGATCAACGGTGATGCTCTCCGTGTTGCTCGGAATCGTGACGAAGAATCCGACCCTTCCGGGCGTGATGGAACGCACACGATAGCTGCGCTTACCGTTCGGAATGTTCACGAAGCTGACGCTCGTCCTGTCGCCTGGGACCTGACCGATGACCGCATAGTTGACGCCGTCGACGGACTCTTCGACCTCGTACTTCAAGACATCGCCCTGCGCCTGCCAGTTGAGCGCGTACCTGCCGTCGAAATCCGTGCGAGTACCATCCGCGCCCGTAAAGTCGCTGGCGAAGGCTTGCACTGTGGGAGGAGCGCCGCCTAAGGAGAGCGTGCTCGTGATCGTGTAGTCCGTGGCGACGTTCGACCAGCCGACGACGCGGTAAACATACGCGCCGCCGCCCGCGACGTTGGCGCTCAAGGATTCAGGCCCGCCCGCATTCGCAGAGCTTGTGACCTCATTGCCGTTCGCGTCATACAGGTAGAGATCTAGGTCGGACACGCCGTCCTCTGTCGAGAAATTGAGCGTGGCATCGATCTTGAGAGTCGCGGGGCTGACATTGAATGTATGGTTGACGTAGGTCACGCCGTCCGCAGCCTGCGCTCCTGTGTCTCCGACAAGCACTGTGCCCGTTAGGGTGTCCGTCTGCGAAGCAGCCGCGCCCGCAGGGACAGTCGGAAGCGCTCTTAAGTACATGGGCATACGCAGCGACTCGGAGCTTCCGGCGCGCTTCGCGACGACGTACCACTGAAACTGCTTCGGGCTGGATGCATCGCGCACCTTATCGCCGTCAATCGTGATGGTAGCGGTGAAGGTGGCCTGGCCGCCCGCAGGAACTTCCACACTCGCGGGGCTCACGGTTGCAGATGCGCCGTCGAGTTCGAGGAAGCGGTTGTTCGCGGTCGACAGGTTATAAGTACCGCCCTGACCGGATGTATCGCGGATAGTGACGGTCACGCTCTTGGTATTCGAGATGCGGTTGTTGAGAATCGGCGTCTCGCCGAAGGAATGGCTGGCGAGAATCGACGGCTCTATGATGCCGTCGCCCTCTACGCCCATCAAAGCCTTCGCCTTGATGGCAGCGGCCACGTCAACCAGACCTGCGCCCTGATCTATGATCGAATCTGCGCTTGCTCCGTCGGCTTTGGGGACGCGGGAGGCGCTGCGCAGGTTAGTCGAAGTGTTCATCAACGCCGCGCGAATCATATCTGGCGAGTAATCCAAGTGAGCCTGCTTGACGAGCGCGACTGCGCCTGCGACGTGCGGGCCGGAAAAGCTCGTGCCGCTGGCATGGATGTAACCCGTCGGGTCGAACATCGTGCCGGTGTTGGCATCGGCGCTGCCGACGCGAACGGTCGCAGAGAGAATCGCCACGCCCGGCGCTGTCACGTCCGGCTTCACCTGACCCAGACCCTGCACAGGGCCGCGCGAAGAGAACTCTGCCATCTGCGCATTAAAGAGCAGGGCTTTGTTCAAGCGAATCTGTTTGGCGGAAACCGCGCCGAACGCATCCGAGCCGATGAGTGATTTCAAGTAGAGTCCGTTGTCTTGCGACATGCCTGCGACAGGGATGGTCGAGGCACGCACGGTGGCGGCCGATAGCTCGCCGTCGACGTTGTTGTAGATAAGGACGGCAATCGCACCCTTGGCGAAAGCAAACGCAGCTTTGTTGGAGAAGAGGCCAGTGCCAGCGCTGGTCGGCAATCCTTCCGGAGTATTAACGCTGCCGCCGCGCGCGATCAGCGCGATCTTGCCGCTGACGGTATCAGGCACTTGATCCGGAGTCTCTGCGAGACCACAGAAAACGTAGCTGGAGACGATGTCCGCGCTCGGCGCTGTTGCGCCGTCCAGGAGGTTGGCGATCATCTGCGAGCGACCACCACCGACAACGTCAACCGTGTGCGAGCCGCCCGCAGGCTCGTTGTTCGCACCGACGGCAAGCACATGGCGGCCTGCGGCAGGAGAGCCGACAGTGCTTTCGCCGGGGCCTTCGTTGCCCGCCGAAGCGACGACCGTCGTGCCGAGCAGTGCGGCGTTGCTGGCCGCCACCGCAGATGAATCGTCGGGGCCGCCTTCGCCGCCCAGCGAAAGATTGATGACGTGCGCCACGGGCTTCGGTTGAAGCGTGAGTGTGCGCGGGCTGACGGCGTCCTCTATGGCGAGGTTCGTCGCAGCCGTCAGGCAGCTACCGACAGCGGCGCAAACTTTGTAGCCCATCAGGCGAGCTTGCGGCGCAACACCGTGCAGGCGTATGTCGTCGGCAGTTCCGGGAAGCTTGTCCGGGCCGGGCGCAATGCCCAGATACCCGGCGGCGTTGGATGCGGCGGCTGTGCCATGACCGTAATCGTCAATCGTGCCGGTCAAAGGCAGGTAGTAGATAACTTTTTTATTTGTATTAAGCGCGACCACATCCGGCGCGAGACCGTGACGCGGAGGCGTCGGGTCGCCGCCGAACATCTCGTGATTCCAATCAATGCCCGTATCGAGCACGGCGACGTTGATGCCCTGGCCTTCATAGCCTTCGCGCAGGTTGTCGGCAGCGGTTAGCTCCGGAACTTGTCCGTAGACGGCTGGCGCATTGATGTAATCGACGCTCTTCTGAAGAAGAAGTTTTTTATTCCTGTTGGGCTCGACGCGCTTGACCTGCGGCATGCTCTTGATCGCGGCCACAGCGGATTTCGGCACGCTCAAAGTGATAGCGTTAAGGACGAGCGTGTTGCGAAATTCAACGCGCCCCATCGAAGCGCCGTCAAAGCCTTTAACGTCCGCGCCGTCGATGGTAAAGGAGACGCCGTTCGTGCGCAGGGCGTTCAGGAACGTATCCTGATTGGCGCGCAGGCGGTCGCGATAAGCTTGCAGCGCTTCGTCGGAAACAGGAGTTCCGGCCTTTTCTGCTTTGGCCTTGTAAACAGCCGCAGGGTCTTCGCGCAGCACGACGATGACGGAAGTCGTCTCGGCGCTGGCCGAAGTGGTTCTGGCGTAATTGAGTAGAAAAGCGAAACCGGCGAGGATAACCAGTAGCATAAAAGCTATACGAAGCTTAGAAAAAGTGGCGAGCATTGCGGGCGACCTCCTGGGGTTGTTTAAGTTTGTCGAATAGTCAGGGGCTCTGGATTCGTGCTCTTGATCGGTTAATCCCGTCTGCCCCTGCGGCGGCGATCTTTTTTCAAGTGCGAGCGAGGAATTGCTCCGGTAACTGACGATGACAAGATAGCGAAGCGTGCTTGAGAAAAGCTTGAGGCGCACAGCTTAAGAAAAACCCTTGATTTTGCTGGGGAAATTGAACGTTTCGGGCGCGTCCGAAGACTTGAGGAAAACTTGAGGCCGAAGGTATGGAGGTAAAACCCTTGACGCGTCGCGATTCCGAACAGCCCAAAGGGGCAGCCAAACGAGCGGCAAGGGCGCTCCGTGTGGTTAACGCGAGCGCCCTTGCCGGTAAAGAGGGTTGTTTTTGACTTAGAGCAGTTTCGCGCTCACGGCTTTGGTGAGCGGATTGACTGTAATACGCATCACCTTCGTCAGCGATTGCACGGAAGTGCCGGAGCCCGCCTGGCTGCCGCCCGCACTAGTAGTGCCTCCGCCCGTCGCAGAGCTTTGGCTACCATTAGCTCCACGCTCGAAGGCCGTTACTGAAACGTCAAAGCTGAAAAGCTCTGCCGCCGCATCGTTGAACTGCAAGGTACGGTTGCCGGTGATCTCGCCAGCGGCAAACTCCTGATCCGCTCCTAACAGGTTCGAGTAACCGAACAGCGCCGCCGTCTCTGCGCTCTTGCCGTTACCGGCGTTGTCCGCGTTCTTGACAGAGACAGTGCCGGAAGTGGAAGTAATACGCACGACGCTGAGTTCAACCAGCGGAACGTAGGTCTGTGTGGAGTTGTTCTTGATGTTGAGATCAAGGTTAAAGACTCCGCCCGCAAACGAGACGTTAGAGATGGCCGTCGCAATCTGATTGGTGATGTCCACCTTGCCGCGACGATCAACGATGATCTGCGCGACGCTTGAAGGCGCGGTGACATATTTGCCGAGCTGTCCGGGCACGAGCGCGCGCACGCGATAGCTAAGCTGGCCGTTCGGCTGATCTGCGAGCGCAACGCTCTGCTGGTCTGCGCCGACGCTCGTGATCGTCTCGTAATTCGTGCCGTCGCTGGAGCGCTCGACTTCGTAGCCAGTCTCGCCGCCAGCGCCCTGCCAGGAGAGCGTCAGGTTGCCGTCAAAGTCCACGGCCTTGCCCTGCGCGTTCATGAAGTCGCCCGCAATCGCCTGAAGCGCGGGCGGAGGCGTGCCCTTGGTGAACGTGGTCTTGACGGTGAAATCCGTCGCAGCGTTCTGGAAGCCTATGATGTGGTGAGTGTAAGTGCCCGGGCGCGTGATGTTCACGCTCACAAATTCCGAAGCACCCGCCGGCCCACCAGAATTGGCGATGACATTTCCGTCCGGGTCCAGCAATTCGTAATCAATATCTTCCTGCGAGCCCGTCGGCCTTGCGAACCATTCGGTCGTCGCTTCGAGCTTGATGACGGAAGAGCTGACCTCGAAGGGCACGTCAATGTAGGTCACGCCGGACGCGAGCCCCAGTCCCTGATCGCCCACGGGCACTGTGCCCGTCTGCGTAATGGTCTCGGTCGTGGTCTGCGCCGGAAGACTCTGTCCCGGCTTGAAGTAGAATGGCATACGCAGGGACTCTGCGTTATCGCTTCTCTTCGCAGTCACGTACCACTGCATCTGAATCATCTCGAAGACGACGTTCGAGCCGTTAGTCTTAGCGGCCATCACGTCGCGAATCTTGTCGCCGTCAAGCGAGGCGTTGATGACGAAGGTCGCCGTGCCGTTCGGCTGAAGAGTCACGCTCGACTGCGAGAGCGAAACGTTGATACCGGCGATTTGCAGGTCACGGTTATTGGCTACATTCAGATTGTATGTGCCGCCTTCGCCGGAGAGATCGCGCACAGTGACGTTGACGGGAATGGTGTTCGTGACACGGTTGTTGACCACTGGAACTTCGCCGTATGAGTGGCTGCCCAGGATCGCAGGCTTATCAATACCGTCGCCTTCGACGCCCATCAGAGCCTTCGCGTTGACGGCCTCTTTGACATCAATCAGGCCGCCGCCCTGCGCGATGATCGAATCGGCTGTCGTCGGGCCATCGCTTTTAGGTGTGCTCGATTCGTTGCGCATATTCGTCGCCGTGTTAATCAGCACCGTGCGAATCACGTCCGGCGACCAATCCAGATGCGCCTGCTTGATCAAAACAGCAGCGCCAGCCGTGTGCGGCGAGGCCATCGAAGTGCCGTCCAGATAGCCGTAGTTCGGCGAGGTCGGAGAAGCCGCTGCGGACAGCGCGCCGAGGAGCGATGCGGGCGGAACTGCCGCCAGCACCTGCACGCCCGGCGCGGAAACGTCAGGCTTGATCTGTCCCAGACCGCGCACAGGCCCGCGCGAGCTAAAGCCCGCCATCTCGCCCATGAACTGATCGCTAAAGATCGGGTTCATGCGAATCGGAAACTGCGAGACGACATCGCCGGACGGGTCTACGTTGTTGTCGTCGGTTGAAGAGATGGCGTCAACCAGGATTTCGCCGTCGGCCAGCGAAATCGTCGCCGATGGGATAGTGCCCTTAACGGCCGTCGCGTTCTCGGTCGCGCTCATAAAGATAACGCCGACAGCGCCGGATTGAGCCGCCATGTTCGAGACATAAGCGAAGGTTGGAGCCGTCACCTTCTTCACCAGGGCGATGCGTCCGCTCACGCTCGCAGGCCACGTTAAAGTCGGATTGTTGATGAGGACGTAGCGTTGGGCAAGAGAACCTGCCGGCGGATTGGGCGTGCCCGCCATCGGAAAAATCTTGAGACGGTTAAAGCCGGAAGCCGCAGGGAAATTCTTCGCAGGGCTCACCGCGCCCGTCGTGCTCTGCGGGATTGCGCTCGCCTGAAGCACGTCCACAGACCATGCGGAGTTAAGAGCGCCCGGATGCGTCGATGCGCCGACGGAGATGACGTGTGTGCCTGCGGCCGGAGCGCCCGTCGTGCCTTCGCCCGGGCCGGAGTTGCCGGAAGCGGCGACGACCGTCGTGCCGAGCAGCGCGGCGTTGCTTGAAGCCACCGCCGTCGAAGTGTCCGGGCCGCCAGCGCCGCCCAGACTCATGTTGATGACAAGCGCGACTGGCTTGGACTGTCCCGTCAACGTTACGGGCGAGACGGAATCCTCAATCGCCATGATCGTGTCCGATTGCTCGCAACCGCCTATGGGCTGTACCTGGCTCACGGTCGATTTAATATCGCTACAGACTTTGTAGGACATGATCTTGGCTTGCGGCGCGACGCCGTGCAGTCGTACGTCGTCAGTCGTGCCTGGCACGCCGTCCGCGCCGGGCGCTAAGGCCAGATAGCCAGCGGCGGTCGAAGCGACGTGCGTACCGTGACCGAATCCGTCTTCGATACCGATGTCCGTGAGCGGCAGGTAATAGACCACCTTCTTATTGGTCGGAACTGCCGCCGAGGCGGGCGCGACGCCAAGACGCGGAGGCGTAGGGTCGCCGCCGAACATCGGGTGCGTCCAATCCACGCCGGTGTCTATGATGGAGATGTACATGCCCTGGCCTTCGTAGCCCTCGCGCAGGTCGTCGAACTGCGACAACTCTGCGGCCTTGCCGTAGACCTGCGGCGCATGAATATAGTTGACGCTCTGGTTAAGCATCGTATAGAGCATGCCGTTCGGATGAACCTTCTTGACCTGCGGCATCGCGGCGATTGCGGGGATGGCAGAGTCGGGCACGCTCAGCGTCATGCCGTTAAAGACGAGCGTATAGCGAAGCTCTATCTTGGCCGCAGAGCTGCCGTCGTAGTTTTTAATGTCGCGCGATTTGACGGCCGCTTGAACGCCGTTGGCGGCGAGCGCCTTGAGGAACTCGTCCTGTTTGGCGCGCAGCCCGTCGCGGTACGATTGCAGTCCCTCGTTTGAAACTGTGACGCCGGACTTCTCTGATCTGGCTTTATAAACGGCCGCCGGATCGTCACGAAATTCGACGATCACGGAGGTCATGCTGCCGCTCGTGCTGCTCGCGCTCGTCGATGCGTTGCGGGAAAGCGCGAAGCCTAGTCCGACGATGATCGAGAGGATCAGGATCAATCGGTAGCTGGAAATTTTGCTGGGCATGTCGAAGGTCTCCATTTAATAGTTTGATAATTTCGGTAATCGAGCGAGGAGTAACTTTTAAATCGCCACTTTCGGAAGCGGCCTTAAAAATCCTGACGCCGCCCATTAGCGGAGCGGCGTCAAGATCGTTTCGGTGTCAGTTGCCTGCGACGAAGCGCTGGACGAAGACGTTGAGCTTCGTGGCAAGCGCCGCGCGCGTGACCGCAGCGCTGGGCTCAACGCGCGGGCCTGGCTGTGCGACGATGCCCGCAGGCGTCTGCTGCACGCTGGCCTGATAAACTTCCAGGAAACCCTTATCAATCGCGATCTGCACATAACCGCGAAGCGCCGGTGCAATCTGCGCATTCTCTATCACGGGCTGACCCGTGGTCGGGTCTGTGACAGTGCTTCCGGCTTTCGCCTTGGCTTCAGCGTCGAGGCCCAGCGCGCGGACGAAAGCGACCGCGAGGTCTAAACGGCTGACCGTTCCGTTCGGGTTAAAGCTGTTGCCGGTCGCGCTCATTAAGCCTGCCGCCGCCTGCGAGCTGTCGCCCGTGTAAAAGTCGCGCAACGTCGAGCCCTTAGCAGTAATGGCCTGGGCCAACGGCTCGAACTCCGCCGAGACATCCGTAAACTTCGGCGCGTTGGAGAGCGTCTGACGAAGCGGCACGTTGAGCGCGAGCGAGCGGGCAAAGTCTTCGCGCGTGACGTTTGCATCCGGCTGGAAAGAGTTGTCGGAGAGCACGTCAATCCGGCGATTGATGACGGCCAGTTGGATAGCATCTCTGGATGCGTGTTGCTGAATGTCCGTGATGGCCGGAGAAATAGAGATGCGCTTCTTGGTAATCGTTCCGACGACATCGCCCGGAAGACCTGCGCCGGAAGCAGGGAGAAGCGGCGTGCTGACGCCGTTGCTCGTCAGGCCGCGCGCCCCGCGAACTTCCATCACCCAATCACCGGCCACGGGATTCTTGACGACGACCTGTCTGGATGGCGCGTTGAGCACCGGCAGGCCTATGCCGCTCGAATAAGTCTTGCCGCTCGGGTCTGTCAACACGATGGCGACGGGGTTGGTCAGTCCTTCATATTCGACGCTGGCGAAAACGTCCAGCACATCGACTCCGACTTCGACCTTGAACTTGCGTGCGTTGGCGGAATCGGGGCCGGGCGTGGCGGCAGGGTTATAAGTAATCGTGAACGGATCGTTGGTCGCCTGCGTGTCGAAATGCGCGTTGAAAGTCGGATTGAGGAAAGAGCCGTAGCTCTTCTGACGATTGAGCACCTTGTCTACGGCAGCATAGGAATTGAGAAAGCCCGCGCCGACTTCCCACTCTTCGCGGCCAGGCATGCGCGTCGCCGTGCTCATCAGAATACTTTTGATCTCGTCCACCCTGTTCCTGTCCAGCGAGCCGTTGATCCAGTCTCCCGGAAGAGTCGTATCGTTGACGAGCGTGGGGTCTGCGTCGAGCATCAACGCAATCGTTCCGGCGACGAACGGAGTCGCCATCGAAGTCCCTTCGATCTGCGTGTAGAAGGGCAGGTAAGCCGCCGGTATCTCCGTATCGCTCGCGCCGCCGTTGGCGACCAGATTCGTGATCGAGCGCGTCGAGACCAGATTCGTCGTAAAGCGCGTGTTGTTGGCGAACTCGCGCCCGTGTCCCGGCGCTGTGATCGTCGGCGCTGCATAGTCATCAAGGACATCAGCGTTGGCCAGTCTTTCATCCGCAGGCGTGCCGCGAGAGCTGCCGTTGACCAGGCCGCCTTCCTTATGGCCGTTCGCCACGCCTATCACCCAAGCCGCTTTCGCATAGCGATTCCAGGTCGATTTGCCCGGGCCGGAGTTTGCGCCCGCAAAAACGATCACGACATTGCGCTCGTAAAGCTTGCGGCTAGCGATATTGATCGGATCATCCGGGTCGAAGGGAGCAAAGCTGCCGTAAGAGTTCGAGATGATGCGTATGTTGTAACGAAACTGGTTGGCCATCGCCCATTCCCAAGCGCCCACAGCGTTGAGCACAAACAGGCCAGCGCCAAGGCCAGCGCCGATGAGCTTCGTTCCCGGCGCGACGCCCGCATAGCGGCCGCCAGATTGAAGGCCCGTGCCGCCAAGGATGCCAGCGCAATGCGTGCCGTGACCGACGGACTGATCCGTGTTCGGCACGTTCTCAAGGGTCGTCAGCGGAAGAAACTGATCTGTGGAATCGCCGTCGTGAGTGAGCACTTGCACATTCTGGATGACGTTCTGGCCGAGCTTCAAATCGTTGTGCGTCGCGTCAACGCCGGAGTCGATGATGAGCGCAGAAAAATCGCCCTTGCCGGAGATGGGCGAGCCGCCGTTGGCCGCCGTCAAACCCGCATCACGGCGAACCCTGTCAACACCCGCAAGCACGCGTGCCTGATCCAGAAACAACTCAAGCTTGTCGTTAGACCAGATGGAGCGCACTTCAGGGTTGGCAGAGAGCGCCTTGACCTGTCCGACGCTGGCCACAACGGCCACCATGCCTAAGTTCTGAAAGGTCGTTCCACCAGTAATCCCTACGCTACGCAGCGCGCCCAGGTGCGAGTCCTTGAGGCCGTCGCTCGTCCTGAAAGAGACGATGACCGTGCCAACGCTCTGTGCATCGGTCAGCTTGCCTAGCTGGGAGCGAAGCGCAGGGCTAAGGCTCGCGGCTGAGGCGGCGGCGGTGATGGCGGAGCAGGTCAAGAGGATGGCGATCAGTGTGGTAGCTATTCTTTTAATCATCTTCGGCCTCCGGTTGGGTCTGTACTTGGCAAAGTTTTTATCAATTGTTCGGCTGTGATTCGCATCGGCGAGGTATTCACCCGTAACTAACACCAGCAAAATAGCGCGGGACAATTGAGAAAAACTTGAGGCCCGGCGGGAAACGAAAAGCAGCCGAATTTCTTA